>JBQGCI010000085.1:0-11064 GCA_052038405.1 Acinetobacter pittii
ATCCCGGTTATAGTTGGTACACCGGATGCCATAGCGGCGCGCATCAAGCTCCGGTTCAGGGCATCAAAAAAGCCATCTGAAAAGCTGGCCTTCGTACCCGTACGGGAATCGAACCCGTGATTCATCCGTGAAAGGAAGCAGGAGCCGGCCTTTTAAACAAAGTAAATTAGGCCTTTTCAACAAAGTGGCTGGGTGTAAGGTGTTCTACTTTTGTTTCAACAAACACAAATTAAAAATGAAACAAAACAATTACCAGGGAGCCTTACAGCATCCAATCGGTTCCGGCTTCAACGCAAAATCAACAACTACTGATGCAATTAAAGGTATTGACCTTACCGGCAAAATAGCCATAGTAACCGGCGGTAATACCGGTATTGGCCTGGAAACAACCCGCACACTGGCCGCAGCTGGTGCAACTGTTATTGTACCCGCCCGGGATGTAGAGAAGGCCGGTAGAAATCTGCAGGACATTCCTAATGTAGAAATAACAGCAATGGACTTAATGTCGCCGGCATCTATTGATGCATTTGCCAACCGTTTTCTTGCTTCTGGAAGACCTTTGCATCTATTGATCAACAATGCAGGCATTATGTGGGTGCCGCTGCGCAGGGATGCAAATGGTATAGAATCGCAGCTGGCTACTAACTACCTGGCAGTTTTCCGCCTTACTTCAAAAGTATGGCCGTCATTAAAAAAGGCAAACGGCGCCAGGGTAATCAATGTTTCTTCCCACGGGCATCATTTCGCGCCGTTTAATTTTGAAGACCCTAATTTTCGTCACCGCAAATACGAAACCTTACAAGGTTATGGACAGTCGAAAACGGCAGTTAATCTTTTTTCCATGGAACTGGACCATCGCGCCCTTGCATCCAATATCAGGGTATATGCTGTACATCCCGGATCTATTGGCGGCACTGAGTTAGGAAGAGAAGCTCCTTTGGAGCTGTTTCAAAAAATGGGTTTTGTAGATGCGGCGGGTAATATGCTGCCTGAAGTGGCTGCAGCATTAAAAACCATTCCGCAGGGAGCTGCTACAACCATTTGGTGTGCTACCAGTTCCTTATTGAACAACATAGGAGGGGTGTATTGTGAAGATGCCGATATTGCCCCGCTTTGTTCAGACATTTCTCATCAAAGGGGGGGGAATCCTTATTCTCTGGACGAAGCCGCTGCCAAAAAGCTATGGACGTTGACCGAAGAAATGACGGGCTTAAAGTTCGATATATAAGATTGGCGCAATGTTCAAACCTTTAAAAAACAAGATGAAAAATCTTCAAGATAAAATTGCCCTTATTACGGGTGCCGACTTTTTAGTGCATGGGGAGCAATCTGTTTGATATTTTTGTAATCAATGACCCCTTTCTTTTAAATACAGGAACATGGAATACAGTGCCCGGTATATTACCGAAGATATAAAGCTTTCCAGTTACGAGGATAAGTTCTTTAAGTCGGATATTATGTTCGATCAGCATATGCTGGTATGGTTTCTCAGTGGCGAAACCAAGATCGTGCAGGCAGATGCAACCTATTTTTTCAGGAAAGGCGATATTTTTCTGATCCCGAGAAATCAGCTGGCCACTATTATTAACTACCCTAAAGAAGGGCAGCCGCATAAAACGGTGGTGATGCATTTATCGGTAGAAAGGCTCAGGGATTTTTATGCCGGCAAGAATGTAAAATCCCGGTCGCTGGCGTGTCAGAAAATCTATCATTTCAGTAATCATCCTTTGCTGGAAAGCTGCCTGGCCTCGCTTATCCCATATTTCGATATGAAGGACATACCCCGGGATATTGCTTCTATTAAAATCGCCGAAGCGATTAGTATTCTCAGAAGCCTGGACCAGGAGATTGATCAGGTGTTGGCCAATTTTGAAGAGCCAGGAAAGATCAGCCTCGTAGATTATATGGAAAAGCATTTTATGTTCAACCTGCCTATGGAACAATTCGGTTACCTTACCGGCAGGAGCCTCACCACTTTTAAACGTGATTTTAAAAAGGCCTTCAGTACCACGCCGCAGCGTTGGCTAACCCAAAAGCGGCTGGAGCTGGCACACTATCAGCTTGCTGAGAAGAAGAAAAAGCCTCTGGACGTTTGCTATGAAGTGGGTTTTGAGAACTTCTCTCACTTTTCCTTTGCTTTTAAAAAGCGATTTGGATACGCCCCGGGCTACCTGCGTGGTAGAGACATTGGAGAATAATCCACAACTTTTGGTTTTGATCAGCGGTTACTCCATTTGCGGGCATAAAAAAAAGCCAGCTGAAAAGCTGGCCTTCGTACCGCGTACGGGAATCGAACCCGTGATTCATCCGTGAAAGGGATGCGTCTTAACCCCTTGACCAACGCGGCATACCCGTTTTGGGAGTGCAAATATAGGTTGCTGTTTTGTAACAGCCAAAACTTTTTTTAAAAAATGTTTTTCCACTTTTACACGTGAACAAAAAATAAGATGTATCCGGTACACTAAATCCCATAAAATCGTTAACTTCACGCCTCCAAAAAAAGTACTTATAAATTAAATTACTAAAAAATCATGAGCACAGTAAAAGTAGCCATCAATGGTTTCGGTAGAATCGGACGTTTAGTTTACCGTCAGATCTACAATCAGCAAGGCATTGATGTAGTAGCCATTAATGATCTTACAAGCCCTAAAACACTCGCACACTTATTAAAGTACGACTCTGCACAAGGCCCTTTCAATAAAAATGTATCTTATACCGATAATTCTATTACAGTAGAAGGTGAAGAAATCAAGATCTACGCACAAAAAGATCCTGCTCAAATTCCATGGGGTGAGCATGATGTGGATGTAGTATTAGAGTGCACCGGTTTCTTTACAGATAAAGATAAAGCACAGGCGCATATTACTGCTGGTGCAAAACGCGTTGTTATTTCAGCTCCTGCCACAGGCGATCTGAAAACAGTTGTATTCAACGTTAACCACGATATTTTAGACGGTAGCGAAACCATCATTAGCTGTGCATCTTGTACTACTAACTGTTTGGCTCCAATGGCTAAAGTATTAGATGATACTTATGGTATCGAAATCGGTATCATGACTACCATCCACGCCTACACGAACGATCAGAACACTTTGGATGCACCACATCCTAAAGGAGATCTTCGTCGTGCACGTGCGGCTTCTGCTAATATCGTTCCTAACAGCACCGGTGCTGCTAAAGCAATCGGTTTGGTATTGCCTAACTTAAAAGGCAAATTAGATGGCAGCGCTCAGCGTGTACCAACGATCACTGGTTCTATCACTGAGTTGAACGTGATCCTGGGTAAAGCCACTACTGCAGAAGAAATCAACGCAGCAATGAAAGCCGCAGCTAACGAAAGCTTCGGTTATAACGAAGACGAAATCGTAAGCAGCGACGTAATCGGTACCAGCTATGGTTCTTTGTTCGATGCTACTTTAACTAAAGTAATGAACGTGGGCGACAAGCATATTGCCCGTACCGTATCATGGTATGATAACGAAATGAGCTATGTATCTCAGCTGGTTCGTACTGTAAAGTATTTTGCAGGATTGATAAGCAAATAATAGCGATAAAAAATTAGAGAGCGGAACCTTTTGTTCCGCTTTTTAGTTTATAAGGCCGGCTGTAGGATCCAATGACATCGGGTTTGCCTGCGCATTGGGTACAGGCGGGCTTCGCCTGTCTGCCGACAAGGCAGGCACGCTTCAAAGGAGTCCTTCGGACGGGTACTCCAGCGCATGGCCAGGCAACATTTTTTTGGTCGACTATTCAACTTTAAACGTATCAACTTATTACTATGTCAAAGTTTTCAAATTATAATTTTAAGGGTCAGAAAGCCCTGATACGCGTAGATTTCAACGTGCCTTTGAACGAAAACCTGGAAATTACTTCCGATGCACGTATGAAGGCCGCGGTACCTACCATCAAAAAAATATTGGCTGATGGTGGTAAAGTAATATTAATGTCTCACCTGGGTCGTCCTAAAAACGGGCCTGAAGATAAATTTTCATTAAAGCACCTGGTAAAACATTTAAGCGAGCTGCTGGATGGCGCGCCGGTATCCTTTGCCGATGATTGTATTAGCGAACAGGCCGGGGCTGCCGCTGATGCCCTGGCGGAAGGACAGGTGCTGTTGCTGGAAAATCTCCGTTTTTATAAAGAAGAGGAAAAAGGCGACGAAGCCTTTGCTGAAAAATTAAGCAAGCTGGGTGATGTATATGTAAACGATGCTTTTGGTACGGCGCACCGCGCGCATGCGTCAACTGCTGTGATCGCAAAATTCTTTCCTTCAGAAAAAAGAATGTTTGGTTTGCTGATGGAAGCAGAGGTAAACAGCGCACAAAAAGTATTGAGCGATTCTCAAAAACCATTTACAGCTATTTTAGGGGGAGCGAAGGTTTCCGACAAAATACTGATCATCGAAAACCTGATGGATAAAGCTACCGATATCATCATTGGTGGTGGTATGGCCTATACTTTCTTTAAGGCAATGGGAGGCAATATCGGTTCTTCTCTTTGTGAAGAAGAGCGTTTGGATACTGCTAAAGAAATTTTAGAGAAGGCAAAAGAAAAGAATGTGTGCATTCACCTGCCGGGTGAAAGCCTCATTGCAGATAAGTTTGCGGCAGATGCCGATACTTCAGAAGCGCCCAGCAATAATATACCGGAAGGCTGGATGGGACTGGATATCGCTGGTGAGTCGAGAGGACAATTTGCTAACGTAATTAAGAAATCCAAAACCATTTTGTGGAACGGGCCAATGGGTGTTTTCGAAATGGAGAAATTCCAGGGCGGTACCAAAGCCATTGCAGATGCCGTAGCTGAAGCTACAGAAAACGGCGCATTCTCTTTAGTGGGAGGTGGCGACAGTGTATCTGCTGTTAATAAGTTTGGATATGCTGAAAAAGTAAGCTATGTATCTACCGGTGGTGGAGCAATGCTGGAGTTTTTTGAAGGTAAAACCCTTCCGGGTATAGCGGCGGTGAATGAAGCTTAAAAAACGGTCAATAAATTTCAAAATGCGGGGCTCCATGTCTCGCATTTTTTTATTCCTCCATATTTTAAATAATGATAAACCGCCATTAATTTTATATGAAATGCTCCTGACTGGTTGGTAAAACACCGGAGGATAGCCTTGGCCGGTATCTCCACCGGCGGGAAGGGGTGTTTAAGTCATTTCTGACAATAATTTTGGTACCTGTTTGTTATAGAATTGGTTTAAACTTTTAGAATGAATGATAATATATCGCCTCTGCTAGGCTTAATATTTGTAAGTGTATTTTTTATCGATCCATATCTGGTCCCTTCGGGACTTTACATAGGTAACAACGCTGATGAACGAGTTTATTAGAGTCCCATAGGGACGCGACATTGGGAAAGTTTAAACAAGTTCATAAAATAAAAGTGCACGATGAGCAATAAGATTGTATGCATAATGGTAGCCTTTATCGCTGTCGGTATTCCAACGCTTTCTGCGCAAAAGATCACCAATGAGCTGCAGGGCTATTTTAAAGCCAGCTCCGATACGGCGATGTACGGGTATTTCACTTTTGATGGTAATGGCAGGGTGGATATTATGGGAATGGGCAATGGTTATTATTTTCAGAAAAACGACAGCCTGATCGTATACCCCGATAAAAGCATCTTCAAATTTGTGATTAAAGGCGATCAATTATACGGCGCTTCCAACTGGGTGAACGGTGCTGTTTGGGAAAAAGTGCAAGATACCACTGTTGAAACTTTACGTACCGACCCCGTTGCGTCTGACAGGATAGCGGATTTGTTGTATCAGTACTATAGTATCAACAGACGAGATAATGAGCTTTCCTTACTTTTTGAAGGTCCTGATACCACTTATGAAAATGCATTGAAGAATTTGTGTGACAGTGGGCTATCAAAGGCCTGTTTGGATTATGCGGGTTTGAAAACCCTGGAAGATATAGGGGGAATAGCTACATTGTTTGATTCTAAAAAGCAAATGAAGAAGCAGGCGCCCAACCAGGAGATTGTGGATATCATATATCGTGCTATTGACCTGGGAGATACCAATGGTTATGAAGTGTTGGGCGGCTATTATGCAGCAATAGGCGACAGGCAGATGGCCCGTGAAGCTTTTGAACTGGGCACGGAATTGGGCTGCAGTAAATGTGCTATGGCTTTGTTTAGCCTGGAGCTGGAAGCGGAAACCCGGAAGCTGGAAAAGAAAAGTAAAACAGTGCCGGCCGGAAAGCCGGCGGCCCAACCCAATAAGCCATAGGTGGCTATTGGGTTGACCCGAAATCTAACGGCAGCATTTTATCTGCTTTTTCGTAAGACCAGTAAGCGCCGGTAATCAAACTGTAACTATCCATATAATATCCGTTGGGTAAAATCTTCACAGGTTTGGGGCCTGTCATGCTAAGCGTAGATTCCTGGTGACCCGCATCATTGTTTGGCAACCCATTTTCTTTTATATATTCTTTGTCTTTTTCCTCCCGGGTATAGGTGATTTGCCAGGTATCGCTAAATTGAAGGAATAGCTGGTTGTTACTGCGGGTAACAAAATGGTTCGTGTTCAGGGGTCGGGAGTAAAACAGTTTAACTTTGATATCTCCGCGTTGGCGGGGAGTGATACTTGGATCACCGTTGATACGGTTCAGGGCTTTTTGATCGGGGATAATAGTGCCGGCAGTCTCCCATTGAATATGCTTCACGGCTGCGGTGTCTTTTACATCGAACCGGTAAACAGCTACATGATCAGACACCACGGACTTTTTTACAAAGAAATAGGCTTGTACCCTCCGGTCGGGAGCCGGAATTGAAATGATAAAAGGCATCCGGTTCCGTTTGTCGCTCAGCCATTGAACTGCATTATTGGCTTGCGATACTGCTGATGTCTTATCCCGGGAAGCATCCATACTGTCTATAAAACCAGTCATCGCAGCAGCGCTGTGAATACTGGTGCTGTCGGTAAAAGCCGGCAGGTACAGATGGATGTCTTTATAGGGGACGGTTTTTATAAGGTTAACGACAAACCCTTCTTCTTTGGCGTTGCCCTCGTAAACAGACCGGAGAAAATGAGTGAGGGATCCCCGGTAGGCTATTTGCCGGTTTTTATTCCAGTACGCTGTTTTTCTTTTACCGCCTTTCATTTCGCTGAACTGCGCATTGCCTTTATACAATACAAGCTGGCGGGCAAACTGGTGTTCGTACTCATCGAGCCAGTAAGTAAGTTCGTAGCCGAGCGCATTATTTCTTATTATAAGCGGTTCTTTCGAGTAGGCTTTTAAAATAGTATCCTTTTTTATGCGCCTGAAGCGTATAGCAGCATAGTTAACAATGTCGCATTGCCGGGCAAATGAAGAATAACTGAGGAAATCTTTACTGAACGTTTTGCCGTATAAAGCCCAGCCATTTTTGTCAACATTTGCTGTTACCACTACTTCATTAAGCAGGGCAGTGCTTTTCTGCAGCTGAATGTTTAAGGGAGCGATAGGAGTACGGATGTCGATACCCAGCGTTTTTGTTTCGTAATTGATAGCTGAAAAAACAAGCTCAAAATTCGATAAAGGAATATCCGCGAGCCGGAAGCTTCCATCTTTGCCGGTTTGAGTGCTGTAGGTGGTATTATTAACATACACCGAGATGCCCTGCAGTGCAGCGCCGGATTCTTTGTCCGTTACTTTACCGGTTAATATTATTTCATTCGATTGGCATATTCCCACAATGCACCCAAAAACAAGCGCTAATGTGAACATGCAACGGTTGATCAGATCGGCCATTTGCGGTCAAAATAAATCATTATTCATGAATTACCGGGGTGCAACACCTGGGGTGGCTGAATTCCGGCGTCGATTTTAAGCGGAATTCTTCCGCCGTCCATATCTCTCTGGCTTTAAATATGTAGATTTGTTGCCGATGGCACAACAGTTTTCGATCAAAAAAATGCTGAAAAGCTTTGGTTATGCAGCTAATGGCCTCAGGGCTGTGGCCGGGTCTGAGCAGAATTTCAGGATTCATTTATTGTTGGCCGGTCTCGCTGTTTTGCTGGGTTGCTGGCTGGGCATATCAGCGGGTGAGTGGGGAATGGTTATTGCCTGTATCGCTGCTGTAATGGGGGCTGAAGTGATGAATACCGCTATTGAAAAGCTCTGCGACGTGGTATCGCCCCAGTATCACGAAAAAATAAAGATCGTAAAAGACCTGGCCGCCGCCGCCGTGCTGATCGTTTCGATAGGAGCGTTGATCACCGGTGCGATCATTTTTGTTCCCCGCATGATACATCAATTTACAGCGTTTTAACCTGCATATAGCTTTAAGTAAATCAGTAAAAGACTTCAGGACATTGCTGATGGGGTTCATCATTGCGGCGCAGTAACCACATTGAACAGGGCTGTTTTAGGGATTGTGCCCCCGGCTGTTTATTCACTAAATGTGCATAACTGTTAAAAAACGACAGCGCAGGATTGTAATTACGTTAGATAAGTTTAAATTCGCGCCTCAATATTTTAAACAATAATTAATAGGCAATGCAAAGAGTTTACAATTTTTCGGCCGGCCCTTCCGCTTTACCGGAAGAGGTTTTAAAGAAAGCACAAAGCGAAATGCTGTGCTATGGAACCAGTGGAATGAGCGTAATGGAAATGAGCCACCGCTCCAAAGATTTCATGTCCATTCTTGATTCGGCAGAAAGTTCATTGCGCGAGCTGATGCAGGTGCCCGATAACTATAAGGTTTTGTTTTTGCAGGGAGGAGCTTCATCACAGTTTGCGATGGTGCCTTTAAACCTGATGAACAGGAACAAAAAGGCGGATTATGTGAATACCGGCGCCTGGTCAAAGAAAGCGATCAAAGAAGCAAAACGTTACGGAACCGTAAATGTGATTGCCTCTTCTGAAGATAAAACCTTCAGCTATATTCCCGAACTGGATGCGGCTACCTTTGATAAGGATGCGGACTATTTCCATATCACTACCAATAACACTATTTATGGTACCCGGTTTGCGGAGCTGCCTGATACCGGTAATGTGCCTTTGGTAGGAGATATGTCTTCTGATATCCTTTCCAAACATTATGATGTTTCCAGGTTTGGTTTGATATACGCAGGCGCTCAGAAAAACCTCGGGCCCGCAGGTGTAACCGTAGTGATCATTCGTGAAGACCTGGCCGGCAATGCAATGGACTTCACCCCAACCATGTTCAACTATAAAGAGCATATCGAAAACGGAAGCATGTACAATACACCTCCCACTTTTGGTATTTACCTGATTGGTTTGGTATTGAACTGGCTGAAAGAACAGGGAGGTGTGGCTGCCATTGAGAAAACCAATATCGAAAAGGCTGACACCTTGTATAATTTCCTCGACGGATCATCTTTGTTCAAAAGCACGGTAGCCGGCAAAGACCGTTCTGTAATGAATATTCCTTTTGTTACCGGCAACGAAGAAATAGACGCTAAGTTTATTAAAGAAGCGACGGCAGCCGGCTTTGTTCAGCTAAAAGGACACAGGTCTGTAGGCGGCATGCGTGCCAGCATTTATAATGCTATTTCACTGGAAGGCGTACAGAAGCTGGTTGATTTTATGAAACAGTTTGAAACAAATAATAAATAGTTTTTTGACCTCAGTTGCTATATTATAGTAACAAATATTAATATTAGTATGGCGTATACAATTAAAACTTTAAATAAAATAGCTAAAACCGGTTTGGATAAATTTGGTGAAGGCTATGCAATAATCGACGACGCTCCCAATCCGGATGGTATCCTGTTGAGAAGCGCCTCCATGCATGAAATGGAGTTTCCCGAATCGCTTTTAAGCATTGCACGTGCCGGCGCAGGGGTAAACAATATCCCTACCGATAAATGCGCTGAAAAAGGCATTGTGGTGTTTAACACGCCGGGTGCTAATGCGAACGCGGTGAAAGAGCTGGCCATCACTTCTATGCTGATCTCTTCCCGTAAAATTGTTGATGGTATCAATTGGGCTAACGGGTTAACGCAGGATGTTGCCAAAGAAGTAGAAAAAGGAAAGGCTCAGTTCGTAGGGCCGGAAATTGAGGGAAAAGTGCTGGGTGTAATTGGTTTGGGCGCTATTGGTGTACTGATCGCCAACGCGGCTGTTAATCTTGGTATGGAAGTATTAGGTTACGATCCTTTTATTTCGGTAGATGCTGCCTGGGGTTTATCAAGAGCAGTTAAAAAAGCGACGGATCTGAAAACAATATATGAGAAAGCAGATTACATCACCCTGCATATCCCGTATAATGCCCAAACAAAGGGTACCTTAAATGCGGAAGCTTTTGCCCAGATGAAGAAAGGTGTACGTGTGATCAACTTGTCCCGCGGCGAACTGGTAAACGATGATGATATACTGGCTGCTATCGAAGACGGAACAGTGGGCGGGTATGTAACAGATTTTCCGAATGAAAAAATGATCAACAGACCCGGGGTGATCGCGATTCCGCACCTGGGGGCTTCCACGCCTGAGTCTGAAGATAATTGCGCTCATATGGCCGCTATACAAACGAAAGTGTATCTCGAAACGGGTAATATCAGGAACTCTGTTAACTTCCCCAATTGCGAAATGCCATTATCGGGTGTGCAGCGTATTACCGTAGCGCATAAAAATATTCCAAACATGGTAGGGCAAATATCAACAGCTTTGGCCGATGCTCAGATCAATATCAAGGATATGATCAACAAAAGCCGTGGCGATTATGCTTATACTATTTTGGATCTGGAAAGCGTAAGCAGCGAGGATAGCATTGCTAAAATAAAAGCGATCGAAGGTGTTTTACGTGTGAGAGTGATTTAACTGATCTTGTTTTTAAGTTGTTGGAAGCCGGTGCGTAAGTGCCGGTTTTCTTATTTTAAGGCTATGCGATAGTCGAAAAAAGCCGCATCACGTTCCTGCCTTATAAAACCGATAGATTCATATAATGCCTGCGCAGTATGATTGTTTACAGCAGTAGACAGTGCCAGGTAGCTGGCGCCATCGTTCCCGGCAAACTCCATGGCTGTTTTTATCAAAGCGGTTCCAATTCCCTGTTTTCTTTGAGAGGGTTCTACATACAGGTCATTTAAGATCCAGTTTTTTGAAACAC
>JBQGCI010000086.1:0-3743 GCA_052038405.1 Acinetobacter pittii
GGTAGCAGCTGCGAACAGGATGCGGAAGATTTCGACGACCTGCAAAATTCTGATAACACTTCAGGCTTTATTCCCGGTGGAAACAGGAAGTATATGTACAGCGTTGAAACTGATGGAGGCGCTGGCGGTACTGTAACACAGCATGTTTCCGGTACCAGGGATTCGTCTGGCATTACTGTTTATAACCTGCTGTCGGTTATCCAGGCAAGCGGTGCTTCTATGACCCTGAATACTAACCTGTTTGTTATCGGTGGCAAAACATATACCGAAATATTCCCCTGCCAACCGGGGACATTAAAAAGATTGTAACCAACACGGCTTCCACTACCACACTTCAGAATATTCAATAACCGGCAGTTAAAACAATGAATCATATTGACATTAAACTGGTAGCACCTGATGACCACAGTGTGTTATCGCTAATCGCTGATTGGTATCATGATGAATGGGGTATACCCGTAGCAGATACCGTTAATAATCTACGCGCTGTAACGGCAGATATCTACCAATTTCAAATGCTCCTTTTTGTAAATGGCAGAGCAGTGGCTACGGGTGGTATTTACAATCATGTTGGTCTGCTCAATCATAAACCGGAGCTAAACATATACAAAAAATGGCTGGCTCAGTTGTACACCATACCCGGTGAAAGAGGCAACGGCTATGGCATTTGTCTTTGTAAGCAGATCCAGGATCATTGCCGCGCCCTTGCCTTGGAAAAGATCTATCTGTTTACCCACACAGCCGGGCCTATGTATCAGAAATTGGGCTGGTCAATAATACAGCAGTTAATAATAAGCAACCGGAACATAGCTGTAATGGAAAAGACTCTTTAATGCTGTAAGATACCGTAACCAGTACTGCCATACAAACTGAGGATGCGCGAATAGATCGGGCTCAGCTGTTACCCACTGCTGAGCCCTACTTTATTTACGACGCTAAGGTGGTAACAGTCGGTATTAAGCAATGGCTCCTAACGATTTCAAATTTTTAATATTTTATATGGAAAGAACAATTGTAAACCCCGTTATCAAAGACCAGGTTACGTTTAAACAAACTGCGAAAGATATGAGAGGTGGTGTTACCCGTTTGGAAGTTACATTGATGCCGGGCGGAGGTACACCGCTACACTATCACCGGAATTTTTCTGAAACCTTTATCGTTCATTCCGGTGCTTTAACCATTCAATTGAAAAAAAGAACCCTGATCCTTGATGCGGGTCATCAGCTAACCGTGGAACCGGGACAGTTACACCGCTTTACTAACACCAGTGCCGCAGCTGTATGTTTTACTACAATTGTGGAGCCCGGCTCGGAAGGTTTTGAAAATGCCCTCCGTATCTTATATGGATTGGCGGGAGATCATCAAACTGATGAGAAGGGCACTCCCAGGAGCCTGTTGGCCCTGGCTGTTGTTTCCAATATAAGCGATATGCGGCCAGGTGGCGCGGGTGCGTTAATGATCCCTTTTTTAGGTCTGCTGAATTTTATCGCCGGGATTTCGGGTTATCGCAGGAAGCTGGTTGCGCGGTATTGTGCGCATGCTCAATAAGATTAAGAGCGTGTACCAGGGATAGTTGCGGATGAGGTTAATACCGTTCATTCAGCAAATCTATATTGATTAATTAAAAAGTCCGGGCATTCAATCGCTCCGGACTTTTGCACAAACAATAAAACGTACAGACCATCTAATAGGTTCTTCGTATTCTGAACGACCCGTACATGCTTCTCGCACTAACATCACAATTTTCCAGTTTGTAAAGCGTGCCCTGGAAACTACCCTGTACGATACCTCCGCCACTTTCCCCGAATGTTTCAAAAACGATAGCGCCTTCACCATATACTTTTTCGAAAGTTTCGCATTCGGTGTAATCGCTCTGATAAGTTTTGAACTGATAGGTACCGGTGCAGGTGGCCTTTTTGGGATCACTGAGTTTGCCGAAACTATATTTGCCCAGCATGGTTCCATTGGTATGAAAGGAGATCGCTTCGTTTCCTGCTGTAGCTGTCATAATAGCTTGCCCGTTAAATACGCCGATGCTGAAAAATATGCCGGTAGCTTTTTGACCGCCAATAGTCCATACTACGTATTCTTCGGGCATTATGGTCAATTTTCTTCTTACAATAACGAGCCCTCCGTTTCCGGGCCTTCTAGGGTCGGATCGCTTCACTACATTTTTAACCGTCACTTCAATTAATGCTTCCGACTTTTTATCGGTATCCGGAGCTTTGTATTTTACGGTAGCGCTTTTGCCACCGGAGATGGTACCTCCCCCGGCTACTACTTTCCAGCAAACGATCTGGTCACGTTTTATTTCGGATCCCCAAAGTACTCCTGATGCTACGTCTTCATCCAGTATATGAGCAGTTAACTCAATCTCTTCACCAGAACCGACTTCATTTTTAGGAGCGTGAATAGATACTTCTCTCAGAATACCCCAATCACTGAAGTGAGTGGTAGCTACTTTCAGGGTTTGGGCTGCCGGGTCCAAAGTGCAATCCAACACCTTATGCCATAATCCATCATTACTCTGAAAACAAGGATATAGTAGTGCTGCCTCGGTTCCGGCCACATCTGCATCCGTATATTTAAAAGTGATTTCAACTGGTTTTTTAAGAGTAATATTTTCCGGCAAAATGCGAAACAGGCGTCCGGTTGCAACTGCACTATCAGGTTGAACTTCCTGGATTGAAAATTCGGTATCAGCATCAACAGCCCCGGCGGGTACCTGAACCGAGATGTACTGATCAGGTATAGATATTGAACCCCCATTAACGCCAATGCGGGTTTTGGTTGCCACACCTATTGGCCGACCGGGCATTGTTCTTAAAGGAGCTGAGGGACCGGCACCGGCATGGGTATCATCCTTTTTACAGGAGATGATCAAAATAAGCCAGCCGGCCAGGTATAAAAACTTCATCAGGCTCTTACTTTTTGTCATAAAGAATTTGTTTTGATTAATAAAAAATGGCCTGCACCTGGGTGTGAGAGCAGGCTGTTTGAAGATGTTACTGCAGTTGAATGTCCGCATCAGGCGGTTAGGAAGTTGATTTGTTAAAATGAAGTTTCAGTTTAATAGCTACTTCCGGTAGAATGTATAGCTGTTGTTCGGGATCATTATAGCTATTCATTCCCCATTGAAGACGCTTTAATTGGAAGCTGCCCTCTGCAGCTATTTTTTCTTTGTCAGTTTTGATTAGGGCAGGGATCTCTATGCTATGGGTTTGCCCGATCATGGTAAAATCACCGGTGATCAGCATATTAGCCGCTGAGCCGGTTTGACTGTAAGGCTCAACCTTTGTTATATGAAAGCTTGCATGGGGATGAACCGCGAGATTAAAAAAATCGGGGCTTTTCAGGTGATTTAACAAGGCTTCCCGTTCTGCTTCATTGCTGAGATCAAAATTGCTGATACTGGCAATTGGAATGGTGAAGTCTCCGCCTGTTATTTTACCCTTTCCATCGGTTTGGAGATTGCCCGATACTTTAAAAGCACCTTCATGGTAATGCGTAGGCGCGCTGCCTTTCCATTCAACCGCAGAATTTTGCTCGTTCACTTTATAGTCAACAGCCGAGATGGGTTCTTTGTCTGAACAGGCAGTAAGAACCAGAATTGCGAAAAACAGGGAATAGATCTTTTGTTTCATTTTTGTTTGTTTAAAGATTATTTAAAATTTATCCGGTAGCTATTAGTGGTTACATCCAGCATTTCCTTCAGCCTTTCGGGCGATGGGGCCTGCGGCGCA
>JBQGCI010000087.1:0-3766 GCA_052038405.1 Acinetobacter pittii
GCAATGATCCGGGTAATGCAATAACACTTTAATTCAAAATTCCTTCTATACGGGAAAAAAATCCGGGCGAATTTGGTGTACATAATTTAGAACGCACACCCAATTTTAAAAGCAGGTCTGGTTTCGCCCTAACGGAGCATCCGAACCACTAACCAGTTTCATCTTCGGCGAAGACAATTTTATTATACATTTCTTTTTGCAAACCGTATTAGAACCCAATATGAAGGGGTCTTTGATTGATGCCAGAGCCGGTAACGAAATTATTTTCCCGCTTTCTGCCAACAGCAAAGAAGAAGTAGAGACATGCGTAAAACTGTACAGAACGCGGGTGAAATCATGGTGTCCCAGCCGGAGACATTGAAAGCCGGCTATTATGGATTCGTATTTGCCGACCCTGATGGTCATAAATTTACTATATTCTATATGTAGCGCAATCCGGCGACGGATCTGCGGCCGGATACAAAATGCAAAGGGCAATGGTTTCCGCCTTTATTTTGCCGCACCTACAACAACGTTAATGGTAAGGGCAACGATGCCGGTATTGAATGCAAAAGAAATAAGGCTATGCAACAATACAAATCTCCGGATCATCTTCGAGTTGATCTGTACATCCGAAACCTGGAAAGTCATACCAATCACAAATGAAAAATAGGCGAAATCAAGGTAGTCGGGCTTTTCAGGCGAAGGAAACATTAAGGCTTCGCTATGATTGTCGCGATTGCGTCGTTTGCGATCCTTAAAATACAGGTCCGCATATCTCGTAGCAAAAATAGTATGTAACAGAATCCAGGAACAGACAATAGCCGACAGCGAAACAGAAGCCTGTAACCATTTATACCGGGATATGTCCTCCTGTAACTGGTACAATAATATAACACCCAGGAAGCTAACGCAAACAGCTACCAAAACAACGGAGAAAATGATCTTCACGCCATCGTCTTCCGTTGCAACAATCCGGGGTAATCTTTTATCATCTGTTTGGAAAAATACTGTCCAGTAAAACAGCAGGAGCACCACGCTAAAAACATCCCAGGCGATAATAAGCCGGGTGTTTATTGGTAATTGAAACAATGCAAAAAAAGCTGCTAAACCGGGAACCAGGCTATAAATAAGTTTCTTTATTCCTTCATTTAACCTATGACTTTCTGTAGACATTTGCGAGGCTATTTTTGCTTTAAGATACAATTTTCATCTATTTAAAATAAACAGGATTATTTAAATGTCCGGTAAAGAGCTACTGGTAAAAAGGTATATTTGTCAACCTCAACGATTGCCATGAAAAAATACGTTCTGTTGATCCATTTGTTTATTTTTGGGGGAATCATTGCCCGCAGCCAGCCGCCCCTTCCCTTATGGAATAAAGAGCCCGGTTTATTTGTGGGAGATTGGCTACTAGCTCCCGTTACCCGGAAAGCCGCTCTATACCTTACGCCTGATAAAAAAGATCTTGTGCTGTATAATGGGCTTGTAAAAAGAGTGTTCCGGGTTACACCCAATGCCGCTTGCACAGACTATACCAATATGAGTACGGGACAACAATTACTACGCTCTGTTCAACCGGAGGCGATATTAACTATAAACGGGCGAACGCATCGGGTGGGTGGCCTGTACGGGCAAAAGGAAAACGCCTACCTGCTTCCCAACTGGGTAAATAATTTCACAAAAGGCAATAGCGACTTTCAATTATTACGCTACGAAGTAAAGGAACTGTCCCCCTATCTGAACCCGGTTTCAGGCGTGTGGGCCACTAACCGCAGGGCCGCTACAGGAAAGCTGGCTCAGTTTCATTATATACCGGGTCTTGCAGAACTAAAAGGAATTATCGTAACCGTTAATTATGAATTATATGATGGAATACCGCTGATATGCAAATGGCTGAGCCTTACCAACCATTCCGAAAAACCTATACAGTTAAACCGTGTAATCAGCGAGGTATTAGGCATGGTAGAAGAACAAAGTGCCGTTGTGGGCAAACCCGAGCAAATGAAAAAACCGCAGGGTCTTTATATTGAAAGTAATTATGCCTTTAATAATGCCATGCGTTATGACCTTAGCGATCAAACTACCCATTGGAAAACGGATAGCGCCTACACTTCTCAGGTGAATTATGATCTGCAAACGCCCTGCCTGCTGGAAGTATACCCCGAATATGCTCCGGGTATTGAAATGAAGCAAGGCGACAATTTTGTTTCGGTGCGAACTTATGAGCTGGCCATGGATAGCTACGACCGGGAGCGACGTGGGCTATCTGTACAGCAAATGTATCGCACCATTGCTCCCTGGACCACCGGTAACCCTATTTTTATGCACCTGGTAAGCAAAACTGATGAAGAGGTAAAGTCAGCGGTTGATCAATGCGCTAACACAGGCTATGAAGCATTGATATTGAGTTTTGGAAGCCATATCAATATGGAAGATACTTCGGGAAAAAACATATTGCGATGGAAAAACCTGGCTGATTATGCTCATCAAAAAAATATAAAAATAGGCGGGTACTCCTTGTTCAGTTCAAGAAAAATAAGCGATGCAGATGATGTAATTGATGCACGTACTGGTAAACCTGGTGGCGCTTTTTTTGGCAATGCGCCCTGTTTTGGCAGCTATTGGGGACTGGGCTACCGTGAAAAAATAAAAACATTCTTTAAGTTAACCGGTTTCGATATTTGGGAAAATGATGGCCCCTATCCCGGGGACCGGTGTGCCTCCGTTACCCACCCGGGGCACAAAGGACTGGATGACAGCCAATGGAAACAAATGGAAATACAAAAGGATTTATACCAATGGCTCAACAAACGCGGTGTATATATTAATGCACCCGACTGGTATTTTTTAGATGGCACCAACAAAATAGCCCTGGGATACCGGGAAGTTAATTTCAGTTTGCCACGCAACAATCAGAAACTGTTGAACCGGCAGAATATTTATGACGGCACCTGGGATAAGCTGCCTTCAATGGGCTGGGGATTTGTGCCCCTGACCCGTTACCAGGGCGGTGGTCCTGAAGCCATACTGGAGCCGCTATCCCAACATTTATCCGACTACGAACAACTCATGATGCAATATTATGGCGCAGGTGTACAAGCTTGTTACCGTGGTCCGAGATTATATGATAATGACACTACAAAAGCAGTAGTGATAAAAGTAATCAACTGGTATAAAAAATATCGCAATATTCTGAATTCGAGCGTTATTCATCTTCGCAGGGCAGATGGCAGGGACTGGGATGGTATACTACATGTGAATCCGGCGCTAAAAACCAGGGGATTGATGATGCTTTATAATCCCACCGATCAGCAGATAGAAAGAGACATCAAAATACCGTTGTATTATACCGGGCTTACACAAACGGCACGAATACGGGAAAAAGAAGGCCCGGCGAAAAGCTATTCACTTAACCGTAATTATGAAGCAACAGTTAAAGTGACACTCGCCCCTAACTCCTACTCTTGGTGGCAGGTAGAATGATGTTTTACTGCTAACTGGCACGATAACAGTGTATTTTTTAGCGCTCCATTTGTTTCAAGCTGCTCGCTGTTGTTCGCTTTTTGCGCCTTTATGCTAGCTATCTATCTGATGTTGCAGTTGTAACCGTGCCGGAACACCGCATTTTTTCAGCATGAAACTAACCTCGCCCTGAAAGGTTGACCATATTTTACTCTTAATCCTCTCACAGGTTTACTAACAATGCAGTTATTGCTTCACCATGCGAGGCCTAAAAGCAATACAGACCGTCAACAGCTATATAATCCCGTGCAGGGAAGCTCCT
>JBQGCI010000088.1:0-1805 GCA_052038405.1 Acinetobacter pittii
TTAATGAACCATGGTTTGAAGAACCTGCCCATGGCATTAGGTCTCGGCAGGCATACTTATAAAACCATTAAAGAAAACCTGTTCTGGGCCTTCTCCTATAATATCATTGCGATACCCATCGCTGCATTGGGATTCTTAACGCCTTCCTTCGGCGCATTGATCATGGCATTTAGTGATGTGGTGCTGGCAGCTAACAGCAGCCGGTTGCTGGTGAAGAAAGTGGATTGATCATTAAACAGTACTTAACCCCGCCTGCTATAGTCGGGCAGGCGCCAAGGCACAAAGAGGCGAGGAAAAAAGTTAGGAAAAAAAATTACCTGCCTACCCGCGGGGTCGTGACTTCTATTTTAGGCGGCGATAGTGCAGCCACAAAATGAAGGTTTGTTTCGGACAGTGACTAGGGTTTAGATAAGCTATTAGTTATCCAACGTTCAAATATTCCAGGATAATAATAATATAGCTCCATCACTACAAAGATATACTTATTAAAGGTACCAGTTCTGACGGCTTTTGCAAAAGCCGATGCCTTGTTGCACCTGTCCGCCACAGGAGGAAACAAAGCATAACCGTTCAAGCTTTTATTTATTTATTTATTTGGAAGACTACCGACAACGGGTAATCTATAACGTCCTTTTCTGCCTACGCTTATAAATATAAAGCCACGAATACCCGCCTGAACGGACGGGCAGGCACGAATATTCTTGTACTATCATTCGTGCATCCGTGACCATAAAACAACAATATTTATCTGCTAACAGATTACTCTCTACACCGCTACATTAGCTGATGCCGCTGTAACAGACTGGCTCTTTTTCTTAATAATCCGCTGTATCACCAAAACGGAAACAATCAGCAGCACCATAGGGATCAGCAATATATAAAAAGCCTTCACCCCTCCAACTTCTCCAAATAATATCCCTACGATCCGCGAACCGAGGGTACCACCTAAAGCGGAAAAAATAATGATCAAACCAGACATAGGCGAATGCAGGTTTTTAGGTAAGTGACTTAATACCGTTGAGTTGAGTAAAGGATAGATAGGTGCTATGAATAAGCCGATCAGCGGTAACATAAAACCCAGCACCGGCACGTCTGAAATATTGGCCAGCCGGGTAACGGTAGCTGCCACATTAAGCTGCGGCAATATACCCAGCAGTAATGCAATAGAAAGCAGCGCACAGCCAATAACAATAACAGCCCAGGATATTTTTTTGGATAACCACCCGGCTACAAATCTCCCCACAGCTAACGATATGGCTAACAACGAAGCCATCTGCACACTTAGCTTCTCAGAAAAAGAAAAGATCTTTTCGTTAAACCTCGGCAACCAGGTCATAATACCCTGCTCGATCATTACAAAGAAAAAAGCGGAGCATATAAATACCAGCACCAAAGGCACCGCAATTAATGATAAAGAACTTTTGATATCCTCCTTCCAGTTAGCGCCTGCCGTGGGCGCAGGTATTTGCACATTGGATACAACAAGGAATAAAAAGGAAACTATAATGCCCCCGCAAAGCAGCAGGTATACATTCAGCCAGGCATTGGCGTCAGTCTCTGAGTAAAAAGCAGGGAACAGGAAATAAGCGCTGGCAATGCCCACCATAAAAAACCCTTCGATAGAGCTCATTAATGAAGAATGCTGCTGTGGCGTATCCGTAACTACACCCACCAAACTATACACCGACAATTTAATTAAGGCAAAACTCACTCCTACCGACAGGAACATCATTTTAGCAGACCAGAAACTATTACCAAAGCGCATACCTAGACACCCCATAAACACAATAGCCAATGCTATCAGC
>JBQGCI010000089.1:0-2055 GCA_052038405.1 Acinetobacter pittii
AGGACTCGCTTCGCAGGGTGTATTGCTGACCTGGTAACAATTGAAAAGGATCGCAGTATTTCCATTTATGAAATTAAAACACATTCTAACGGCAGGAAAAACATACGCGATGCGATAGCCCAGTTACTGGACTATGCGAGTCATGCTACTGCACACAAAATTCATAAACTGGTAATTGTATCACCTGTCGCATTAAAACAGGACGAGGTTGACTTCCTGGAAGCACTAAAACAAACCATCAATTTGCAAATTGATTACCTCCGGTACAACTCAAAGACAAATACGATAGCTTTGTAAAGCTCCCTTCAAATGAACTTCTTCCGCTCAGTTCCTGACTTTTTATCTTCGTTTCAGGATTTACCCCACAACCAATAGTTACTGGAAAGTATTCTGGCCTTTTTTCAAGGTCACGTATTACTGACAAAAAGCTGCTTTGCATCTTAACTTGGAATACTATTTGAACGCCGCTGACGATAAAAATATGGAACTTTTAGAGCGCATTACCTCTGGAGATGAAAAAGCATTTTATACCTTCTATGAAGAGTATAAGCCCCAGCTACGCAGCTTTGCAGTTGCCGGGATCAAAAATATTGAAAAGACTGTAACGAATCTTTGGGTAAACAGGTTAATAGGCGATGAGCAATCAGGAGTAGCATCCCGAATTACCTACACCACGCAATCGTATAATTACGCACAGTCTCCCTTGCTGCCATCTGGATTATTAGGACCCGTAAAGTTGATACAGCAAAACAGGTAAATGTACGGGTGCTGCTATCGTTCCTGTTCGCTAATACAGCTTTATACGCACCTCACTCACGCTGGTACCTCATCACTTCCGTCTTCTAGCATCTCCGGGCCAATATAGGTTTGATAATAAAATCCGGAAGGGTAGCCCTCCTCTTCGTTCATGTCCAGTTCCAGTCGGGTGCCATCGCTGATGTAAACACCTGCTGTAAAGGCTTCTTAACTGGTAAAGCTGCAACTGGCGATCCCACCAACTGTTTTGGCATATGCAACACGCTTATTCTCCTCGAAACTGTCGTGTAACAAAAAAGCTACTTCACTTTCTTGGTCATTAACTAATTGTTTTTCGAGTTTCAGAACTACCCGGTGTGTATCCCCGGTTTCAGTTACATCAGCGCTTAACCTCCAACCGTTTGACACAGATTGGCCACCCCAGCGATCTTTATGCAGATCTTCCGGGACAAATGGAGCTTTGTCCAGGAGCTGTTTCAAACTACTCCTGAATGTGGTGCTGGGTTTGTAAGAATAAAATTCTTTGGGCAATCCGGCAACTTCACTAAGATCCAGTTCCAGTTCCGTACCATCATAAAGTATACAGGCAGCGGTAAAATCTTCATAGGCCGGTACCGTCACGGAAGCAATACCATTCTCAAATGTAAGAAAATTGACAGGTGTAAGAAAGCTGTCATGTAACAGTATAGCTACGTCATTGCCATCGATGTACAGCCATTGTTCTGGCTCCTTTTCTTCATTGATACTGGCATCACCTATATAGCTTACCTGAATGGTTACTTTAAAGAATCCTGCGAGGGATAATACTGTTTTCGAATCGACCTTTGCCGACAAAAGAAATCCATTAACAAACGCTTTTGATCCCCATCGATTTTTATGTAGATCTTTGGGGAATTTTGAGGGGCGTTGTTCATTTAGGTCACGCACATATTGTTGGAATGTCTTGTCACTCCAGGTAATATGAATGGGTATCTTTCGCACGCTCCATTTTCCGGTCGGTAATAGAAATCGTTCATGGGATACCTGTTCGTCATTATCGCTGATAGATCTGGTGATTTCTTTTTCAAATTGCAGATAATCCTGGACTAACGGCCACAGATGTAATGGTTCATCAGATACAAACACCAAAAGAAAATCCTGGATGCTCGTGATATCTTGAAGTAGATACTGCGTATCTATAGAGGCATTGATATATCTATCTTTTTCCTCAGTCATCTCAATAAGATTGGTGCTGCCGGCAGCTAAATGGCTATTAAAATGTTTAATCCCATAAGTACTATCGAGGTAAAGAAAACTGAC
>JBQGCI010000090.1:0-6703 GCA_052038405.1 Acinetobacter pittii
AATGTAACCTGGAAACAGTTTTATTTGGGCGCATTCTTCCAGGGCACTGATGGTGCCGACAGAATGCTCGGCGGCGACGGCATACTGCCATTCAACAATAGTACCGGGCCGGAACGTAGCAATCTGTTTGCACTTGCGGCCGACAGATGGACTCCGGAAAATCCTAATCAGAACGCCTTTTATCCAAGGCTTGGTTATGGCAATGTTGTAAACCAGAACAATTCGGTTGCCAGTACCTGGTGGGTAAAAGATATGGACTTTGTTCGTTTAAAAACGATCGATCTCGGATACAATTTCCACAAAGGATTTCTTTCCAGCCTTGGTTTGAAAAATGGCAGGATCTACCTGCAGGGCGTAAACATTTTCTACTGGAGCAAATTCAAATTATGGGATCCGGAACTTAATACAAACAATGGCGCGAGTTATCCTAATATCAGAACTGTTTCTGCAGGTATCCAAGCCAATTTTTAAATTCCACTCAAACAATTATAAGAAATGAAAAAACTCATATACGTTCTCACTGCAGGCCTGCTCATTACGGCACCTTCCTGCAGTAAGTACCTCGATCAGGTACCGGATAATATTCTCACAGAGGAAGACATTTTTAAATCCAAAACAAGAACAGATAATTTCCTCGCTAATATTTACTTTGCTTTACCCAATGAACTGGCGCAACGCTACACGACGACCGAAAATTCGGGACCCTGGAGCACAGCCTCAGACGAAGCCAAGTATAACTGGCCATTTAACTATGGTAACAATTTAAATTCGAGCGTGTGGGCCAATACTGATGGCAATGTGGCACATTACTGGCGTGAATACTACAGGGCTATTCGCAATGCTACTTTTTTTATGCAGAATATTGATAATGCTAATGAGGCAGAAATTAATGTTTCGCTGAAAAGAAGCTACAAGGCTGAAGCCCGTGCACTACGTGCCTATTTCTACTTCCAGATTGTTCGCATGTATGGACCGTGTATTATACTCGGTGACGAGTTGCTTGATTTTGAAGCACCCCTTGAGAGTCTGAAACTTAGCCGCAGTCCCATGGACGAGTGTATCAACTTCATCGTATCGGAGTTTGATGCGGCAGCGGAAGGTTTGGGTACCGAACCGCTTAACGGAGAATGGGGGCGCTGTACAAAGGGTATGGTAAAAGCCTATAAAGCGGAAGCGCTCTTACTGGCAGCCAGTCCTTTGTTTAACGGAAATCCGGCCTACGCGTCATTAAGAAATACCGATGGCACACAACTGATCAGCCAAACTTATGATGCCAATAAATGGAAGATCGCGGCCGATGCTCACAAGGCATTCCTCGACGAATTCGTTCCAGGCACGTACAATCTTTACACAGAAACCAACAGTGATCCGTTTATTCAGGCTTACCTGTCAACACGCAACGTGATGAGTAATAACTGGAACAGGGAGTGGATCTTTGCCAGATCAAATTCAGGCAACTGGACTCAGTATGACCGTACTCCCAAACATGTAGGTTTTCCTTCAGGCGCACAAGGAGGCGGTGCATTGGGTGTAACACAAAAAATGGTAGATGCCTACTTTATGGCCAATGGTTTGCCCATCACTGCGCCTGGTTCAGGATATACCGAAACCGGATTCAGCAGCTTCAAAGCCCCCTATGATGTAGCTGCCAGAAACACATTTAACCAATGGATCAACCGGGAGCCAAGATTTTATGTGGGTGTTACATACAACAATAGCTACTGGCTGAATCAGCTGTCTAATCCTACACCAATTATTACTAACATGGAGTTCAATGGTAATTCAGGACGCTCTCAAAGCACTTCCGATGTAACGCCGACCGGCTACATTGTGAGGAAGAATGTGATCCTGAACGGCAATGCCAGAGGCGCCCTTCTGCTTCGCCTGGCTAATATCTACCTGAACTACGCTGAGGCCCTGAACGAATCCAGTCCCGGTAACGCCGATATCCTTGGCTACCTGAATCTGATCAGAACCAGGGCGGGCGTACCTGTGTATGGCTCAGCCAATATTCCGGTACCTGCCTCGCAGGCAGCAATGCGGGAGGCGATCAGGCATGAACGCATGGTTGAACTGGCTTTCGAAAATGTACGCTACTTCGATACCCGCAGGTGGCTGATTGCAGAGCAGGCCAACAGTGGCGCATTCTACGGAATGGATCTGTCAAAAACCGGAAATGCATTTTACGAGAAGGTGGTTCTTGAGAACCGGATATTCCGCGACAGGGACTATTTATGGCCGATACCGAACAACGAAGTTTTAAAAAATGAAAAACTGGTGCAAAATACCGGTTGGTAATTGATCTGCTGACATTTAAATTAATTGTACATCATGAATTTTTTACGTTATAATAAAAAATACGCGGCCGTATTACTTGCAGTTGGCATTGCCATCAACGCCTGTAACAAGCCCGATGAAATCACAGTTCCCTTCGAAGGCACGATTTACATGCCCCAGGCTTTTGCTGAAAAAAGCGCTATTACATTAATCCTTGCAGACGCTGCAGAGAAGATCGCCTTTGGGGGCGCCTACGCCGGGCTTGGATTTCCCGGCAGCGACATACCGCTCACCTTCGAACTGAAACCCGCCCTGGTCAACACGTATAACGCGAGCAATGGAACTTCTTACAGGCTATTGCCAGATTCAGCTTATACCATACAGGGACTTAGTTCGGTGATACCATCAGGCAAAACAACGTCCAATCCCCTGACACTGTCAGTAGCTTCTAAAAAACTATCGAGAGACTTTCAGTATATCCTGCCCATTGAATTAATATCGGCCGGGGGATCCAGGATCGATTCGGCCAGGAAGATCGCTTATATACGCATCGACAACATTATTCGCAAAGAAACAGATATTACACAGCTTGCGAAGCTCTCTGTTTCCCAGGAACACAGAGATGGACCAGGCGCTGGCGAAGCTTCCGCTAAGTTGGTAGACGGTAGTGTAGACACCAAGTTTCTTCTCCACTCGTTCCCTGCTAATTTCTGGGCGCAACTTAGTTTCGAAACCGAGAAAATAGTAGGTGCCTATACAATGACTTCAGCAAATGACCAGGAACCGAGGGACCCCAAGAACTGGAGACTTCAGGGATCTAATGATGGCACAAACTGGACAGATCTCGACGTTCAGACGGATATTCTTTTCACAGAGTATAAACAAACCAAGCGATTCGAATTTGATAACAACACACCCTACAAGCATTACCGTTTGCGGATAGAGGCCCTGCGCTCTAATCCTATCGGTGGCCTGTTCCAGTTGGCTGAGTGGAGATTGATCACCTTTTATTAATTATATAACTTCATAAACAACCCGCCGGTGTATACTCAATGGATGCACTGGCGGTTGCTATCTAAACGGGTAAATATGCCTTTATTTCAAAACACTTCCCGCATCTTTTACACGGGGCTTGCTATTATTGCTTTATTAGCTTGCAACAAAAAAAGCAGCGGTGCTGCTTCTTACGTTTTAGAAGCCATCCGGCCAGCAACGCTGTCTGACACTTCTAAATTCCCTCCTTATACCTGGCAGGAACATTGGTTCGATCACCGGCAGCTGATCAAAAGAGTATATTTTAATAATAATGTTGCTGTATATTTTGATGACGACGTAAGCCGTGAAAAAACCAGCTGGCTCTTTGGCCTCTTAGATAGCGCCTGGGCCTATACCAAAAAAGAGTATGGCAGCTTTGGAAACAGTGACACGACTAACCGGTTATTCGCGATTTTTCACACCAATAAATATGGAGGAGGACATCCCGGAACCTACCTCGCGTCACGGCACGATTTCAGAAATGTAATTGACCTGGGCTCGGGAGCAAATGCGTGGACGAGTCAAACCGATTGGGAACTAAGCGCTACTCTCCATGAAATATCACACATTGTAGAGGGAGCATCTAAAGGAGTGAGAGAATCCCCGGCTTTCGATATCTGGGGAGATAGCAAATGGGCTGAGATTTATGTATATGATATTTATAAATATCTTGGCAGAAGAGCTATTCAGCAAAGAGTCTTTGATGAGTGTATGGCAAAAACAGATGATTTCCCGAGACCCCGTACTGCCTGGTTTAGAAACTGGTTCTTCCCTATTTACAAAAACTATGGTGGGGTGAAAGTTTTGAATCGTTTTTTTGAACTCCTGTCCATTCATTTCCCTAAACGACCCGACAGGAACGGTATACCAACTTATTCCAGAAGGATGAACCTGGGCGAATTTATTCATTTCTGGAGCGGCGCGTCGGGAGTTAACCTGTCGATCCGTGCGCAGATGGCCTTTGGTAACAAAGACAGGGCCGGAGCCGACTGGATACCTCAATTTGAAAACGCCCAAAGAGATTTTCCGGCGATTATCTACGATACAGACCCTGCATACGGCAGTATAATTTCAAAACAGGCAAAGCTCGAAGTAAGTAAGGAACATGAAAATGGAGCTAACGGTGCAGAAGGCTCCGCTAACCTGACAGACCTGGATAATAATAGTAAATTTTTCGTAAAAGGCTTCACCCCGGGATTTTTCGCCCTGCTGACACACGCCGCTCCCGTAGTATCAAATGCCTATATGCTTACATCGGCAAATGATGCCGCAGGAAGAGATCCCAAAGCATGGGTACTGGAAGGATCCCAGAATAAGGAGAACTGGACGGTGCTGGACAGTAAAACAAACCAGGTTTTCGTATACCGGAACGAAACGAGGATCTTTGATTTTCCTAACACAATTGCTTATAAACATTACCGCCTGCGCATTACAGAAACGGCCGGGAGTATTGATATACAATTAGGTGAATGGGTTTTATTGAAGAAATAGCATTAAATGTGCATTAACAATTCATTCAATTTTCGTTAGGTAATCAACCCGGAAACAATTTTTATTTTTATTGCCCGCCAGATTCGTTTGCCCGTTCCTGCAATATAACGGAGGCTGGCTTGCGGGCCATAATACATAGCAACCAAACAGTATGATTAAACATATTTGCAAATGACAAAACGTAAAAGAAACTTATGGGCCTTGCTGGCTTCGGCGGCTATTATCATGCAAGCTGTGCAGACAGCCTCGGCTCAATTAAAGTCCATTAACGACAAGCTGCCCACTCTGCAACAAGCGTTCGTTGATTTGAAATTCGGCATGTTTATACATTTCAACATCCCGACTTACATGAACCAGGATTGGGCTGATCCTGAAGCGTCCCCATCCCTCTTTAATCCTGCCGGGCTGGACTGTAACCAGTGGGCAGCAGCAGCGAAGAGCGCTAATATGACTTATGGTTGCCTGACCACTAAACATCATAGTGGCTTTAGCATCTGGGATACAAAGACGACCCCCTATAATGTGATGAACAGCCCGCTAAAGCGTGATGTAGTAAAAGAATTTACAGGGGCATTCAGGAAAGCAGGTTTAAAAGTAATGCTGTATTACTCTATTTTAGACACCCATCATCAGCTAAGGCCTAATGCTATCACACCCGCCCATATTAAAATGGTTAAGGAGCAGCTAACTGAACTATTGACCAGGTATGGCAAGATAGAAGCTTTGATTATTGATGGATGGGATGCCCCCTGGTCGAGGATCAGCTATGATGATATCCCTTTTGAAGAGGTATACCTGCTGATAAAAAAATTGCAGCCCGATTGCCTGGTGATGGACCTTAACGGGGCTAAGTATCCGGCTGAAGGCATGTTTTATACCGATATCAAAACCTACGAAATGGGCGCAGGTCAAAAGATACAGGAAGATAAAAACAGGATGCCTGCATTGGCCTGCCTGCCTATTAATTCTTCCTGGTTCTGGAAAGACAACTTCCCTTCCACACCCGTAAAGGAAGCCGAGAAACTAGTGAACGAGTTAATTATCCCACTTAACAACGCCAACTGCAATTTTATTTTGAATGTGGCGCCCAATAAAGACGGGCTCATTGATGATAACGCCCTTGCTTCCTTAAAAAAAGTGGGCCAGCTATGGGGTAAAAAGGGTGCAGCTGCCATTTTACCTGTATTAGACGCCCCGATTATATCGCACAATTTAGCAAAGTACAAACCCACTAACTCGAGCTGGAGCGATGATATGAATATCATGGACTTCGCTAATGATGACCGGTATACCACATCGTGGGTATCTAATCCCACTGTAAAGGATCCCTGGTACGAAATCGATCTGAAAGAAAATACTGCATTTAATGCCATATCGCTTACAGAAACTCATTCCAATATCAATGAATACCGCATAGAATATTTTTCCAACGGCATCTGGAAGACCGTGGTAGATGGTAACATCGCCAGAAACGTTAAAATACATCGTTTTCCCCGGGTAACCGGCTCAAAGGTCAGGATACATATTTTGAACGCCCGGGCACAGGTATCTATTGCTGAAGTCGGTATCTATAATGAAAAAATTTAGTTCCAAGAAATCAATCAATACAATGAAAAAAATCCTGCTGCCTCTTATCTCCTGCGTACTTTCGATATATGCCCCGGCACAAACCGATAGTCAACCCACAGAACTCGTCGATTATGTAAACCCTTTGATGGGTACCGACTCTAAAGGAAGCCTTTCCAATGGTAACACCTACCCTGCTATAGGCCTACCCTGGGGTATGAACCTGTGGACACCGCAAACCGGCAACAATGGCAACGGTTGGCAATATACTTATGCCTCCGATAAAATAAGGGGTTTCAAACAAACCCACCAGCCCTCTCCCTGGATGAACGAC
>JBQGCI010000091.1:0-4829 GCA_052038405.1 Acinetobacter pittii
AAAGTTATTCATTTTTTAAAACAGGAGCAATTTTATGCCATCATTTGATTTTGTAAGTAAGGTAGATGCACAGGCGTTAGATAACGCTGTGAATGTTGTAAGTAAAGAGATCGCTAACCGCTTTGACTTTAAAGGTTCTCACCTGGTGATTGACCTCGATAAGAAGAATTATACGCTCAAAGTGGAAACGGAAGATGATATGAAGATGAAGCAATTGATAGATGTATTGGTGAATCGCGCCCACAAACAAGGGATTTCTCCTGAAGCATTTGATTTGAGCAAGGAAGGTAGTATGATTGGTAAAGCCTGGAAAAAAGAGATCCAGGTACGGAATGGCCTGAAGCAGGAAGATGCTAAAAAGATCATTAAACATATTAAAGACGCCGGTTTAAAAGTGCAGGCATCTATTAACGACGACCTGGTGAGGGTTACCGGCAAAAAGATTGATGATCTGCAGGAGGTAATACAGGCTTCTAAAAGCTGGGGATTGAGCATTCCTTTGCAGGTGGAGAATATGAGGAGCTAATGAGTAGGAAGTAGGGAGTAGGAAATGGCGAGATCAACGGTGAAGAAGCATACACGGAAATTTCAAATCTTCAACCTTAAATCATAAATTTATCGTACCTTTGCACTCCTTTGAAGTAATTCCGAGGATAAATTTATTAAATAATTTGTACGGCAAAATCCGTACAACCTTAAAAATCATACAATTATGAAACAAGGTCTCCATCCTGAAAATTACCGTTTCGTTGTTTTTAAAGACATGAGTAACGGTGATGCTTTTTTGGGAAAGTCTACTGCCAATTCGAAAGAAACGATTAAATGGGAAGATGGTAACGAGTACCCCGTGATTAAACTGGAGATTTCCAGTACTTCTCACCCTTTCTTCACCGGTAAAAACATGCTGGTTGACACAGCAGGCCGTATCGATAAGTTCAAAAAGAAATACGCGAAAAAATAATTGTTCCCCGGGAATTTATTTTATTGAAAACCTCTGCTTTTGCGGAGGTTTTTTCTTGCCCGTACTCTTGCTTTGCTTCCGTTGCAATTGCTTATCTTAGGCCCCTGAATATGAAACCCGTTATTGCTTTTGCGCCCGCTTATTGCGATCTTACTTTTCTTCAGCCGTTTATTTTTACAAGAAAGGTGCAGGATTTTAGGGTGGGTGCATTAACGATCCGTGAAAAATGGGAGCAGCTTCTTGAAATGCCCTCAGTGGATTTAAAAGATCACCGGTTGCCTGATTTTTTTACATCAGTGGGTTTGGAGGAAACAGGCAACGAGGTTAACAGGTATATCATTGCAGCCAATCTGTTACCCAACAAAATACTGGTTGAAAAGATAAAATCGCTGCGACCGGGTCAGTCTGTCGTTTCACAGGATAATAAGATGCTCGCGGGCCATATTTCGCCATCAATGGAGATTGAGGATCTTCAGCCGGTAGCCCGCCTGCAGCCGGCAGCATTTAAACTGCTGGAGTTGGTTACGCAGATCAACCTGTTTAACAGGGAGGCATTACTGTATGACTATGAGATGCTGTCACAAAAACGCATGGCTCAACCCATAGATCAGTCTAACAGGTTACTGGCTGCAGAAAATATTTTCATCGAAGCAGGGGCGGTGGTAAGGCATGCGATACTCAATGCGGAGGAGGGACCGGTATTTGTTGCGAAAAATGCACAGGTTATGGAAGGGGTGTGTTTACGCGGCCCGATCTATATTGGAGAAAAAGCGATAGTGAAGATGGGCGCCACTATTTACGGAGCCACAACTATCGGCCCCGGTTGTGTTATAGGCGGAGAAGTAAAAAATGCAGTATTCTTCGCCAACTCTAATAAAGGACATGATGGCTACATCGGGGATTCTGTAATAGGGGAGTGGTGTAATTTTGGGGCGGGCACCAGTTCCAGTAATATGAAGAATAATATAGGTGAGGTGAACTATCAGCTACCCGGTACGGTTCTTTTAACCGGTCAGAAAAAGGGAGGCGTAATAATGGGCGACTATAGCCGCACCGCTATTAATACGGCTATTAATACTGGGACATGGGTTGGGGTAAGCGCCCATCTGTTTGGAAACGGACTCACTCCGAAAATTATTCCTAATTTTAGCTGGGGATTTGATTCGGTAGATATGCCGCCTCGCCACACAGAGCAAAATGTAGAAGCGCGTATATATCAGCTGGAAAAAGCGTTGAGAGATGCCGATGCCTGGATGCAGTTAAAAGGCGCAGCATTGAGCGACGAGCAAAAAAATATCCTGACAGAACTTTACAATAAACGATAAAAACAATTTTTAAAAATGAGAAAACAAATTGCAGCAGCAAACTGGAAGATGAACCTTACTTACACGGAAGGCCAACAGTTGCTGGCAAGTATTTTAGAGAATGACCTGGGAAGTAAAGAAAACCACGAGGTGATTTTTGCGGTTCCTTTTCCTTACCTGATCATGGCAAAGGAAAAAACAACCACATTAAAGAACTATTATATAGCGGCGCAAAACTGCAGTAATAAAAAGTCGGGTGCTTATACCGGTGAAGTATCTGTAGACATGTTAGACTCTATTCATATCAAACATTGTATTGTAGGCCATAGCGAAAGAAGAGAATACTTTGGCGAGACCAACCAGGTGTTGGCAGAAAAAGTAAATTTATTACTGGAAAAAGGAATTACGCCTATATTCTGTTGTGGTGAGTCTCTTGACATCAGGGAAGCGGGTACACAAAATGACTTTGTGGAAGTGCAGCTGAAAGAATCTTTATTTCACTTATCTGCAGCAGCCATTCAAAAGGTAGTGATTGCTTACGAACCCATTTGGGCGATCGGTACCGGTAAAACCGCCTCTACCGAGCAGGCCCAGGAAATGCATGCCCACCTTCGTTCGGTATTGGCCGCGCAATACGGGGCGGATGTTGCCAATGAAATATCGATATTATATGGCGGTAGTGTTAAGGCTAACAATGCAAAAGAGATCTTTGCTTCTCCTGACGTAGACGGAGGTTTAGTGGGAGGTGCTTCACTGGTTGCAGTGGACTTCATTGAGATCATCAAGGCGCTTAAATAAGTGTGCCTCCTTTACAAGCTTTATAAAAGCCGGGCCGTAGCGCCTGGCTTTCATTGTTTTGCGATATACTGCAATACGTTTCAAAATAAGAAAGGTGCCACTTTTAGGCGGCAGCTTTCTTTTATAATGATGTGTTGAATTAAAACACGAGGTTGTTCAGATAAGCAGCGCCTTCTTTTACACAATCTAATGGAGCTTTTTCATAAGCTTCCTGCTCTAAAATATAACGCTGCATGCCCAGGTTTTTGGCCTTTGCCAGAATACCTTTATAATCGATAGATCCTTTGCCAACAATACAGCTTTGATTGGGTTCTCCTTCTTTAAAAGGTGTGTCTTTTTTACGGTCCTTTATATGGCAGAGTTTGAATCTCCATTGATACCTTTTCATCCACTCAACAGGATCTTGTCCTGCAGTAACTACCCAATACATATCCATTTCGAAATCTACCAATGCCGGATCTGTATGCTTCATCATAATATCCTGCGGATATTGGGTGTCCTGTATTCTAAACGAATAGTCGTGGTTGTGGTAGGCAAAGCGAAGACCGTTTTTCTGGCAGATCGCTCCCGCTTTGTTAAAATCTTCGGCGGCCCTCTTGTAATCATCAAGCCTGCGTTGTTTACCCAGCCAGGGGCAAATAAGGTATTTCATCCCTATAGCCCCCGCTTCTGCCGCTTTTCTTTCGAAGTCTTTTTTATAATCGCAGTGGCTGCTCACAATGCTTAAGCCCAGTGAGTCCATATATTTTTTAAAATCGGTATTGGACATGCCCCAGAACATACCGTCAGCGCCTTCATAACTTTCGATCTCTTTATATCCAAATGAAGCCAGCTTTTTCAGTACACCTTTCGGATCTTTGGGTAAGTCATCACGAAGTGAATATAACTGTATACCCAGGTTTTTGATGGTACCGCGGTTACCGGCAGACTTCCCGCCCGGGCCGCAGGAGGCCAATGCCATACCAAGGGCGGCACTGCCACTCATTTTTAAAAAATCTTTTCTATCCATTTTTCAAAGTTTTAATAGAATGCTTCTTAAATACTGTTTTTGGTCTGACGCTGGTTTAGGGTTTAGTGTTAACCGTCAACCATCAGCTATGATCTGTCAACTTTTTCTACACATCACAAATATGTACCGCCTGCTCCAGTGCCTTAAAACGTTCCTGGTCGGTTTTCCCCGTTGGAATAAACTCCTGTGCTACATGCCCCTTAAAGCCTGTTTCCAGGATAGCGTTCATGATAGCAGGGTAGTAGAGCTCCTGTTTGTCGCTGAGCTCATGCCGGCCCGGGACGCCTGCCGTATGGTAATGAGCAATGTATTGATGATTGGCTTTAATATTCGCAATCACATTGCCTTCATCTACCTGCATATGGTAAATATCGTATAGTAATTTAAAGTTTTCGCTACCCAATCTTTTACAAAGCTCTACGCCCCAGGCGGTATGATCACACATGTAATCTTTATGGTCTACTTTGCTGTTCAGGAGTTCCATTACTAAAACTACTTTATGCTTCTCGGCAAGCGGCAGTATCTTTTTTAAGCCCTCCACGCAGTTTTTTAAACCCGTCTCGTCGTCCATGCCGCGGCGGTTACCACTGAAGCAGATCAGGTTTTTATAACCGGCCTTGGCCACCAGGGGAATGCCTTCTTCATAATCTTTGATCAGTCCTGCATGAAACTCAGGTCCCGCAAATCCGTCAACCAGGCTCACTTTCCCCGGTATATAGCACATACTGCAGGTAATACCATGCTTCCGGATCGTGGG
>JBQGCI010000092.1:0-3189 GCA_052038405.1 Acinetobacter pittii
GTAGGTTCATCGGCCAATATCAACCCTGGCCGGTTGATTAATGCTCTTGCTATGGATAAACGTTGCTGCTGTCCCAGGCTTAATGTTCCTGGCTTTTTACGGGCTTTGTCTGCCAGGCCCAGTTGCAACAATAATTGCACCGCCCGCTCCTTCCGTATTTTTTTATTTCCCGGCCCCGCTGCCAGCAATACGTTATCTAAAACATTAACCGCGGCAATATAATGAGCCTGCTGAAAAACGATACCGATTTGCTGGGTACGAAAACGATCCAGCCTGGTGTTGGGTAACTGCGCTATATCCACGCCCTGGATAACGATCATACCTGCCTGTGGCTTTAGCAAGCCACCTAAAAGATGCAGAAAAGTAGTTTTACCTGTTCCCGAAGCCCCGGTAATTAGCAAGGCCATCCCTTTTCCTATCTGGATATCCGGAAAATGAAATGGAAGGTTTTTATAAGAGAACTGAATATCCCTTGTAACAATCATACTGTTGAGTATTTAGTAAAGCAGTTATCGCTTTTTCGCATTACATAGTCTTCATACCGGCTACCTGCAGCATAAAATTGTGGAGTTCATAATTTTTTACGAAAGGTTTTAAGCGCTCACATCCCGGACCATACATAGCCAGTTCCACGTAATCGCCGGAGTGATCCATAGACCCCCAACCAACCGAAGTATGTTTTTCCTGTATTTGCGCCAGGTACCGGAAAGGTAATTTTCTCGGATTGTACAAACCTCCTTCATCCAGCTGTTGGTAGTGCCCGATCAACTCTTTTGCCTCCTCACCGGTAACCGTCCAGCCCTGCGCTTCCTGTACCTGCTCTATTACCTGGCGGTAGGTTGTGCCCGGCTTAAAGCTATTGAGCAGCCAGTCATTAGTGTGTTTAAATTTTTGGAGGCTGTCAAAATGATCGCTGGCCTTGTTACCGTAAAACAAGCCTGGATTCGCATTGCCATGGTCTGTAGTAAAAATCACCAAGGTATCATCTTCCTTCTGTGCAAACTCCACAGCTACTTTCAGCGCTTCATCAAAAGCAATCTGCTCATGTATTAACGCAGCCGTATCATTGGCATGTGCCGCCCAATCTACCTTGCCCGATTCTACCTGCAACACAAAGCCGTTTTTGTTGGCGCTCATTTTTTGAATAGCAAGCGCCGTCATTTCACCAAGCGTTGGTATTTCTTTTTTTAGTTGCTCGTCCTGCATTCGGTCCAGGGAGTAAGGTAAGCCTCCATCATAAAAAACACCTAACAGGGGTGCATCAGTCGATCTGCTTTTCTCCAGTTCACTGTTCGTAGTAGCTACAGCAAACCCGGCTTTTCTAAAATCATTGAGTAAATCGTGCTGATCCTTTCTTCCGGTAGCCGTAAAATTATCTTTACCGCCTCCCATCATTACATCAAACCTCAATTTTAAATAGTCTTTGGCAATATCATCCATGTTGCCACGGCTTTTGCTGGTGACACAAAACCCCGCAGGTGTTGCATGTGCAATTGGTACGGTGGTTACACATCCTACCGATTTACCAGCTGCTTTGAATTTTTGCAAAATCGGCCGATTGGAACTACCATCTGCATTTACATTCAGGGAGCCATTCGGCACTCTCATGCCGCCGCCCCAGGATGAGCTTCCCGCTGCAGAATCGGTAACCAGTGAGTTGCCAGAGGCGGTACTCATCAAAGCGCGGGTAGCCCTGCCGTTTTCGTACAACTGCAGCCACTGGCTTTGCGTACCCATTTTGCGTTGCAGGTACATATCGGCCATGTTTAAAGTACCGGTACTCATACCGTCACTCACCATAAAAATGATGTTTTTAGCTGTTCTACTTTTAGAGGCCGGCAGTAAGCTACCGGTAGCTACGGAACTTTGTCCTAACAAAGTCGTACCTAAAAAAGCAAGGGAGCCATTTTTAAAAAAATCTTTACGCTTCATAACTATTTATTAATGTTCTGATCATATTGCTGATTGTTTATCTTTAAATAGAACGGCTACCGATTAGACCATGGGTAGTGCCAATGATCAAACCTATTCAACTTTCACTTTCTGATCGTCAAATATGACCTGCGATGATTGCCACGAACCTACAGCACCCTTTACATTCAGGCATATCAACCAACCTGCGTCTACACATTCTAATAGAGAATTGCAAACTATATCCGCTCATTTTTTGTCTTTTATCGACGCATAATTAGTCCTATTGTCGATCCAGATGAAATTGGTAAAATACCGACTTGCCCACCTGGTCGAAAAGGGTTACATTAATATGGTAATGCCCCGCAGGCGCGCCCGTTATATCAATATTTTTATCTAGTTGGAAGGTTTGTTGATCCACCATAGCTGGTTCATTCCATAAGAATTTTTTAGACCAGGCAGCAGATTGCACTTCCAATTCAATCCTATTTACTTTACCTAATGCTTGTATGGTTCCCGACAGGTTGAGCGTTGAACGGCTCAAAACTTTTAAAGATCTGTCCTTTATAGCAGGTAATGAGGCGTCAGCCTTTATCTCGAAATCGACCTTATCCTGCGACTTTTCTCCTAAGGCGTCGGTCACCAGCAACAGCACGGTGTATTTTCCTGCTCTTGCATCCTGCGGTATATCAATATGCTCATGAAATTTCGCATTCTTCAAACCTTCATACCCTTGCGTATAAGTCTTTCTGAAATCCCAGCCATAGTTGGTTTCAGCTAAAGTAATCTGAACTTTAATGCCAACGATCTTTCCGGGCGCCTGAATGTCTGCATCCAAATGCAAATCGGTATCAGGATAGGCTACTTTACTATTATTGGCCCCCACCTCCTTGATTATAACGACGGGAAGTGCCGAAGTACCTGCGCCTTCATCTTTTTTGCAGGAACTAAGCCCCATCATCCATACCGCAGGGACGAGCAATAGAAACCTTACCTGTCTCATAGATAAAAATTTACTGCTGGTTATATTTACCATAATAAAAAAGTCCGCTTGATCTGAATACTGTTAACTTCTTGTTGGATAGAAAACCTAACTCAGCATTACTTCCGTTTAGATATTTAAAAGCTACCCCTCCGATTAGCGTATAACTATTCAGCGTATTATCAATGGTTGCCGCGTCTGTTCCCGAACCGTAGGTGGTAGTTCCGTTCCTATTGAAATTATAAATAAGACCAGAACGATTGCTCACCTCACCCATTTTAAACTCTTCTCCTTTA
>JBQGCI010000093.1:0-3130 GCA_052038405.1 Acinetobacter pittii
GAAAAATCCGGTACCCCTTCCCGCCCCAATAGCAGTAACTCCGGAATCAATCTTTGTTGGAACTGTTACGTAAGTAGTATGCTCCTTAATAAGGTCTCCCATCTGACCCAGGATCGTACCTCCAGTTCCCCACAACGTAGAATCGTTTTTAATCACAAATGAAAAATTATCTCCGCAGGATATTGACTTAACATTATCTATCTTAGATTTCATAAATGCCAGTCTGATACCTACAGAGCCAGTACCAATCTGACCTGAATCATCTCTGCCGGTTCCCCATAAAGTTCCGTCATCTTTAATGATCAGAGTTGTTTGATATCCGACTGAAACATCTTGAACTCCATCCAAAACCTTCGTAAAACGAAAAAGTGTTTCTATATTATTGGTCCCCAATGCACCGCTAGAGTTTAGACCTGTACCCCATAAGCTGTGATCCTTTTTTATAATCACACTAAAGGCATCGCCTGCTGCCGCCGCTATTACTCCATCCATAAGCTTTATAGGTTCCGCCTGTACACCTACCTTTACATTCTCACCTAATTGATTTTGATAATTAGGACCGAATCCCCACAAAGTAGAATCTAGCTTAATAAATAACGTATGGCTTAAAGTGGATATAGCTGCTACGCTGTCGGCAATCTTCACTGGCCTGTTATAGTTGGCAGCTGCTTGACTGCCTGGTAAGGTTATGTTGGAACCACACACCCAAAGACTATTGTCACTTTTAATGAAATAGGTACTAGTTCCATTTGCCGCAACTGCAAGCACATTATCCATTATTTTGATAGCAGAAAGTCTATTGATTGTCGTCCCATCACCAAGTTGTCCAAACTGATTTCTTCCACAAGTCCAAGCACTGCTGTCAGCCGTAATGAATGCAGCATGCAATTCGGTCGAAGCCACTTTATTGTATTTTCCGAAGATTCGTTTGGGAGAATTGATTGGAGGCCCGGACTCTCCTGGCTGTTCCGGTTGAACAGGTTTCTCCGGTTGATTGGCAGGAGAATCTTTTTTACAGCTTGTTGTGATAAAAAATATGGCGGCAATAAGTAAAAACAGTCTTTGTTTTAGTAGAGTTAGCATACTTTAAAATTTTATAACGGGTAAATATAATACAAAATATAGATTTCCAAATCGCTTAAGCAGGTATTCTAATTTACATGTACTTCCCTGGTAACTTAATTTTGGCCGTTAGAATCGATACTACTATCGAAAACTTTAAGGTAACTTTCTATTGTTATTGTTTCACACCATTATTCAGCCGTTTCGTCACATTTGCATGCTAACCAGGCTATGCGAAAAATAACTTTATAGAAATTATTTAGTCATAGCCAAATCAACCATCAATGAATTATGTTCCAGGCCGACATGCGATCAAAGCAATTTCAAATCAGAAAGTCATATTATGCTGCATACTACTGCTGTGTACTTCACTCGCTACCGCGCAGTCTGTCGCTAATAATTTATCAGACAATAGCGCATTTGTAAATTGGGCTAAAACCCACGCGCAGCCTTTGCAGGCGAGTAACAAAGCTATTAATGATAAAGACCTGTACGCGGTAAAAGAAATGATCGGCGAAGCACGCGTAGTTGCACTGGGCGAACCAGCGCATGGACACCGAGAGCCACTCGCCTTCAGAAACCGGCTATTCAAATTTTTGGTACAAGATTGCGGGTTTACCACTATTGCCATCGAGGGCGATCTCGCCCAATCGCGCCTTGCAGCGGATTACATCGCAGGAGGCATAGGCACGGCCCGCGCTGCGGCTGCGGCATTAAGCATTGGCGAACCTGCAGCTGAAAATATAGAATTGCTGAACTGGATGCGGCAATACAATGCAGATACTACCCATACAATAAAGCTCAGGTTCTATGGCATGGATATACAGATGATCGGCTTTCCAGGTGATACCACCCCTAACCATGCTGCGCTTGACCTGGTGCTGTCTTACCTGCATCAGGTGGATGAACGGTCAGCCCGCCGTGCTAATGTTGAACTGGCGTTCTATTTAACGCAGATGTCGGTGGCAAGGTACCCCGCGCTTTCTTTAAAGGAGCAGAATGCGCTCACTGCAATACTGGAAAACATACTGGCGTTATTGGAGCGTCAGCGAATTGATTTTATAGCCCAAAGCTCCAAAGAAGCTTATGAATGGACCCATCGAAATGCGGTGGCAGCACTACAAAGAGACCGGATGATGCGTGTAATGCCGCCGGATCAGCCCGGTAAAATACCGCCCAACGCATGGAAAGCCATGAACGCACGCGATGCTGCTATGGCTGACAATATCAACTGGATTTTGAATAGCGCTGCCAATGAAGGTAAGGTTTTGGTGTTTGCTCATAATGCCCACGTTAAAAATGCGGCTACTACCGGCGGTGTATGGGATGCTTTCGCGCACCCACCTAGCAGCGCCGGGCAATACCTGAAATCTATGCTGGGTAGCAACTACTTTACCATTGGTTCGAGCATCGCGCCCGACACCAAGACCTTGCCGGCCAACAGCCTGGACCAGGCATTACTACAGGTAAAGCGGCCGCGGTATTTACTTGATTTACGGGCAGCCTCCCGTGTTTCCGGAGTGGCCCGAGGGCGGTCATTAACCAGGCCCATGCAGGCCAACAAAGTGAGCTTTTTTTTGCTCCCTGTTAGCACAGCGTTTGATGCGTTGTTATTTTTGGATAAAGATAATGGGATGTGATACACAGCCAGATTTTCGGCCGCTGTTGGTGTTTTTCACCAACAGCAATATATCATTTAACAATAGCTAATGCAGAAACACTCCCTCAACAATCAGCTATGCCGCCACGCTCCAGTTGTTGGTCAATAAAGACACAACAACGGCGATGCACGGACTCGCCTGGTCATTTACCAATGTCCTCTCCCCACCCCTCCGCCCATTGGTGTTTTTCACCAACAACAAAAATATTATTTAACAATAGCTGATGCAGAAACACTCCCTCAACAATCAGCTATGCCGCCACGCTTCAGTTGTTGGTCAAAAGACACAACAACGGCGATGCGCGGACCAGCCTTGTCATTTACCAATGTCCTCTCCCTACCCCCTACTCCCTACCCCCTCCGCCACTGCTTGTGTTTTTCAACAACAGAAAAAATACCATCATATCA
>JBQGCI010000094.1:0-2867 GCA_052038405.1 Acinetobacter pittii
ACTTGTAAAAACGCTTAGTGACCTTGCCGGCTATTTTGGTGCTGAAAGACAATGCAGCGTAAGCCGGGAGCTGACCAAAATGTTTGAAGAAAATAAACGGGGTACTTTACAGGAAGTAGCCGGATATTTTTCGCAAAAGACCGTAAAAGGAGAGATTGTGCTGGTGGTAGAAGGTTATAATACGAAACGTTTAACTGGTAACGGGGCAGCATAGCGGCTGCCGACAGGCCGCATGAGCCATACGAAGGGCCGCAATTGAGCGGTGGTATCGTATTGTAAAAGATTGGAATAAGCGTGTAAGCGTCACAGAATGGTGACGCTTATTATTTAAGCGGTTAGGATTCCCCTAACTTATCTTTTATATTTGCGATTTCGTACTATAAGGATAACGATTATGATCAGAAAACTTGCGACGGTTGTTTTAGCCGGGTTTTGGTGCACCATTGCATGGGCTCAAAAAGGAAATTGGCAGCAAAAAGTAAAGTATGTGATGGACGTGGACATGAATGTGCAGTCCAACCGGTTTACCGGTAAGCAAAAGCTTGAGTATTGGAATAATTCTCCTGATACACTGAAGAAGATATTTTATCATTTGTACTGGAATGCCTTTCAGCCGGGAAGCATGATGGATAACCGCAGCCGCCGCCAGGGCGAAATAAGCATCAATGGAAAGCCTGATTGGGATCCCCGGGTAAGAGGGCGTATCGATAGCCTGGGGCCAGATGAAATAGGCTACCAAAAAGTAAAATCTTTGAAACTGAATGGCGTTCCTCAAAAATTTGAAGAACTGGAAACTATTTTGATGGTACCATTGACCAAAGCTATTTTACCCGGACAGAAAGTAATGCTGGATATGGAATTTGAAGCCCAGGTACCTTTACAAATCAGACGCAGCGGCAGGGATAATCCTACTACCCAAGTGCGGTACTCTATGAGCCAGTGGTATCCACGCATCTGCGCTTATGACAGGGCCGGTTGGCATCCTACTCCTTATGTAGGCAGGGAGTTCTATGGTCCTTTTGGAGAATTTGAAGTAAATATCAGTATTGACAGGCATTATATACTGGGTGGTACCGGTTATTTGAAAAATGCCAATCAGATTGGTTTTGGTTATGAGTCCCCTGGTGTTACTCCTGTGGTACCTGCCACTGATCAACTTACCTGGAAGTTTACAGCTTCTAATGTGCACGATTTTATGTGGGCGGCCGATCCTGATTTTATCCACAAAACCAAACAAATTAAAGACGGTATTACCCTACATCTGTTGTATAAAACAGCAGGTAAAAAAGCAGCAGACTGGGAGCAAATCTTAACACAGGCCGAAAAAGCCTATCCTTTCATGGAGAAGCAGTTTGGTGCTTACCCTTACAAGCAGTATTCTTTTATTACCGGTGGTGATGGTGGTATGGAGTATCCTATGGCTACTTTACTGGCCAGCCCGGGCGCCTGGTTGCATGAATGGTTTCATAGCTGGTACCAGGGAGTATTAGCCACTAACGAGAGCCTGTATCCCTGGATGGACGAAGGATTTACTTCTTTTGGGGAGAATATTGTAAGTGTTTGGCTAAAGAATGGTAACCGCGATACGGCTAATCTGGGCGACTATAATAGCTATTACAAACTGGCACGTAGCAATTTTGAGGAGCCCTTGGCTACTCATGCCGATCATTTTAATACAAATGCAGGGTACAGTATTTCCAGCTATTCAAAGGGTGCTGTTTTTTTGGAGCAATTAGGTTATATAGTTGGGGCGGCACCGCGCGACAAGATCTTACTGGATTATTACAACACCTGGAAGTTTAAACATCCTACAGTTGACGATTTTATACGAATTGCAGAAAGCGTAAGCGATATGAAGTTGGATTGGTATAAAGAGTTTTGGGTAAATAGTATCAAAACGATTGATTATGCGATTGATAATGTTTGGGAAGAGAATGGGAAGACTCAGATCAGGCTGCGTAACAAAGGACTTATTCCGATGCCCATTGATTTAGTAGTTACGCGCGAAGATGGTAAGCAGGAGCTGTATTATATTCCGATGGACCTGATGTACGGCGCTAAGCCGGAAGAGAATGTGATACCCCGGAAAATTTACCCGGTATGGCGTTGGACCAGCGAGACCTATGTGATTACTACCGACTTAAAGAAAGAAGACATTGCGACCATAGAAATCGACCCTAGCCAGCGGATGGCTGATATCAACCGGCAGAACAATAAACAGAATTTCTAACGAAAAGCGATATAACCTGAATTGCGCCGGACCAAGTCCGGCGTTTTTTTATGAGCCATCTTAACCTTTAAGAAACTGTATAAAAAAAATTTGCGGCGAATAAAATTAATTCTACATTTGTAGAAATAAATCTATATTTGTAGAATGATTAAGTTGTCAAAGTCTGAAGAGCAGTTAATGGAATATATCTGGCAGAAGGAAAAAGCTTTTATGAAAGAGCTGATTGAAAGCTTTCCGGATCCTAAGCCGGCAAGTACCACCGTGGCCACCCTTTTAAAGCGAATGACGGATAAGGGAGTTATCGCATTTAACCAGTATGGAAATTCACGGGAATATTATCCTGTAATCAAGAAGGCCGATTATTTTTCCAATCATGTAAGCAATATGATCAAAAGTTATTTTGATGATTCTGTGTTGCAGTTTGCCTCTTTCTTCACTAAAGAAACCAATTTAAGTAAGTCGCAATTGGAAGAGTTGAAGAAGATCATCGATTCTGAAATTAAAAAAAAGAAGTAGCATGATGCTCATGTACCTTTTGAAAATGATAGCCTGCAGTGCCGCCTTTTACGGTCTTTATGCATTGTTATTCCGTAATGAGAAGATGCTGGTGTTTAACCGCTTCTATCTGATCGCATCG
>JBQGCI010000095.1:0-4268 GCA_052038405.1 Acinetobacter pittii
CGGCAGCGCCAGTGATGCAAAGGTTACGGACTTTATTGAGTTTACCGTGAAAGATCAGCCGCGGTTGCAGGTACCGATGCGTGGCGGCCTCAGATGGCTGGATGTGTATTGCCTGAAAAAATTCGGGAAGACCTTTAAAGATATTACTGATGCTCAACGGATCGAAACAGTAGACCTGATCGCTTACCCGTTAAAAGCGAAAGATAAAAAAGAACTGGCGCCGGGTGTAGCATTCTTTTCGACCATGCGCGATCTTACTGTTACCGGTTTTTATACCTCTGAGATCGGTATTAAAGACCTGGGCTATGCCGGCAACCGCCCCAACCAATGGAATGGTGTACCCGATGAGGTTTTGAAGCAATACGGTTTATCTTACACTGAAAAGGAATTGAAAGAGTGTCTGAGCTTTGACACGCCTACCCCATTGGCGGGCTAGCAACAACTTGGTTTTACGTTTATTTCAGTACGCTTATTTCAACTACATAATCAACTTTTTCCTGTTTGGCAGCTTCCGGAATGGTAAGCTGCCATTTATTTTGCAGTCTTTTTAAATCAACCTTACTACCATCAATTAAAGAAACTGCGCTCCATTTCTTGCCGGCTAAGGGCAAATCAATAGTGCTGATACCTTCGGTGTTTAATAGATGCAGGTAATATTTATTTTCTCTTCCCGTAACCACCCCCCATTTCTGGGGCGGCATCACATTGCCGCGGGTACCATAAATGGTAGCACCGTATTGCTGCATCCAATTACCCACTGCCTGTAAAGTGTCCTTAAACTCCTGCTGGATGTCGCCATTTGGCATCGGTCCGATATTCAACAATAAATTTGCATTACGCCCTGCAGCGCCTACCAGGTAACGGATAACCGTTGTTGCGCTTTTATAGTTTTTATCGCCAAGGTTAAAACCCCAGGAATTACTCATGGTTTCGCAGGTCTCCAAAGGCAGCGCATCAGAGGCTTTCTGATAACTTAGCCCGGATGTGTTTTCACCAGGCAGGTCTCTTTCAAACATCTGGAAATCTTCACCGGCAAAAGGTATTTGATGGTGGTTATTGCCGATCATACATTCAGGTTGCAGTTGATGAATAAGACTGTATATTTCATCATACTTCCAGTCCAACCTTGATGAAAGATCGGGATGCCCTTCCGGGTTAGTCTGGTCCCAATGTCCATCGAACCAGATAGCGCCTATTTCGCCGTAATCAGTAAGCAGCTCGGTTAACTGTGCTTTCATAAATTTTAAATAGCTCGCATAATCACCTTTACTGGTACGACCGCTGTGTTGTCCGGTGCGCCCGGTTCTCCAGGGATAATCTTCTCTTGTCCAGTCGAGCAAAGAATAGTACAAACAAAGCTTGATACCCTGCGCCTTACACTCGTCGGCCAGCATTTTAAGTACATCTTTTTTATAAGGCGTATTCGTAATTTTCCAGTCAGATTGTTTCGTGTCCCAATTACTGAAGCCATCATGATGCCTGGATACAAAAGTGATATACTTCATACCAGCAGCCTTTGCCATAGCTACCCATTGCTTCGGATCGTATGCAGTAGGATTATAAAAATCTTTGAGATGCGTATACTCGTGTATACGAAGCTTCCGGTTATTCATCACCCATTCGCCATCGCCCGGTATACTAAATACGCCCCAGTGAATAAAGAGTCCGAACTTCATATCCTGGAACTGCCTGCGCGCTTCGATGATCGGAGCAGACGGCATATCATTGTTTTGCGACAACGCCAATTTTGCAATGCCACAAAGGGCGATAACTAACAGGAATCTCTTCATAACAGCATGCTTATATTGCAACGAATATAGTTACAGAATCCAATACCAGGGTATTTCTGTGCAAACGTTTGACCAATACAAAGCGCCAATAATTGCTCAATTGCTTTTTAAAACTTATTTTGCTGCTAAACTTTTCAAATGCGTTATATATCAGCAGTCTTTCTGATAGCAGTAACTATCATTGCCGCCTGCTCGCCCAAAACGGCACAAGTAAAGAAATCGGCATCCAGCGATTGGATCTCCCTTTTTAATGGCAAAGACATGAACGATTGGTTCGTAAAAATACACCATCATGAAGTGGGCGACAATTACGGACAAACCTTCAGAGTGGAGAACGGCATTATTAAAGTGCGATACGACCAGTATAATGACGGCTTTAAAGAAAGATATGGTCATCTTTATTATAAAACACCCTTTTCCAAATACCATTTAAAGATGGAATACCGTTTTGTAGATGGCTGGATGAAAGATGCTCCCTCCTACACGATCTTAAACAGCGGTGTGATGTATCATTCGCAAGACCCGCGTACCATGCCCAAAGAACAGGATTGGCCCATATCGGTCGAAATGCAATTTCTGGCCGGGCTACCCGATGGCCAGCCAAGACCTACCGGCAATATGTGCTCACCAGGTACCGAAATTGTTTACCAGGGTGCTCAATACAATGGTCACTGCCTGAATTCAACTTCAAAAACTTACCCGCCCGGAGAATGGGTAACTGCTGAATTAATCGTGCTCGGTGATTCGCTGATCACTCATATGATCAATGGCGACACCGTATTGCAGTACTCGAAGCCCAGCATTGGAGGCGGCGTTGCCAACCGATATGACCCTAAACAAAAGGTGGAAGGGCAACCACTGGTTTCCGGATATATTGCATTACAAAGCGAGGGGCAACCCATTGATTTCAGGAATATACAACTCAAAAGATTAGATTAATTATAATATACCTGTTGCGTTACTTTCTTTTATAACGTTTGTTATAAAAAAAGCCGCTATGAGAAAACCAACAATTACGCTTATTCTGGTTATAACTATTGCACAGGCCTATGCTCAGCATATCAAAAGACCGGACAGAAAGCTACGGCTGCCTGAAAACTATGTAGCGATAAGGCTCGCCTTTCCTTTGGTCAATAACTTTAATTATTATAACTATAATAATGGAACAAGCATCAGCAGCACTAACCTGTTAGGGTTTGGTATCGGCGCATTCTATAAGGGCACTAAAGGTGATTTTTCTTTGACAGGAGGTATTAACTTCTCAATCAGAACACCCGGTCACGATAATTTGAGTATTGCCTGGATAACAGGCGAACATTCCATACGCAGTTTTTTTATCGACGCCCTGCACCATCGCAAAGTGGCAAAAAAAATAAGCGTTTTAGGTGGCTTAAACGTTCAACGCTTTTTGTACGATTTGAAGGGAACTGAAAAATCGATCAGGTACCGGGATGATGGCATCGGTGTTACCTTGGGAGGTGAGTTCAACCTGAGCCCTATGTTTGCACCTGCTATACTATACCGTCCGGTCATCCTTCCATTGGGCACTCAAAAATATTATCACACACTGTCGCTGGCCGTGAACCTCAATGCACCATTAGTAAGCCCTTTTAGGGCGCATGGTTTTAGATAAATAGCCTGCTATTCCGTAAATTCGCCGCGTGATTTCGCAGCAGACGATACAAGAAATTCTTTCGCGCATTGACATTATTGATGTAGTGGGCGAGTTTGTAAAACTGAAAAAAAGAGGGGCTAACTATTTGGGTAACTGCCCCTTCCATCATGAGAAAACGCCTTCCTTTACGGTTTCTCCCTCCAAAGAGATTTATAAATGTTTTGGTTGTGGTAAAAGTGGCAATACCATCAGCTTCGTCATGGAGCATGAAAAGTATAGTTATGTGGAAGCTTTAAAGTGGCTGGCCAATAAGTATGGCATCGAAGTAGAAGAAACCTTTGTAAGCCAGGAGCAGAAAGAGCAATACCAAACGGCCGACAGCCTTTTTATTATCAACAGCTTTGCAGAAAAATTCTTTATTGATCAACTTTTTAAAACGGAAGAAGGCCGGGACATTGGGTTAAGCTATTTTAAGGAAAGAGGTTTCAGGGAAGGTATTATTGAAAAATTTAAGCTGGGCTATTCGCCTGAGTCGAGAACGGCATTTACCGATGAAGCTTTATCCCGCCAGTATAACAAAGAGCTGCTGCTTAAAACCGGATTGATTGCCGAGCGCAATGGCAACCTGCAGGATAATTACCGGGGCCGGGTGATCTTTCCCATACATAACAACAGTGGCAAAGTAATTGGCTTTGGGGCCAGGATACTTAAAACTAACGAAAAGGCGCCCAAATACATCAATACACCGGAAAATGAACTCTATGTAAAAAGTAAGATCCTTTACGGTTCCTATTTTGCCCGCGCAGCCATTGATAAGGCCGATGAATGTTTACTCGTGGAAGGATATACTGATGTGGTATCCC
>JBQGCI010000096.1:0-6070 GCA_052038405.1 Acinetobacter pittii
GATCCTTTATAATAAGTATTGTCTAGCTGGCTTTGTAAAATGTAAACATAGTAAGACATAAAAAAACGCTTATAGTAATTGACTATAAGCGCTTAAGGCGGAGAGAGAGGGATTCGAACCCCCGGACCTGTTACAGTCAACGGTTTTCAAGACCGCCGCATTCGACCACTCTGCCATCTCTCCGGGCGCAAAATTAGGGGTGTGGTATCAAATAGCAAAATACATTTTAAATAATTACTAAGTTTTTTTAATAAAAAAAGACCTGCTGGCTGAGGGCAGGTCTGATCATCATAAGGACGTATTTAAAGATCGACTTTCAATCTGATACCAGTTCCGATATATTTCAGGTTTTCCTGTGTTACATTCTTCATCGGAACTTTCAGGAACGGCTCTAATGCCACCCCCGTTCTTCCGGCTATTTTTTGACGATATCCCATCGATATATTGTAGAAGCCCAGAAAAGGTATGTTTTCTGTTGGTGTTTGCATCGATTGAGTAGTTGTGCTTTGTTCGGTAAAAAGAACAGACTTGTCTTCCTTGAGTACACCCCGGTTGGTTTCCACCGATACTTTTAAATTGCGGTTATCAACATAAGTATACTTTTTATTGTCGTTAATCACTACAAGTCCTGATACACCGGCAGAGGCATATAGTTTCTTACTGATATTGTAGTTGATCTCAACCGGGATATCAATACCCGATAAAAAGCCGTCTACCTGCTGAAGCGAATTAGTTTGCTGTCCGGCTACAAAGTTATAGGCAGATATCAGGGCCGCTTTAGAATCTAAAGATGGAGCATCAGCACTCGCGGCACCGGAAGGTCCCTGTGGCCCACCTGGCGGATTTACCACTGCTGATGCCGGTAAATTGCCTCCGGGCCCTGTGTTATAACTGCGCGATGCCGAAAGCTTATTGTAGGCAATGCCAGAACTGATCTTTATTTTATCGTTGATCGCATAGCCTACAGCCACACCATATCCCACATCTATGCCCAGATCACCCAATAAAGGCGACACATAAAGACTGGGCTGCCATTTGCTGCTTTTTTCCTTATTGGATTTTTCTGTTGCGCGGGGTTGGGCTGCTACTGTGTATTTTTCTTCTTCCTTGTAAGCCGGTGATGCACTATTACTGATCTGAGGCGCTGCAGGCTCTACCCGGTTTTTCCAAAAATTCACTTCTGGTTTTGCAGTGCCGGGTATGGTTGCTACATTTTGAGGGGCCGATATTAAAGCAGCAGGAGGCGTTGTAATATGGGCCGGCGCTACGATACCCGGGATCATTCCCTCTTTGAAATGGACGCTGGCGGACTGAATACCTGTCTTATTATTGTACAAGGCCGGGCCTCCCTCTTTTCGGTGATCGGCCGTAAGGGTATGGTTATGGCCACCGGCCGGTTCATTTAAACCCTCAGCAGTAACCGCCGGGTTGTCTGATCGGATTTCGGGTGTGGCCCTGGCAATATTGTTAACAGAAGAGTCAACAGGTGTTGAAGTCTCGCTTGCTATTGGCGACGACGGATTAATAACCGGAGTGGATGTATCAAAAACACGGGCCAGTAAAAAAACGGCGGTAACCACTGCCGCAGCAGCCATCGTCCATTGCCAAATAGGGATGGCGCCCTTTTTAACAGGCGCGGCGCCGGATGCCTCCTTGAAGCGCTCCCAGGCCCCCTCATCGTAAGCCTCCTCGTGATGGCGCATCACGCTTTTGATATGATTAAAAATATCGTCGTTCGACTCTGTCATGCTTTAAAGTTTTCACTGTACAGGGCTTTGAGCTTGTTTTTAGCCCTCGACAGGTAAGAACGGCTTACGTTTTCAGGAATGGCCAGTAGTCCGGAAATTTCCTGGTGTGAAAACCCTTCTATTTCGTATAAGTTGAAAATTGCCTGTTGTGTTTTGGGCAATTCATTCAACAGTTTTAATATATCCTTCGCTTCTGTACTGTGCACCTGCATTTCCGCAATGGGGGCAACAGGTATGTCTGAAATATCATCCTTACCAAAATCTATTTTCTTTTTTCGCAGAAAGTCAATAGCCGTGCGGGAGGCAATTTTGGCAATCCAGGCCTTGAAGGAAATGGATATATCGCCACTTTGTCCTATTGCATTAAACGAGGAAATATTGTTAAAAATTTTAATGAAACTGTCATTTACCAACTCTTCTGCAAAATGATAATCATTGACATAGCGGATCACAACGCCTTTCAGGTAGCCATAAAAGCCCTTATAAAGCGCCTCTTTTTGATGCTCCGCGTTGTTTTGGCATCCTTTTAATAAATCTTCCAGTTCATCCCCGCTTATCGCCAATGTCTGTTTTTTTACGCGCTGATTGTTTCAATCGCTTTGTATACGGAAGCGTTTAAAGGCCGCCTCAACGCCTTAAAGTTACCTGTCAATATAGCGTTTTCAAACCATTCTATCTTAAAAAATCAGCCCGTCCTGATTCAAGCAGGCCTGAGGCTGATTAGTCGTAAAGGTACGGATCAACAAACAATTAATACAATAAGGGATTGTGCGTGAATGCGCTGACAACCATGTTCGTTTTATTGGCAGAAGTTCCGCTGATATACCCCCCGCTCCAGATCGTATATATTTTACTGTTCACCAGGTTGTAGGGGTCTGAAGTAGCCAGCAATGCCGACTGCCCGGTTCTTCTTACTTCAAATATTACATTGAATGCAGCTTTATAACTAAAAAAGTTCCCGGCATTTTTGTACGTAATGTTCGTCGCAACAGGTGTTGCTACTCCTTTAACATACAAATCCAGGGCCGGTGCATCCGGACTCATGTTGGCAAATCTGATGCGAACGGAGTCAGGACCGGCAGAACGGCTGCTGTCTTTAAGGGAAACAACATCCATTTTTGAAGCCGTGTCTACAATGAACAGGGAATAAAATTTTTCCGTTTCAAAATTGATGGTTTTAGCAAAAAGCTGCCTTGCGGTTGCCGCAGATCCGTCTAAAACTCTGAAGTTTCTTTGCCCTGGTGACACCCGGAGGTAGTTGATCCGGTCGGTAAAGATATAATTGTTCACGGCCAGCCGGTTCTGATCAAAGGCTGCATCCAGTACCGTGCTTCCGGGTACCGCATGCACGATTTCAACCTGCGCGAAAGGAGCCCTTAGGTCATTATTGTATCGGTCGTCAGATTTGCTGCAGGACGCTAATGCGATCATTCCTGCAAACAGCGCGATGGACACAGGGTTCATCGCACAAGCGGCTAAAAAATTAGTAGATTTCATCTTTAAAATATCTTTTAAAATAGGGGATTAAAAACCGGTAATCAGCTGATTTAATAAGATAACGTCCTGTAATTATTAAACGCAACACCAGAAGTAAAAAAAACGATTTTTTTTTGGCGACTTTCCGGCGAGGTGGCCTGTCATTTTTTCATGTTTTAAGCTTCGGCACAATCATTGAAAATGAGAACTTGCCGCAGAAACGGCAGAAATTCTAAAAAAACAAGAAAAACATAATATTATGGGTAAAATTATTGGAATTGACTTGGGAACCACCAATAGTTGCGTTGCGGTGATGGAAGGTAACGAACCGGTGGTAATTGCAAATGATGAAGGGCGTAGAACCACCCCATCGGTAGTGGCATTTTTGAAAAATGGTGAACGCAAAGTGGGAGACCCTGCCAAACGCCAGGCCATTACTAATCCGCAGAATACCATTATGTCAGTGAAGCGATTCATGGGTCGCAGGTACGATGAAGTAGGCGAGGAGATCAGCCACTGGAGCTATAAAGTAGCCAAAGGTGATAATAATACAGTAAGAATTGACATAGACGGTCGTTTATATACGCCACAGGAAATCTCTGCAATGACGCTGCAGAAAATGAAAAAAACAGCAGAAGACTACCTGGGTCAGGAGGTGACGGAGGCGGTGATTACCGTGCCGGCCTATTTTAACGATGCGCAGCGTCAGGCAACAAAAGAGGCAGGTGAAATTGCGGGACTGAATGTTCGGCGTATTGTAAACGAGCCAACAGCTGCCGCCCTGGCGTACGGATTGGATAAAGGTGGTAAAGACCATAAAATTGCTGTATTTGACTTAGGTGGTGGTACTTTCGATATTTCTGTGCTGGAACTGGGTGACGGTGTTTTTGAAGTAAAATCAACTAATGGTGATACGCACCTGGGCGGTGATGATTTTGATAAAGTGATTATGGACTGGTTGGCAGACGAATTTAAAGCAGAGGAAGCGATAGACCTGCGCAAAGACCCTATGGCTTTGCAGCGTTTAAAAGAGGCTGCTGAGAAGGCTAAGATCGAACTTTCCAGTTCTTCTGAAACGGAAATTAACCTGCCTTATATCACCGCAGTAGATGGCGTACCCAAGCACCTGGTAAAAAAATTAAGCCGTGCTAAATTTGAGCAACTGGCTGATGATTTATTCACCCGTTGTTTGAAACCATGTGAGGCAGCTCTCAAGGATGCCGGCATGAGCGCCAGCGAAATTGAAGAAGTAATTCTCGTAGGGGGTAGTACCCGTATTCCGAAAGTACAGGAAATTGTAGAAAAATTCTTTGGTAAAAAGCCAAACAGAGGCGTAAACCCTGATGAAGTGGTTGCTATTGGCGCGGCTATACAAGGCGCGGTTTTAACCGGTGAGGTGAAAGATGTATTATTATTAGATGTTACGCCGCTTTCAGTTGGTATTGAAACCTTAGGCGGTGTAATGACTACATTAATTCCTGCCAATACTACTATTCCTACCAAAAAGTCTGAAGTATTCTCTACGGCATCAGACAACCAGCCGGGTGTACAAATCCATGTGGTACAGGGCGAGCGCTCAATGGCGAAAGATAACAAGAGCCTGGGTATGTTTAACCTGGATGGTATTCCACCGGCTCCACGTGGCGTTCCCCAGATTGAAGTGATGTTTGATATTGATGCCAATGGTATCATGCATGTTACTGCAAAAGACAAGGGTACTGGTAAGGAGCAAAAAATACATATTGAAGCAGGTAGCGGCTTAAGTAAGGAAGAAGTAGAGAAGATGAAGGCTGAAGCAAAAGCTAATGAAGCTACGGATAAAGCAGAAAGAGAAAAGATCGATAAACTGAACCAGGCCGATAGCCTGATCTTCCAGACCGAGAAGCAGTTGAAAGAGTATGGCGATAAAGTGCCTGCCGACAAAAAAGCAGTTATTGAAAGCGCTGCAGAAAAATTAAAAGAAGCGCACAAGCAGCAGGACATTGCCGGAATTGATGCCGCAATGGCCGAGTTAAATAATGCGTGGACTGCAGCAAGCGAAGATCTTTACAAATCCGGTCAGGCTGGTCCTGAAACTGGCGCCCAGGCGCAGGCTGAGCCGGGGCAGCAGGGCGGCGCTCAGGGAGCCAATGCCGGTGCAGATGATGTAACGGATGTTCCTTACGAAGAAGTGAAATAAGCTTTTAAAAGCGTTTGGCAATAAAGAAGCTGTCTCAATTGAGGCAGCTTTTTTTATTGCCTGTTTTTTAGCTTTTACCCGCTGCTTTAAATTTTTTTATAGACTTGGCTTTTCATTCCTATCTTTGAAGCACAAAAATTTCGCATCATGAAAGTATTCGTAACCGGAATCCTCGTACGCACCCGCTAGTACAACCGGTCTTTTTTTAAATAACTGTATTGAAGAGCGACTTCATTACGGTATTACTTTCATTCATAATTTTTTCAAATGACGACTATACAAAAGAGTGCTGGCAAGGCAACTCTATGGCTGCAACTTCTAAAAGAGGCGTTGCAGGGAAAGGAAATTGACTATACAACCGTGAGCATCCGCAAGGCAGTGATTATGCTGGCCATACCGATGATGCTCGAAATGATGATGGAATCTGTTTTTGCGTTGGTGGACCTGTATTTTGTAGGCCATTTAAAAGAAAGCAGTATTGCTATTCAAACAGTGGGACTAACCGAATCGGTGTTAACGGTTATTTATTCGGTTGCTATTGGTATGAGTATGGCTGCCACCGCTATTGTGGCCCGGCGCATAGGAGAAAAAAATACCGAGGGCGCGGCGCACAGCGCCGCCCAGGTATTGATTGTCGCATTTTTAGTCAACATTGTGTTGAGTGTGG
>JBQGCI010000097.1:0-3494 GCA_052038405.1 Acinetobacter pittii
TCGTAGTTGCGGTTGCCGAAGTTGGGAGTAAACAACCCGTTCTTGCCGTATTTGCTATTCAGGTTCAGGGTAAACGATGGGCTGATCATCCAACGCACTTTACCGATCCAGTCATTGAGCTTCCGGCTCTCGTAGCCATAAGTAAGAAAGGCTTTATTATTGTTACGCAGGTTACTTACATCAACGCCCCATTGGGTGCTCTGACGGTTAAAAGACAAGGTATTGGCCAGAGTGGTGGTCAGGGTAATCAGGTTAGAATCAGCCAATCCGTAACCAAAAGGATTCCACTCAAACGAACCCTCCGCCATTGATTTCTTAGCGATTTGCAAAGAACTCGTCAGCACCCATCTCGACAAAAAGTCCTGCATCCCTGCTGCCTGGTTGCTCCAAAGCTGCCTCGGTGTTATATTGATACTGTAATTAAGGGCAGTATAATTTGCTTTTATGTATTCGTTAGTGGGTGTAAAAATTCGTATAAACCTGGCCTGATCGGCGAAAGCGGCCAGCTCAAACTCATTCAATTGCTGCAAACCGTCTTCATTGTAGTCGATCCAGGTGTATTGTCCGGTTCCCGGTGGCACTTCCAGGTAGGCATACTCCCGCTTCTGCTCCTGCCCCGATCCTACTTCGTATAAAACATTTCCGTTTAAAAAACCATTCCACTCATTCATTTGGTACTCAGCACGGGCCAGCACTGTATTGTCTTCTGTTTGTGCACTTACTTCTTCATTGTAAACTTTCAGTTTTCTGAAAGTCGTATTCAGGTAAAATTGTCGTTTGGCATTGGTCAGCAACTCGGCTTGCAGGTTCAGGTTGTAACTTCTGTCCCCCCTTATTAATTCTTTCCCTACCGGGTATTTATCACTTCGCGTGTAAAAGTTAATGCCATACCGGTTTCTTTTTTCCGGGCTTGATTTGAGATAGGCCGTATAAGTATCAAAAGAAAAGGAGGTAAAATTGAGTGAGTCATTAAGCCTATTACGGCTGACATTTTCTTCCAGCGTATAGCGTCCTCCAATGATCCAGTTCTGCATCCAGGGCAGCTTCTTACTAATATCAACGATAGGTTTCAGGAAATGTCCTTCGTAGGTATTGGCTTTATAACTGGTTAAAACAAACTGGTTATTAAAGATCCAGTTTTTCCAATTAGTAAACTGAGTAAAGGCATTTTGAAAACCATTGTATGCATCGCTGCGGTTATAGTTCGTAAATGTATATTGCACCGCATTTCCGTTATCAGCCCGCAAACCTGTCGACGCTTTGACAATATTTTCTGTGACACGTTGCGCCACCAATGGTAAGCCCCAGTCCCTTGTAAACTCTACATCCCTGAGACGCTCCAGCGGCTGGAACCGTTGCTGCACATATTCATAATCGAGTGAACTCACAAGGCTTAGCTGATTCTTTTCTCTCAACAACCGGGCATTACTTAAATTAATTTTTGCCGCGTAACCGTTATCATCCTGATCATGGAGCGATGAGAGTGTATTGACGTCGTATTGGCTGGTAGCCAGCTCTGTTTTTAAAGTAGTATTAGTGGAGATATGGTAGTCTATCCCCAATGTCAGTATTTGTTGCTTACGGGGAGCCACCAGCAGGATAACGGGTTCATAGTTACCTTGCCTCACCCCGTTTAAAGGCGCCACATACACAAATACCTTACCATTGGCATTCCCATTATCTGCAATATAATTTCCTCCCCCTGAACCCACATCTGTAAAAGCCAGGTTATACTTAGCCGTTTCAGGATTAGTGGAGTACCGGTAAAAAGAGTCCACTACGTTATCAGCGGTATCGTACACGCGCTCATATAATATCTTGCCTGCGGTTAAGGTATCTGTCGTTACAGATGGGTAGTAGGCATGCTGTATACTGTCTCCTACATTAAAAAGAAATTGCTTTTGCCGGGCATCCAATACCTGGTTAATGGAAGAGTTTTTGGCATCGCTGTTATTAAAGTACCCAACTTTCAACTTCACTTTATTATTAAAGTTCAGCTCCTGCATAGCGTATATGTTAGTGTTCAGGAAGTTCCTGTCGGCGTATTCAAACTCTACCTGTATACGGCTATCCTTGGTGATCATTCGCCGGGGCGTAAAAGTGATCTCAGCCGTATTATAATTGATCACATAATCCTGGTCTTCTCCTCTTTGCAACAATTCACCATCAATAAAAACCCTTTCGGTGTTCGCCAGTATGATGAAAAAGGTTTCCCCGTTGGCTCCTGAAAGCCGGTAAGGCCCCTGGTTCCCCTCCAGCCCCTGTAAAACATTCCTGGTAAATTTGCCTTTGGCGATAGAACCACTGACCAGCGTATTCGACTGTGTTTGCTTTGAAATGTTATGAGCCGTTTGAAAGGATATGCCCTGCAGCCTTTTATAGAATTTCAAAAAATAGCTGCGATCCTCACGCAAGTCCATATCACCTATATTCAGCTGCCAGTTTTTCTTTTTAAAACGGATGTATACTTCATCAAACTCATTTAACTGCTGTGTATTGCCATCGGGCTGAATGGGCACATTATTATCAGTAATCGCCGCCTGTAACTCAATGCTATCGGCCAGCATACCGCTTAATTGTATGTTGAGATTTGAATTCAGTACCACGTCCTGGTTATTACCAAAACCCACCTGCCGCCCAAAGCTCCCCTGGGCATTGATCGCTCCAAAATTAAACAGTTCCTTTTGCCGGTCAGCTCTGTTATAAGGCATTCTTATAGGCGCCGCAGAAAACAATACCAGGCTATCAAAATCCATACGTTGCAACGCACCATTCAGTTTAAAGGGGAAAACGCGGTACCGGACTGCAACCACAGAATCTGTAGGCGGCAGCTTCCAATACAGTGCAGCATTGATGTCATCCAATGTGTATTGAAGACTGTCCACTCCTTCTATTTTGAAGCTGCCGGGAATGATACTTAATGTATCCAGCCTGATGCCGGCACCGGGGGTAACGGGGATTTTTTTATATCGTAAATTACCAGGGCCATTGACAGGAGATTGCCCCCACGCTTCTGCTGCTATTAAAAAACAGATAGCAATTAAAAATATGGTACAAAAAACACGCAACAGTTCTTATTTGTTCTTGCGCAAAAATCGGTTATTAACGTCAGAAACCAGCAAGCGTGCCGCGCGTAAGCAATATAAGGCTCGCACAGATTTACACAGAAATATAAGAAGTACATAAACAATCGGAATAAGTCATCCTCCCGGGCTGTCTGTAACGTCTGTGAGCCATATAAAGTCTCGCACAGATCGCAAAGATTTACACAGAAAGATAAGAAGTGCATAAGCAATCGGAATAACTCAATCCTTCCGGGCTGTCTGTAACGTCTGTGAGCCATATAAGGTCTCGCACAGATCGCACAGATTACACAGAAAGATAGATCGGCCATCGGAATAACTCAATCCTTCCGGGCGGTCTGTGAGGTCTGTGAGCCATATAAAGTCTCTCACAGATCGCACAGATTACACAGAAAGATAGATCGGCCATCG
>JBQGCI010000098.1:0-6862 GCA_052038405.1 Acinetobacter pittii
TTTTGAGGCTGCTGTAAAGCAGGGCAAACATGTGTTTATGGAAAAGCCCGTGGCAACCGATCCGGCGGGCATCAAGAAGGTACTTGATATGGCCCAGATAGCTAAACAGAAGAAATTAAACGTGGTAGTAGGGCTTCAGCGAAGATACCAGAACTCTTACCGGGCCTTGTTTAAAAACAAGGACCTGATAGGAGATATCACTTCAGCGCAGGCCTGGTGGAATAATGATGGTGTATGGGTAAAAGAGCGTCAGTCCAATCAAACGGAAATGGAATACCAGATGCGCAACTGGTATTATTTTAACTGGCTTTGTGGCGATCATATTGTAGAGCAGCATGTACACAATATAGATGTGGTGAACTGGTTTAAAAATGCTTATCCCGTAAAGGCACAGGGACTGGGTGGGCGACAGGTACGTACCGATAAAAAGTACGGCGAGATATATGACCACCATTTTGTGGAGTTTCACTATGCGGATGGCAGTATTTTAAATAGCCAGTGCCGCCATATTCCACGTACAATGTCGAAGGTAGACGAGCTGCTTATAGGAACGAAGGGGAAGATCTATGGAGATGCGGCTGTGATTAAGGATCACAAGGGTAATACGCTTTTTGCTTTCGATAAAAAAGGCGAGAATAACCCTTACCAGGCAGAACATGATGAATTGTTTGCTGCCGTTGCCAAAGGGCAGTACAAGTTTTGGGATGCCGAGTACGGAGCTAAAAGCACGTTGACCGGGATTATAGGGCGGATGGCTACTTATAGTGGTGAAGTGATCGATTTTGAAAAGGCGCTGAATAGTGGTATCGATCTCATGCCTAAAAGGTTCAGCTTCGATGCTGATCCGCTGATCATGCCTGATGCGAACGGTATATATGCCATTGCCACGCCGGGTAGAACCCGATATAATGTTTCTTAATGTTGATAGATTATAGTTTTAAAGGGAAGCCGTTTTATACATAAGACGGCTTCCCTTTTTTAATGACTCTTTGTTAACCTTCGACAATATTTATCCAATCTTCTCTATCCTCAGCACCACACTGGTTCTTTGTGCGTTGACCACCGGATTAAACCCTATAGTCATTAAAAATTCACCACTATAGCTTTTGGATTCATCAATAGAAGTTTTAGTTCCGGGATATAAACAAGTCTCTGTGATCTTGTATTTCGCGGCAGGGTCCAGCCCTTTCAACCGGATGGGGTAAATGCTACCGGATCCATATCGGTTGTTAACCAGATAGTTGAAGATGACTCCTTTGGACTTTCCTTCGTTGATGTAGGCCATCGATGCAATATCGCCTTCAGTAGGATTGGCCAACCGGTACTGCTTACCCCACCAAACGATGTCTTTAAAAGCATTATACTGCCTGATCGCGTTCTGGCAGTATTGAAGGTCTTTCTCATTTAAATGTTTTACAACAATATCAAATCCCAGTTTGCCCATCATGGCTACATCGGTTCTGAATTTAATAGGTTGTTTGCCCCAATCTGTTACATGGTTGGCGCTGGTGATAGCAGGGTAGAAGTAAGAATATTCCCATTGCATAAATATCCGTTCTAACGGATCGGTGTTATCACTGGGCCAGAACTCTGTGAAGTATTCTAACGCCCCGTAATCCACACGGCCTCCACCGCCCGAGCAGAGCATCATAGGCACAGTCGGATACTTGTTTCTTATTTTTTTCAACACATTGTACAGGCCGCGCATATACTCAATGTAAAAGTGTGATTGATTTTTTAGATAAGCCGAATGGGCATTATAAATAACCGCATTACAGTCCCATTTGATATAAGCGAGTTCCCCGTTTTGTATAAACAGATCGTCCACCACTTTGAATACAAAATCCTGCACTTTTGGATTAGCCAGATCTAAAACCAATTGATTCCGGAAGTAATGCTCGGCACGCTGTGGTTGCTTAACTACCCAATCAGGATGCTGCTCATACAACTCACTCTTGGGATTCACCATTTCAGGCTCGATCCAGATGCCAAATTTAACCTGGTTACTGGCGGCTTCTTTTACCAGCGTACCGATACCATTGGGTAGCTTTTTCTTATTGGGTTCCCAATCTCCCAGGCCTGCTACATCTCCGTTCCTGGGATATTTATTGGCAAACCATCCGTCATCGAGTAAAAATAAGTCAACGCCTAATTCTTTGGTATCCTTGATCAGTTCCTTCAACTTGTTTTCATCAAAATCGAAATAGGTGGCTTCCCAGTTATTCAATAGAGTAAGCCGGTCTTTTTCTCCATCCAGTACTTTGTAATTGCGTGCCCATTCCTGTAGCTTCCGGCTGGCGTTTCCTTTGCCCTCGTGCGAAAGGGTGTACAGGAAACCGGGGGTTACAAAATCTTCATGGGGCTTCAGAGAATAAACAGAAGCATAGTTGTTAATACCCGATATAATGCGCAGGTTATTCTGATAGTCCAGTTCAAGGTCTGTTTTGAAATTACCGCTGTATTCCAGCGCGCCATATAGTACGGTGCCTTCATCTTCGGTAGCAGGCTGATCGAGTGATACCATGAATACAGACGGCTGAAATAAATTGGCCCTGGTGCCTAATTTGCTATCCAGGGTTTTGATACCATGTGTAAGTTTCGATGTTTCAGGCTGCATTTCTTTAGCCCAATCTCCATGGTATTGGGTAAGCCAGAAACTTTTTGCTTTAATATGCAGATTGGCTGATGCGTATTTATGTAAAGTAACATTCGCTTTTTCTGTGTGCCTGATCACTGCCCATTGTTCTATCACGTCTTGTTTAAAATAAGACTTGTAAAATAAGGTCACCTGGAAATTATAAACCGGATCTTTTAATAATATAGACACCTGGCTGACGCCATTGCCCAGGTCTTTTTGTTCATGTTGTACATAACGAAGGTCTAACGAATTGTTACCATCAGCGTGGGTTACAGTAATGGCAGGTTCCAGCAGATTTCGTGAGCCTGAGGCCGTATAGGCTGCATCGGCTACTTCCGTATAATCACTGGTTTGTTGGTAAACATGAGGAATTAAGGCGTACTCATTATTATGGTCCATCTTCTTTCCATAATAAAGGATGGATACATTTTTCTGTTGATCAACCTTCAGCACCATCGCATTTTCAGCTGTTGTCACCGGAATGATCTGTTCCTGCGCCCATAGCGGCATTGATACTATACATACGACTATTGTCCATAAACCTTTCAAATCAAACCTCATGTCCCGTGTTTTTATAAATAATTGTGTTGAGAAATTATCGCGCGATGGTTGTTGCATTTGTGAGCTTTCCATTTACCTTCACCTTTACTTGCTGCTTCGACGGAGCATAAAGCTTATAACCGGTGATTTTCCCATTAGCCCATTGCATGTCTACAGTGATATTATTCTGTGCCTTAATGCCTTTTACGCTGCCCTGCTTTTTCCAGATAGCGGGAATGGAGGGCAATAATTCAATATAGCCATCATGACTTTGTAACAGCATTTCCAGGACACCCGCGCTTCCACCAAAATTGCCATCGATCTGAAAGGGCGGACCTGCCGAGAGCAGGTTCGGGTAAACCCCGCCGCCGGCACCATAATTAATATCTGTTTTTAAAGTAGGGCGCAATACTTCTTTCAGAAGTTTAAAAGCCCGTTCTCCATCATGTAAACGCGCCCAGAATAACTGTTTATGCGTTATAGCCCAGCTGGGTCCGTCGTCACCTCTAACCTCTAATGTTTTTTTTGCAGCTTCCATTAACTGAGGTGTTTTATTGGCGGTTATAGATGACCCGGGGTATAAGCCCCATAAATGGGAAACATGCCGGTGTTGGGGATCCGCTTCTTTATATTCTTCCAGCCATTCCATGATCCTTCCGTCGCTGGCAATGCGGCCGGGTGGCGGAATTTGTCTCAATTTCTCAGCGAGGTCAGCTCTGAAAGCCGCGTCGATATTTAAGGTTTTGGACGCTTCAATAACATTGTTGAAAAGTTCCCGGATGATCTGGTTGTCGATAGTAGGACCCATACACACATTCACATGTTTACCATTTAATACAAATGTATTTTCGGGCGAAACCGAAGGAGCAGTTACCAGCCATTTGGTTTTAGGATCAGTAACCAATGCGTCCCGGTAAAAAAGAGCAGAACCCTTTAAAACAGGATAAATATCTTTTAGATATTTTTTATCTTTAGTATAAGCATAATGTGCCCAAAGATTCTCGCATAGCCATCCGGAACCTGAATTGGCGATGCCCCAGGAGGCGCTTTCACCGGGTTCGGTGAAGCCCCACACGTTGGTAATAACATGAGCGATCCAGCCGTTGGCATTATAGTAAGCTTTGGCGGTACGTTCCCCGTTTTTTACCAGTCCTTTTACCAGCTCGGCCAGCGGCAGGTTTAACTCCGATAAATTAGCTGCTTCCAAATGCCAGTGATTCATCTCCACATTAATATCTAAATGATAGTCGCCATTCCAGGGTGTATGGATCTGGTTAGCCCAAAGTCCCTGCAGGTTAGGGGGCAATAAACCGACACGCGTACTGCTGATACTGAGATACCTCCCGAATTGCAGGAATAACGCAGGCAATGCATTGTCGAGGTGTGGATTCTTGTAGAAAAGATCTAATCGTTTGTCTGTTGATAAGTGGCTGTTTTTTCCCATGCCCAGGTTTACAGAAAAGCGATCAAACAATTTTCGGAAGTTTTGAGTATGAACGGCTTTTTCCGAAAGATAATTTTTGCTCATGGCAGCCTGCAATAATTGCAGGGTCTTGTTCTCAAAGCCGGGATTTTTGAAATCAGTACCCATCGATACGTAAATGTAAGCGGTCGTGGCATTGGTCACTGAAAGTTCTTGGCTAGTGGTACTTACAGACCCGCCCCCTGATAGTTTTACAGAAGCAAGTGCCATATACTGCATGCCCTTTCCGTCGGTACCATTATCCAGTTGCCCATATATTCCAATAATTTGCTTTTTTAATTTTAATTTGAAGCGTTCGGGTCTTGATAAGCTAAAAGAAAAATTTAAAGCGCCTGGTTTGCTACTGGTTAGTTTTATAATGCCTACATCGGTTCCAAAGCTGGTTAGGTATTCCCTGGTATAAGTTACCCCACCGGCAACAAAACGGGTGGTAGCCAGGGCCTGGTTGAGCTGCAAAGAGCGATAGTAGTTGGCCGCTGTTGTATCAGGCTGATTGTAGCGGTAATTGATTTCAAGGTTGCCTAATACCTGGAAGCATCCCCATTGTTTACCGCCTGACCCCGGCCCCTTGCATATAAAATGTTTATTGATCAGGTCTTGAGCCTCATCATTTTTACCTGCAGCCAGCATGCTTCTTATTTCAGGCAGGTATTTGTTAGCTTCATAATTATTAGCATCCTGTTCTGAGCCCGACCATAACGTGATATCATTCAACACTATATTTTCTTTGTGGATACCGCCGTCGGGCATCATCCCTAAGCGTCCGTTACCTAGTGGCAGGGTTTCTTCCCAAACAGCTGCCGGGCGGTCGTACCATAATTTCAGATTGTCAGGAGTTTGTGCTGCACTATTGCTGTCAGCGATAAGAAACAAAATAACGGAAACACAGGTTCTTTTGATATACTTCATCAATCTATTTTTTAGAACAGTTTTCAAATAACTAAACTATTTTTTGGGATGGGTAGTTAACGGCCAGTTATCTGTTCGGAAAGGGGAGGCCGGGAGATTTTCCTTATTATATAAACTGGCGTCGGGATTGTCGGCCCATGCGTAACGTACGGCTTCAGGTTGTTTGATCGAAGCACTGCTTACTACTACTTTATTACCCATTATTTTGGCGTCGGCCCAAACAAACTGCTGATCAGCTCCTGCGATCGCAAAGCCGGTAAGCTTCTTGTTCCTGGAAACAAGTCCGCTACCGGTATGGGTGAAGCTAAGAATGATCTTGTCTCCTTCTGTTTTTGCGGACGCCAACACCGGACCGGAAGCCACTATGTTTTTGCCATAAACCATTTTTTCAGCGGCTAAAGCCAGTCTTAGTCCCACATCCTGTTTATTACGTGGATGAATATCATTTGCTTCGCCGATATCGATTGCCAGTGCTTCGGCAGTATGGGGCGTTGAAAGCGTTTGATGCTGCGCATTTCTCAACTCTGCCCACGCACTGGATCCGGGCTCTTTTTTTCGCTCGAGGTAATTAGCCAGCTGAACCCATAAAAAAGGGAAGTTATAACCCCATGCTTTGCGCCAGTCGGCTATCATAGCGGGGAATAGTTGCTGATATCTGGCTGCTTCATCTACATTCGCTTCGCCCTGGTACCATATTACTCCTTTTATTTTTAGCCCGGTAAGTGGGTGAATCATGGCGTTGAACAATTGGGAAGGGAATGCGTTAGGCCCTGTTTCTATCAAATTATAGTCTTTGGAAATTACGGAAGGTTTGTAGTGCCATGCTCCCGAAAGAGCGATCTTTTTATCGCCGATGCTTATAAAAAGATCTTCAGGGTTGCCAAACATACCGCCCTGTGCACCTCCGTCCATCATTTTTATGGTGATGGTGTTTTTTCCTTGTTTAAGCGCAGCAGCGCTGATGGGATACACGCGGCTTTTATTCCAAACATTATCCTGGCCTACCAGCGTACCGTTTACATAAGTAGAATCTGCGTCGTCAATAGCGCCCAGGTGCAATACAATTTCGGGGTCTTCCGGCAGACTTGCCAGTTCGAAGCTTTTCTTAAACCAGATAATGCCATCGGTATTGCCGATTGCAGAAGATTCCCATGAAGAAGGCATCTGTATCGTACTCCAGCCTTCGGTTTGGTTGTCCTGATACCAGGCTTCTTTGCTGCCCGGATCCGTTGATAATGCCAGATTATAAGCTTGTCTTTTTTCGTCTTGTTCTTCAAAAGTCTGTTTCATTT
>JBQGCI010000099.1:0-18813 GCA_052038405.1 Acinetobacter pittii
TAAAAACTTAGAATAAAATTTACAGTATAATTTATTAGATCATGGCAAAGTCAAATAAATCCAAAGCAAGTGAAACGGGCAAGGCTTACGATGAAGAAAAGCCTGTAAAAAAAACTTCATCAAAATCGAAAAACGAGGAAGACTTCGACGAGGAGGATGATTTCCTTGACGAAGAAGACACACCTAAAAAAGGAAAAGCAAAGAAAGAAGACGATGATGACGACGATGTAGAAGAGGGAGAAGATGATTGGGAAAAAGCTGAAGAAGACGAAGATTGGGATAAAGACTTCGAAGAGTTTGATCTACCCAAATCTAAAGGCAAATCCGGCGGTGGCAAAAAATCTTACGATGACGACGATGACTTCAAGGTTGACGATGAATTCAAAGATTTGTTTGGCGGTGGCGGTAAAGACGACTTCGATGATGAAGATGACGATTATTAATCATTCTTTTATTTGATTGGCTCCATTGCGCAGCAATTTTGTAGTAGAAGATATTAGTGTTTTTAAACAAAAAGTGTTGAATTGGTTAAAACAGTTCAACACTTTTTGCTTTTTAGACAGCAGTGAATACCCCGGAAGTTATGACTTCATGGTTGCCGCTGGCGCAAACGCCTGTTTCCAATCTTCCGAAGCCGGTGCACTGGCAGCATTTCAGGCGTTTACCGAAAGACACCCAACCTGGTTGTTCGGCCATTTAGGATACGAACTGACCACCACTGAAAAGGCCAACCATTCGGTGAAAGCCGATCGGCTCCTGTTCCCGGACATTTTCTTTTTTGAAGCAAAGATGCTCATCACCTGTAAAGGAAATGAAATTACAATTGAAGCAAACGACCCGCTTGGAGTATTGACCACAATTGAGCAGGTTACAGCAGTCATTACAGACTCCCATAAGCCACTACCACCTGTTCAGAGCAGGATGACCAGGGATGCCTATATTGCCACTATTGAGCAGTTGAAGAAACATATTCAGCGCGGCGACTGTTACGAGATCAATTTTTGCCAGGAATTTTTTATTGACGGCGCAGATGCAGATCCATTTTCACTATTCGGAAAGCTCAGCCAGAAGTCTCCCAACCCATTCTCAGCACTCTACCGCCTACAAGATAAATGGCTCTTATGCGCCAGCCCCGAACGGTTTATCAAAAAAGACAAGGATCGCATTTTCAGTCAGCCCATAAAAGGTACACTGCGACGTACGAATAGTGGCCATGGCCTGGAGAAAGAAAGACAATTACTGGCCGAAAGCAAAAAAGACCGGGCCGAAAACGTGATGATCGTAGACCTGGTGAGAAATGATCTCTCCCGTATTTGCCAGGAAGGATCGGTAAAAGTGGAGGAACTCTTTGGCATTTACAGCTTCCCGCAGGTGCACCAGATGATCTCTACCATCAGCGGCGTGCTACGCCCATCGGTACAATTTCAGGACATCATCAATGCTACCTTTCCTATGGGCTCCATGACGGGAGCACCTAAGGTAAAGGTGATGCAGCTGATTGATCAGTATGAAAAAAGCAGGCGGGGTGTTTTTTCGGGAGCATTAGGCTATATACAACCAGGCGGCAATTTCGATTTCAATGTGGTGATCAGAAGCATCATCTATAATCAAACCACACAATACCTGTCTTTCCAGGCAGGAGGCGGCATTACCATTTATAGCGATGCAGCAAAAGAGTGGGAAGAAAGTATGCTAAAGGCTAAAGCAATAAAGGATATATTAAGCAGCTGATGAATTGCCCTTCAGCCATTTTACGATGTCATCATACTTTGCTTTGCCAGTAGACACATCGATAACAAAATTGTACAGCGCCTCTTCACTTGCATTTATACTTATAGAATATTCCAGCAATAACGTGACTGCGGCCAGCATACCTGTTCTTTTATTGCCGTCCACAAAAGGGTGATTCACGATAATACTTTCCATTATTGCGGCCGCTTTCTCAACAGCTGAGGCATACAAATATTCGCCACCAAAAGTTTGAAACGGTCTGGCTATGGCAGATTCTAACAAACCGCTGTCGCGCAAGCCTTTTGAACCGCCATAATATCAGCTATGGACATCTCGTGCAAGGCCAATATATCATCAAAGGAGATCATTGAGCAAGTTTTTGCAACACATTGCCATATTGCTCTTTTATCTTTTCGTAATGTTGAGATAAATTCAAAGATTTTTCGTCTTTCACCGCAGCTATTTTGGCCAGGTGTTCTCACACCTCCCTTAATATGTGCTCATCTTCCAGCTTTGTAATTTCCTTTATTGCGGCAAGTTGCATTTCTGATACACTCATTTCTTCAAAATTTAGTACCCGAATTTACTAAATTATTTTTCTGCAATATAAAACAGGTCCAGGCAGTCGTTACCGGCCTCCGCAATAAAGAAGTCGCTCATTTTGATCTTGGCTACCAAATCATTATCATTATTCAGCATTTTCTTCCGGTTCCAGCGGTTTAACAAATCATAGGGCACCTGCAATACCCAGCGTGGTAAATTATGCTGAAGATTTAAAAAATCAAAACGGGTAATTCGCTCTACTGCTTTTTTATTGGCATGGTAGTATTCCATCGCTGTATCATCGCCATACACCCCCAGCGTTTTTACACTGCTAAAATCTTTCAGCAATAAATCTCTCAATTCGGGAACCAGGTATTCTCTGATATGCCAGGGATTGCGCGTAAGTGACATTTTTTTATTAGGCGTGGTTACAATCAACTTACCTCCGGGCTTTAATACACGGTGAATTTCTTTGGTAAACAGCTTATCGTTCTTTATATGCTCGATTACCTGGAAGGTGATCACAAAGTCAAAAGTGTTATCCGGAATTCCTTCAAAAGGAGGAATATTCATTTTCAGGAACTTGATATTCGAATGCTTCTGCAATAATGGCGCTACATTATCGTTTTCAAATTTGTCGATTGTAACAAAGCGGTTTACTTTGGAGGCAATCAACTCAATCCCATAACCGCTTCCGGTACCTATTTCCAATACATCTCCTGAAACCAGCTTCGCAGCTTCATCATAGGCCAATAGCGATCTTTGGTACACGTAATTGTCCGATGCATCTAATTGCGACACTCTTTCCGCAGTCTGTATCAACTTCATTTACTCAACTTTTTTATGAAACGCCAAAATTAGCAGAATCAGGCCGATAAACTCGCATAAGGTTTAAACCCGACGCACTGTACCTTGATGCCTCCCGGGATATTTTTATAATTGAAGTGGCAAAATATTGGCGAATATGATATTAATAATCTATTTTACACAAAACAATAAATCAGTATATGAACAGAAAGCTCTTTGGCTGGTACAGTCCCTCCTTACATAAAGAAATGCCGATTGTCAGCTACGGCAATTACGGGTTTGCATTATTGCTGGTACCTACAGCCGCGGCAGACTACCTGGAGTATGAGCGCTTTCAGCTGATCGATTCCCTGGCTCCTTTTATTAACGCGGGTAAAATGAAAGTGTTTTCGGTGGATAGCGTAAACAATGAAAGCTGGATGAACAATAATATGGCGCCCTGGGACAAATCGAATCGTCATGTACAATGGAACCACTACATCTACAATGAAGTTATTCCGTATATCAAAAGCGAAACCAGCCTGGAAACACCGGTATTTATCAGTGGCGCTTCATTTGGAGCATTGCACAGTATGAACTTGTTTTTAAAACGGCCCGATCTTATCAATGGCGTGATTGCCATGAGCGGGGTTTATGATCTTACCTATTATAGCAATGGTTATATGGACGACAATGTTTATTTCAACAGTCCCCGGCATTATATGCCGAATCTCTCGGATCATGCTCTACTGGAAAACATCAGGCACAGTAACCATATACATATTTTAACAGGTAGCGGCGCTTATGAAGATCCCGGGGCAGGAGGGGAATTTGCAAAGATTTTATACGACAAAGGCATTAACTACGACTTTGATAACTGGGGCGAAAACTACAAGCATGACTGGCCCACCTGGCGGGATATGTTACCTAATGTTTTCTCAACCAGGTTTTAAGCCGATTGAAAATAGTATCCTGGTAATTGCCGGGATTTTACTTTGCGTAATTATGTAATCAACTGGTTCAACAACTGTTGAAACTCAGGACCTTCAATCATCCCGGCGCCCAGACTCTCCAGGTATTCTGTGTGCACCTGGCAATCTATCAACTGCACATCTTCGGCTATTAACTGTTGTACATATTTCGTAAATGCATACTTCGACGCATTACTTACCAGGCTAAACATACTTTCTCCAAAAAACACCTTACCCAGCCTGATGCCATACAAACCACCTACGAGGTTACCATCCTGCCAAACCTCAGCGCTATGGGCATATCCTGACTGATGCAGCTGATAATAAGCTTCCACCATTTCATCGCCGATCCAGGTACCGGGCTGGCCGGGGCGGTCAACATTTTTACAATAACTGATCACCTCTTTAAAGGCTTTGTTTACCGTAAATTCAAAAGCATTACGATTCAATAACGGCCTGAGACTTTTGCTGATCTTTAACTCTTTGGGAAATAACACGAACCGCGGATCGGGGCACCACCAGAGTATCGGTGGCTGATTATACCAGGGAAAAATTCCAGACCGGTAAGCCAATAGCAGCCGATCGCCGGACAGGTCCCCACCTATTGCCAGCAAGCCATCTGGCTCGGCTAAATGAACGGGAGGGAAATGGATAGATTCGTCAAGGGCAAAAATTGCCATTACATGGTTTAAAATTAATCCTTAAAATGGGAGAATAAGTATGCCGGCTATGAAACGATTTCTTCAACGGTAGCATTAATACCTCTGTCAATAATGGCTTCGCACATAGGTTTCAGGTCGTCAAACGGCCCTTCCTTTACTGCATATTTTCCCTTAAAATGAATAATATAAGCACACTGCTCTGCCTGCTCGAAACTATGGCCGCAAATTTCCATCAATGTTTCGATCACCCATTCGAAAGTATTTACTTCGTCGTTCCAGACAATCAGCTGGCAGGACGAAGCAGTGAGTGTCAGTACATCTACCTCTTCCTGGAACCTTGTATCTGTGTTATGTTGCATCTCACAAAGATAATTTTTTTAAATAAACCTTGTTTATTTCGGTACGCTTCAATACCTGCCCGTAGCCCTCTCTGCTATTCCGGCGTGGATCAATTTTATAACCACCCGCACATGCAACCATTTTACTGTTTTTACACTCCTTATCTCCAGCGTTTTATCATCCGTAATCACTAAAAAAACTGATAATGAAAAAAATTACATTCTTTTTCCTGTGGGGTGCCATTGCCCTCATTTCACTGGCTTCGTGCAGTAAAACCCGCGATGGGCTGGGACTGGACACCATACGTAATAATGCCCGAACAGGTAAATGGGAACTAACCCGGCAGATTTATCTGCCAAACGCCTCGGAACCGGTTACTTCAGAAAATCTAACAGCTGGTGCCGGCTGGGCGGAGTTTAAATCTGACAACAAAGTTTATATTTATAATTCGAGCGGGGTCGAAAACCCTGCATCAGCAAAAACCTACTCATTTTTAGATACCAAAACCATTCTTTATGGCGGGGATCAATTTAAAATACAGGAAACCCTTGCGGGGTCTTTTCGCCGTATGACGCTCCAGCGTTCTACAGAAGCCGGCAGGGAAGTATATATCTTTCAGCGTTAAAAAGCAACCGATCTTATAACCTAATAGGAGTAACCTTTGAGCGTACGGCTGAACGGCCGACCCAAAGGTTATTTTTATGAACAGCAGGAAAATATTTTCACGAATTAACTGATTTGATCGATTTTAAATATCTTTAAACCTGCTTGCAGTGAAACAGCTTGTTGTACTATTCGAAAACTACATTTAAAAGAAAACTCTGATATGGCAGATAACACTTATGATGCTATTGTTATTGGCAGCGGTATTTCGGGCGGATGGGCCGCAAAGGAATTAACCGAAAAAGGACTTAAAACGATAATGCTGGAACGAGGTCGTGATATCAAACATGTTCAGGACTATGTAAATGCTAATAAGAATCCCTGGGACTTTCCACATCGTGGTGGGCGTACGCAGGAAATGATTAAAGATCATCCTGTATTAAAAAGAGATTACCCGTTAAATGAAACCAATCTTGATTTCTGGGTGAATGAAAAAGAATGTCCTTACACCGAAACCAAGCGTTTTGACTGGTACAGGGGCTACCATGTTGGCGGCAGATCGTTGATGTGGGGGCGCCAAAGTTATCGCCACAGCGACATCGATTTCGAAGCCAATGCCAAAGATGGAGTGGGTGTTGACTGGCCGATTCGCCATGCCGACCTGGATGCATGGTATACTTACGCAGAGAAATTTGCAGGTATCAATGGCACCAACGAAGATTTTCCCGGATATCCCAATGGCCACCTGATGCCAGCCATGCCTATGAACTGCGTGGAAAAAGATGTGGCAGACCGTGTAAAAAAACACTACAAAGGTTCACGCATTATCACGAATGCACGGGTAGCCAATATTACCCAGCCGTTACCCGGAAGAACGGCTTGTCAATATCGTAACAAATGCTGGTTGGGCTGCCCGTTTGGCGCTTATTTCAGCACGCAATCTTCTACCCTCCCGGCAGCCATGAAAACAGGCAATCTCACTTTAAGGCCCTTCTCTATTGTTACCAAAATCATTTATGATAAAGACACCCAAAAAGCAAAAGGGGTTGAGATCATTGATGCAGAAACCAATAAAACCTATGAGTATTTTGCAAAAGTAGTTTTCGTTTGCGCCTCTGCATTAAACTCTACCTGGGTGCTGATGAACTCTGCCACAGATATATGGGAAGGTGGCCTGGGTAGCAGCAGCGGCGAGTTAGGTCATAACCTGATGGACCACCATTTTCGGTGCGGTGCTTCAGGAAGAATAGAGGGTTACGAAGACAAATATTACTTCGGTCGCAAGCCGGGCGGCATTTATGTTCCGCGTTTCAGAAACATCGGTAACGATAAGAGAGATTACCTGCGCGGCTTTGGTTACCAGGGTGGCGCCAGCCGTCAGAACTGGCAGCGGATGATTGCGGAGTACAGTGTAGGGGCTGAATTAAAAGAAGCGTTATCTGAGCCGGGGGCATGGACCATGGGACTGGGCGCCTTCGGAGAGATACTGCCTTATCATGACAATAAAATAACACTGGATAAGAATGTAAAAGACAAATGGGGCTTACCGGTATTGAATATCGATGCAGAGATCAAAGAGAATGAAATGAAAATGCGTGCCGATATGATGAATGATGCAGCGGAGATGCTCGAAGCTGCCGGGGTGAAAGATGTAAGTACTTATGACAGCGTTTATGGGTTCGGCCAGGGTATACATGAAATGGGTACTGCCCGTATGGGACGCGACCCCAAAACCTCTGTACTTAACGGCAACAACCAGGTGTGGGATGCTAAAAATGTATTCGTAACAGATGGCGCCTGTATGACCAGTGCGGCCTGTGTAAACCCGTCTCTTACTTATATGGCGCTTACTGCACGTGCAGCAGACTTTGCCGTAAACGAGCTGAAGAAAGGAAATTTATAGTCGCCGGTGGTTCCAACATTACGGACCATTCAATAAAATTATCAACTGTCAAACTAATTATAAAACATGAACAGAAGACAAGCAGTACAAAAAGTTGCGCTATTAATGGGCGGCACTGTTTTGGGAGCAGAATTGTTCATTCAAACAGGCTGTAAATCCGCGCCTGAAAAAGAGGCAGCGAAAGCTGGTGCAGAAGTACTCCCCGATTTTTTTACCAGGGATGAAATAGCCTACCTCGACGAGATCGCCGAAACTATTTTACCGAAAACAACAACCCCCGGAGCTAAAGATGCGAAGGTGGGTGAATTTATGAATGTAATGGTACGTGACTGTTACACTCCGCAGGATCAGCAGGTTTTTAAAGAAGGCATCAGCACCATAGAAAAATTAAGCAAGGAGCAATACCAGAATGGCTTTATGCAAATACAGCCTCAGCAAAGAACAGCATTGCTGACTGCACTGGATAAAGAGGCTAAAGCATATACCGGCACCGAAGATTACAAAGCTAAACAAGCTGCGCTCGACAAAGAAGAAAATGCCAGAGATTCTGTTGAGAGATCTAAAGGCAATTTCGGCTATAACAGAGGCCGTTTACCCAAACATTATTTCAGCATGATGAAAGAGCTAACTTTATTAGGTTTCTTCACATCTGAACCAGGCGCTACCAAAGCGTTACGCTATTCGGCAGTTCCTGGTAAATATGAAGGCTGCATGCCTTATCAAAAAGGAGATAAAGGATGGGCAACTTAGAAGTTCGCCAGTTAACCAGATAAGTTTTACAAACCATTTAAAAAAAGAAGTGCCCGTTATTTTATATACGGGCATTTTTACTTTCGACTATTTATTAAAGTTCACGGGTCAAACATGAAATGCCCGGAGATAAACAGGCTCGGGGCATTTTGCTTTTCAATATCTACCAGGTAGTAAAGACGTTTCCGGGCCACCTTATCAACATATTAACCAGTTAACCAGTCAGCCAGTTACTATTCAACCAACCTCCCTTTCACTGCCCTATCGATCACCTCCAGATATCCATCCTTTTTTTTATCAATACTCAATTCCCAAAACATAATGCCACCCAGCCCCTTATCAAGCGCATACTGTGTTTTTTTTCGAATGGAGGCTGCATCGTCGAAGGTCACAAATATTTTTTGTTTTTTATTATAAGCATAGCTGGCATGGGCCTTATCATCATAATGGAAAGAAAAACCATTTGCCTTGTTAATCAGCTCATCAAAACCATTATATGGCAGAAAATTCTTAAATATTCCGGGTTGATATAATCCATTATTGACATCTTCAACCTGCCCCCAACTCCTGCCGTAAAAAGCAGCTCCGACCACCATTTTATGCGGGGGCACACCAATCGATTCCAGGTAGGTTACACAAGCATGCATCGACTCCTTCTGGCTATCGGTACTGTATAACGGTGTGTGGTGGCCCGTATGCGGGGTATTACCGTGCACCATGTCATAATTCATCAGGTTAACATAATCCACCACCGGCATTACCCCGGCCCAGTCAATCGACTGCTCCAGGAACGCTGGAAATCCCCCCGCCGCAAAACTGATTTCCTGTTTACTACCGAGGGCCGTTCTCAAGGTTTTTATCAACGCGGTGAAATTACCCTTATCCTCCGGTTTGAAAGGATGCCCGGGATAACCTGGTATGGCCGGGTATTCCCAGTCCAGGTCAATGCCATCCGTTTTAAAATAGTCGGCCAGCTCTTTTACCGACCTTGAAAATTCCTCCCTGCCCTTTTCCGTATTAAACACATCAGAGCAGGTTTGGCAACCGCCCCAGCCTCCCAGCGACAACAGGATCTTAAGCCGGGGATACCTGCGTTTTAAAGACACCAGTTTTTGTATAGTCAGGGAATCTGCTTTATTGTCTACTTGCAGGCGATTGGCCTTCAGGTGACAAAAACTGTAAATAATATGCGTTAGCTGATCTACAGCGAAACTGTCGATGTTGGAAGCATTAGATGCATAATAAGCGATTACACGAAACGGACGCTTCGTTTCCCGGGCTGCCGCTGCAGAAAAGCTGGCCATTACAACCATGATAAAAGAAAGCTGGATATATTTCATAAATGGTGGGTATTAATTGAAGGGCTGTTAACCGCCCGTTTTAAAAATAAGCCAGTTTATGCACTAATTGTCTTTTGTTACCTTTGCAACTTTTTAAAATATGACCCCGATCCTCAGATTATTCGATTTTTCGCAAAAAATAAATTACCGCACCGAGATACTGGCCGGGCTCACCGTAGCTATGACGATGATCCCGGAGTCCTTATCATTCGCCATTCTGGCGGGGTTTAACCCGCTTACAGGCTTATACGCCGCTTTTATTATGGGATTGGTTACGGCAGTTCTGGGAGGCCGTCCTGGACTGGTCTCAGGCGGAGCAGGCGCCACCGCCGTTACCCTGATCGCATTGATGAAATCTAACGGCATCGATTATGTATTGGCTGCCGTGGCATTAGCGGGCATCATTCAATTAGTAATAGGCTTTCTGAAACTGGGCAAATTCATTCGCCTGGTGCCACAACCTGTTATGTATGGATTTGTAAACGGATTAGCCGTTATTATCTTCATGTCGCAACTGAACCAGTTTAAGACGGGCGGCACTGACGCCTGGCTGACGGGAGCGCCTTTATACGTAATGGTAGGGCTGGTGGCTTTAACCGTCGCCATCGTTATTTTCTTTCCCCGTATTACCAAGGCCGTTCCTTCATCTTTAGTAGCCATTGCTGTTGTATTTGCAGTTGTAAATATCTTTGGCATTTCTACCAAAACCGTATCCGATATCGCTTCTGTTGCAGGCGGTTTTCCCCCCTTACACGTTCCTTCCGTTCCTTTCAGCCTCAACACGTTGCAGATCATTTTTCCTTATGCCCTGGTAATGGCCTGCGTGGGATTAACAGAAGGATTACTTACTTTAAACCTCGTAGATGAAATAACCGCCACCAAAGGCAACAGCAACCGAGAATGCCTGGCGCAGGGAACTGCCAATTTACTCAATGGCTTTTTCTCGGGCATGGGCGGCTGCCCTATGATTGCACAAACATTCGTAAACCTCTCAGCCGGCGCAAGAGCCCGCTTATCGGGCATTATTGCTGCCTTAACCATTTTAGCCATTATCTTATTCGGAGCGCCTCTTATTGGCCGTGTACCCATGGCAGCCCTGGTAGGTGTCATGATGATGGTAGCCATCGGTACTTTCGAATGGGCCAGCTTCCGCATCATTAATAAAATGCCTAAAGCAGATATTGTAGTGGGCATTCTGGTTGCCGTTATAACCGTATGGTTACATAACCTGGCACTGGCGGTATTGATCGGAGTAATTATTGCTGCCCTGGTTTTTGCCTGGGAGAGCGCCAAACGTATCAGAGCAAGAAAATACACCGATGCCGAAGGTATTAAACACTACGAGATTTACGGGCCTTTGTTCTTTGGTTCAACCACGGCATTTTCGGAAAAGTTTGATGTAGCCGGCGATCCGAGCCTAGTGATCATCGACTTTAAAGAAAGCCGTATCAGCGACATGAGTGCTATTGATGCGGTTGACAAATTAAGCAAGCGCTATGCCGATATAGGCAAAACCGTGAAGTTAAGGCACCTCAGCGCAGACTGCAGGCGTTTACTATCAAATGCGGCCGGCGTAATTGAAGTGAATATTATGGAAGACCCGCAATATCCCGTAACAGAAAAGTAGCGAACCTCATTAAAGCATCAACATCTTTCAAGGCGGATAATACGACACGCTTCCTGGTTTATAAAAAAGTACCCCCTTTGAGACAGGGCTCCGGTACCGGTAGCAGCTTGGAGTGAGTGGTGAGGTTTTTTACAATAACTCCTTCAGCTTATCAATAACATGGTCTATCTCGTCTTTTGTATTGTACTTACCAAAAGAAAAACGTATGGCTACTTTATCAGGGTCGCCGCTAACCAAATTAATCACATGTGAACCCTGGTTAGCGCCGCTGCTGCATGCGCTGCCGCCCGAAACACATATATTGTTGATATCTAGATTAAACAGTAACATCTCCGATCTTTCTGTTAACGGGAAAGAGGCATTTAAAACTGTATACAGGGAACTACCCGCATAGTCTCCGTTAAAAGTTACCACCGGTATCTTCTCCATTAGCTGTTCGGCCATGTAAGTTTTGAGTGATTTAATGTAAGCCGAATCTTTTTCATAGTTTGCCATGGCCAGTTCCAACGCCCTGGCAAACCCTACGATGCCGTAAATATTTTCGGTACCTGCCCGCATATTACGCTCCTGTCCACCACCATGTATCATTGGTTTTATCTGCAGTTCACGGCTAACATATAAAATACCCGTTCCTTTGGGCCCATGAAATTTATGGCCCGCTGCGGAAATAAAATCAACTTGTATACGGCTCAAATCTATCGGGTAATGGCCAACCGTTTGCACACAATCTGAATGAAACAGGGCATTGTATTTTTTACATAGGGAACTTACTGCATTCATACTTAAAAGATTGCCGATTTCATTGTTGGCATGCATCAGGCTCACCAGGCATTTCACACCGGCATTGGACAGCTGCTCCTCCAGGTTATTCAAATCAACATGTCCGTCGGGTAACAGTTTTACATAGCTATGTGAAATACCGTCATTGGCATAATGAGACACCGTATGCAATACGGCATGATGTTCAATGGGAGATGTGATAATATGTTTGCAACCCAAGTCTCTTAAACACGCCAGTATAGCGGTGTTATTGGCTTCTGTGCCACCGCTGGTAAAAAAGATCTCCCCGGGATGAGCTCCGAGCAACCTGGCTACCGTCTTGCGCGCATTCTCTACAGCCAAACGTGTTTCCCTTCCATAAGAATAAATGGAGGAAGGATTGCCGAAATGAGTGGTCATGTAAGGCAACATGGCATCCAGCACGTCCTTGTCCAAAGCGGTTGTTGCAGCGTTATCTAAATAAATTCTGTCCATATCAAAGCGGGGCGGTTAAAGCCTGCAAAGTTACCGCAAATAAATATATAAACCGAATGGTCTAATAGGTGGCACCGTTACGGATCATGAACTTTTCAGGATTAGGAAGTTGCTCAAAATCAAACTGAGCGTACAATCCGTGTGCATCCAGGGTAGCCAGCATGATACGCCTCACCTGGAATTGTGCTGCCAGATCGCAGAATGCCTGAACCATGACCTTCGACAGCCCTTTACCACGGTGCGCTTCCAATACAAAAATATCAGCCAGGTAAGCAAATACCGCCTGATCCGTAATCATTCGGCCAAAACCGCCTAACAGCCCGTCTGTATCGTATATACCCAGGCAAACAGCATTTTCAATAGATCGTTCTACCAGCTCCATCGAAATACCTTTGGCCCAGTAGCTTTGCCCTGAAAGATATTGATGCACTGCTTCTATCGGAATTTCCTTTTTCTTAAAAGAGAACCGGTACCCTTCAAAATAAAAATCATCCGGTATAGATATTGTTTTCATATGCCTCTTTGCTATTTCTTGCCTGCGTCAATTTTCTTATTGTACTTTCTTAACTTCTTTTTAGCGCCGGGTAAACCTATGCTCGATTTAATGCCCTCCAACGTGGTTTTGATAATATAGTTAATCGGAGACTTATCCTGCCACCGCTCAAAAAACACGAGCGACTCTTTTCCCCGGTTATTTTTTCTTACAACCAACGCCATCGCTATGCTGCTTACCAGCTTATTCATGAATGTCTGGTTAGGCAGATCTTTTTTATTGAGCAGCCCAATCTTCAAACCCTTGTAATACATGTATGCCGAACCCAGCGCAGCATCATTGGTTCCGACAGCACTCACCTGCAAACGCTGCAATTGGCCATCAAAAACCTTAGCTCCCACAAGCGGCACCAGCACGGGGTTAAACTTTGCCAGATCCATAGGCCCTGTTGTAAGGCTCATGCGCATGTACCCTGTAGTGTCCATGTAGGACTGGCTTATATCAAGAGTTGTATGTAACTGATCCAGCACATCGGCTGTAGCCAGTATGTAAATGCTATCGTCTGGCCTGATATCATAGTTTTTGATATTGCGCATCGTGACGTTGAGATGAGACACAGGTATGATACCCAATGTATCAGTATTAGGATTAATTTCCCAATAAGTTACATGCATATTGTTCAGCTTCACACTATCGATATTCAGACTGCTTTTTAACCCAAGTAACATTTCTGCAGGTAATGGCTTGTAACGCTTTGCTGTATCCGGCTGTAATTTATCTTTAAATGTAAAAAGGTCCACATCGTTCAGCTCTATGCGTCCAATGCTTAAAATACTATCGTGACTATATTTTTCAAGATCAATAGGACCTCCTGTAATCCTTCCTGTTTTTATGCGTAGGTAGTCTTCATTATAAGCTTTTGCCATACGGTACTCTTCCACCGATTGTTTGGGAACCAGGCTGAATGAATCAACGCCCAGTACCTGATCTTTCACAGTAAGGCCATACCAGTGCAGGGTATTTTTACCCGTAGCAAATTTACCATCGGTACCATTGATGCTCAAATTCCTGCTGTTGGTTATGATATCACCTACGCTGCTTATATATTTAGAGTTCAACGCAATATTTCTCACATCGCCTTTATCCAACTCAAGTACCGCAGCGTTCTTACCGAGGCTATCAAAAGCCAGTTTATCTAACGACAGGATGTTGAGATTGGTTCGCCAATCCATTTTACCATCGCTGTTTTTATTTAACGCAACATCATTCAGCTCAATATGGAGTTTGTTGTCATTGGTCGCATACTTGCGGGTCCTGGCCGATATGAATTCAAAATTGGTCAGATACATTTTGATCTGGTCAGCTTTAAGCGGAGTTTCAGGCGTTGATTTGAGGCGGGTGATTTTTAAGTAGCTGTTCAGTTTTGCTCCATCCCAGCGGATATAACTGGCAGAGTCCTGTTTGTTGATCAGTGTCAGATCTATATCGGGCTTCTGTAATAATGCACTTCCTATTTCAATAGTTGTAGCTTTCTTTTCTTTTTTAGCAGCGCTATCTTTATTCCCGATGGTGGCAGTTATTTTGGGCTCCTGTAACACCAACCCTTGCAGCGTAAGATTACCACTTACAATTTCTGTAATATTAGGAATGATAGTGAGCCTGGGTATAAAGGCCATGATCGTGTCGAACCGATTTTGCTGCTGTAGTTCAATTCCCTCAATTATGCTATGGGTGTTGTCTTTAATGTCGAGCCGGTCAACTGACACACGCATATCCGGTCCCTCCATTAACACCTGCTGTCCATCAAGGCTCAGGCCTTTTATTTCAGGTTTACCTGCTGCATTTTTTGTAAATTCATTGAGAAGTATCGTATTGAAGCTACCTGTAATATGGCCCGCATTTAAGGTTAGATCGAGTGAGGTATGCTCACCATGGATACTACGTAATACCAAAGGTGTCTTATTTTTCCCGGTTTTTGTCGTTCTGTTGTTTTTCGGAGAAGGAGTTAAACGCACAGTGGCCCTATTCCATTTCACGCCGTCAACAAAAACACTTTGACTCACACTGTCTAAGATAACCGATCCGATAAAAATATCCTCGGCATTGGCATGTATATCCTTTCCCCTTATGGCCATGCTGGCAGCGCGCAGGCCGCTTTTATTCTCTGACAGATGCACGTTGTTCAAGTTCGCAATCAGGTCGCCCTTTTTGAAAACACCCTTATCAAAACTTAGTACGTTTACCGATCGTTGCACATTTTTTATTTTATTGGCACTCGCAAAATCGTTGGCCCGTAAATCCAGGTTGGTATTGGTGAGGCGTAAAGAACCGCCCTTTGCAAAATTCAGTTGGATGTCGCCCCGGTGAATGCCCAGATTTTTAAGATCCATGACATCATCTACACTGTTTAAAGTTTCAAAAAGGTTTTTCGACCGGCTTTTCTTCCTGGCTCCATTCAATGTATAATTTACTTTGGGGTCGTAAAAGGTAGCGCTCTGCGCAGAAAATACATTTTCGTACAGAAGCGATTCCCATGAAAGGCCTCTTACCTGAAAACTGGGCATTAAAAGACTCTTAACGGTTTTACCCTTATTTAATTCTTTGAAACTAAACTGGCTCAGGTTAATGATATCATCTTCAAAACGCACGCTGTCGAAAGCAATGGCATACCGGCCATCCCGTATTACATTTTCGTAATTATGAAGGGACATAACGAACTTATCGAGCGAAATAGGCCTGATCTCATTTTGCCTGACGGTTAGCCGGTAGATTTCAAAGCTATTGTCCCTTGACGAAAAAGTACTGGTTCTTCCCTGTTTAATCGTATTAACATCGATGTCCGCGTTCTTAACACCTACATAACCCAGGCGCATATCACCCAATAATTGCTGCATCACCGCATCCACCCGCTCCACGCCTGCTTTTCGTTCCTTTTTTTTACCGTTATCTTTCCGGTCGCTGTCGATATCCAGGAAAATTTGTGGCCGGCTGCAATACACCGAATCGGCAATGATGGTTTCCGAACTGTATAAAGAATCGAAATCGATATTGGTCAACTGCAGCTTGTCAAAAAATATTTTAAACGCAGTACGGGAGCTGTCACCTTTTACAGCTCTTAAAGTGCAACTATCAAATTCTACACGCTGGTTTTGCAGGTTAACCCTGAAATCCTTGAAAGCGATGAAATGTCTTCCGCCGGGGAAAGCGATATTTTGATTAAAGGTCCTGACCGCTATATTATCAGTGAAAGAAATTTTCTGTTGCCCCCTCTTGCTGGTAGTAGTATCAACCTGCAGGTTGTCCAATTGAATAAAGATATTATTTACGGCAAACGGCTTTTCCCCGGCTCTTGTTTTATCAATGAGCGAAAAACTGCCATCATCTAACCGGAACTTTTCTATTTGCAGCACATTAATCGCATCCGTTATCGACCTCGAAATACGCCCCATCTCCTCGGCTACTGAAAAAGTATTGTCGATGGTGGTGTCTTTAACTTTATTCCGGGGTCTGTTACGTGTGAAAACCACCCCTGGCGACACCAGCCTTATAGAGTCAATTAAAATTTCCCGGTTAAAAAGCAATGGTAAAAATCCGCGGGCTTTAATACTGATATTTTTGGAGTTAACAGCATAACTGGTTGCAGCTGTAGTATCCGTACTAAAAATGGATGCCTCCTGTAACTCAATTTTGTTGTTGATCCAGTTAAATTTAAACTTAGCTACTTTGAGCTTTAGCTTTCCTTTTGACTGTGAATATACAATTTGCTCGAGCGCCTCCTCAGCGTGATCAATAAACCAAAAATTAAATGCAAGAACCACGGTAGCTATTATACCCAGCAGAATAAGCATAGTTCGATACCGAAGCCTTTTAAACCGTAGTTTTTTCAGCTTAAGTTCTCTTAAATTAATTTTCTTTTTCAAGTACTGCTATTTGGTCTTTCTTGATAGTCAATTTATATGCCGAACGCAACTGCATATTACTAAATATACATAAAAGGCTGAATATATTTATCAGGCCTGGCATCAAATAAGCGGTTAGCAGCGTTTTTACCAGTGATGCAGTATTAATTTAAGATCCTGGCATAGGGATTGAACCCGCGAGAACGGATGTTTTAATAGGTGCCTCAACAATTTGACAACCGTTGTGGGTGTACCACTTTGCCGGCAATCATTACAAAACAATAAAAGATTAACAGGCAAATAAGCAGGCCTTGCGGATCAGCAGGTGCAGGTCTGCAAAAAACTTTTGTCTTTTGTTACAATTTGTATATCGATGGAAATTGAAAGCGCTTGCTTAGGACGATCAGAAGAAACAACAGAGGGCTTCCCAAATGAGAAGCCCTTTCGGTTTATAATATGCAGGAGGGCCTAACTGACCTTACTGCCGTTAACGGCGCCCTCTTCTCCGTTTACAAATATCAGCCGGCCTTCGGCATCTTCTGCCATTAAGATCATTCCGTTGCTTTCAATCCCTCTCATTTTACGGGGAGCCAGGTTAGCTACTACTACCACTCTTTTCCCTACAATGGCATCCGCATCAAAATGCTGGGCAATACCCGACACGATGGTTCTGGTCTCAAAGCCAAGATCTACCTGTAGCTTCAAAAGTTTATCAGCTTTTTCTACTTTCTCTGCCGATAATATAGTACCTGATCTCAAATCAATTTTAGCAAAATCATCAAAGACAATCTCGGGCTTAACATCAGTTGCAGCTACTGGGCTTTCTGCTTTTACAGCCGCAGGTGGGGCGGTAGCTTCCGGCTTTTGCTGGCTTCCGGCTTTTAGTTTCTGAATCTGTGCTTCAATTTCTGCATCTTCAATTTTCCTGAACAAAATCTCAGGCGCCCTTAAAGAATACCCTACACTCAACAGGTTGATCTTTCCCGCATGCTCCCAATCCAGCATTTTATCTACCACTTTCATCATATGTAACATCTTTTTAGCAGTGGCGGGCAGAAATGGGTTGATGAGAATAGCCAGGTTGGCCGTTAACTGTAAGCACAGGTGCAAACAATTATCAATGCTTTTCTGCGCCTCCGGATCTTCGGCCAACTTCCTAGCAACAATCCATGGCTCTTTTTCCTGCATGTATTTGTTACCCTTACGGCTCAGGTCAATCGCTTCGTACAATGCATCTCTGAAACGATAGTTTTCCAGCGCCGTTTGTACTTTGGCTTTCGCTGCTTCTATATCTGCAATAATCGATTCATCTTTTTCATCCAATAGATCTGTATGCAACTTCGGCACCTTGCCGCCACATAGCTTGTGCATTAACACAAACGTGCGGTTCACAAAGTTTCCGAAGATAGAAGCCAGCTCATTATTATTCCGGTCCTGGAAGTCTTTCCAGGTAAAATCATTATCCTTATTTTCAGGCGCATTGGCACAAAGCACATAGCGTAGTACATCTTCGCAGCCGGGGAAATCTTTAATGTATTCGTGCACCCAAACGGCCCAGTTACGACTGGTAGATACCTTATCTCCTTCAATATTCAGGAACTCGTTAGCAGGTACATTGTCTGGCAGTACGAAATCGCCATGCGCTTGAAGCATAGCGGGGAATATGATACAGTGAAAAACAATATTATCTTTCCCGATAAAATGTACCAGCTTGGTATCCGCTTTACACCAGTAATCCGCCCAGTTCTCCGTTAATTCTTTCGTGGCAGAGATATAACCGATGGGCGCATCAAACCACACATAAAGCACTTTACCCTCTGCATCGGGCAGCGGCACTTTGATACCCCAGTTGCTGTCACGCGTCATCGCACGGCTTTGCAGGCCGCTATCCAGCCAGCTCTTGCACTGCCCG
>JBQGCI010000100.1:0-10440 GCA_052038405.1 Acinetobacter pittii
CGGGCTTTCAAACCTTTAACCTGTCCTTCATTCCAGGCCGCAGGTAAGGCCGGCAGCAGGTGTAGTTCTCCCAGGTGACTTTGCAATAGCATTTCTGCCATACCCGCAGTACCTGCAAAATTACCGTCGATCTGGAAGGGAGGATGGGCATCAAAAAAATTGGGATAAGTACCCCCTGCTCCTCCTGAGCGGGCAGGGTCGGTATAAGTCAATAGCTCGCGTACGAGTTTATAAGCATGATCGCCATCCAGCAGCCTCGCCCACCAGTTGATCTTCCAGCCCTTACTCCAGCCCGTGCCTTCATCACCTCTTAGTTCGAGGGTTTTCTTTGCCGCATTAAACCATTTGGGATCCTGGAAAGCGGTCATTTCTTTACCGGGATGCAGGCCGTACAAATGAGATACATGACGGTGTAGTGGCTCTTCTTCCTGAAAATCTTCATTCCACTCCAGCAGCTGGCCTTTACTTCCAATTTTTAAAGGAGAAAGCCGCTGCCGTTTGTCAATCAGCGTATCGCTGAAGTTTTTATCTATACCCAATACTTTAGCAGCATCTGCCGTATTGGTGAACAGGTCGCGGATGATGGACATGTCCATGGTTGTGCCCACGGAAACCGATTGCCCTTTACCATTGGCATCTTTAAAACTGTTTTCGGGGGTAGTGGAGGGTGCGGTAACCAGGTTGCCGTTGCCATCCTCTACCAGCCAGTCCAGCGAAAACTCGCAGGCTGCTTTCATCACCGGGTAATAGTTTTTCAGAAAAGCCCGGTCGCCGGTATACAGGTAGTGCTCCCATATATGACGGCTCAACCAGTTACCGCCCATATACCAGTTCGCCCATTTGGGATCACCGTCTCCTTTATCACCGACCGCATTTGATAAACCCCAGATATCGGAGTTATGATGCGCTACCCAACCACGCGTGTGGTAAAACTCACTGGCGGTATACGTACCGGTAACTGAAAGATTTTTAATCCACTCAAGCAGAGGGAGGTGCATTTCGGACAAGCCCGTTACCTCGGCGGGCCAATAGTTCATCTGCGTATTGATGTTGATAGTATAATTGGAACTCCAAGGTGGTCTCAGCTCTTTATTCCATATACCCTGCAGGTTGGCAGGTGGCCCTCCCGGCCGGGAAGATGAAATGAGCAGGTACCGGCCAAATTGCAGGTATAATCTTTCAATACCCGGATCATAAGCTCCTTTCGTGTATGCTTTTAGTCTTTCATCAGCAGGAAGCTTCCTCGCAGGATTATCAGCCAGCGTATCCTTCACCTGCATATCAAAACGGTTAAAAAATTTGTGATAATCCGCCAGGTGTTCTTTTTTTAAAGCAAGGAAGCCTTTGGTCATTGCCTTTTGCAGGTAGGCGGCTGCCAATGCCCTTTCGTTTTTGCCGTCCTTATCAGGACATTTATCAAAACCATTGAAGCTGGTGGCTGCAGCGATAAATAAAATCACTTCAGTAGCATTGCTTATATGGATGCCCGATGTATCGGTACTCACTTTACCATCGTTCGATACCGCTTTGATCCGGTATTGGAAGCGCATGCCATTACAACCAGATACATCTTTGTAAGAAACCAGCTCGCGATCTTTGGGGTTATAATAGTTCGGATAGGCATTTGACGGGGCTTTACCATTTACCAGCCACTCGTTATTACTTTTTACCTCCCGCGCATATTTCAGCTGTGATTGAGTGGCCACATCCAGGTTCAGTGCGCCTTTTGTTTTGCTGGCCATACGCACCAGGAGGATATTAGCCGGGGCGGCAGCAAAAATCTCCCGGGTAAATTCTATGCCATCTACTGTGAAGCTGGTACGCGCCATTGCATTAGCTATATCGAGCTCCCGATAATATCCGGTGGGCTTACTGCTGCCTTTTAAACGCTGTTTGATTTTGATATCGCCCAGGGGCAGGTAAGACTGCGAATACAGCCCCTGCATTTTTTTGGTAAGATTGTAGGCTTTGGAATAGTCTTTTTCTTTTAGCAGGGCCTCCCTTATTTTTTCGAGGAACGGAAAGGCCCCAGGGTTTACATTTCTTTGCACCGGGCCACCACTCCACAAGGTACTTTCATTGAGCTGCAATAACTCTTCTTCCACGCCGCCAAAAACCATCGCTCCAATTTTGCCGTTCCCTACCGGCAAAGCTTCTACCCATCGGGTGGCTGGCTTGTTGTACCATAATTTCAGGTCGCCCTGATTCTTTTGAGAGTGGCTAGCCAACGCCACCAGCAGGAAAAACGAAGCAAAAAAGTATTTCATAAACAACATTAAAATTTTGAATTGATTTTGTATTTGCCGGTTAACGAAGCGGTACCAGGCAATTCCTACTGGCATTTTGGCAATTGGCTCCCTTGAAACCATAGCCCAGGCCCGGAGAAATGATAACATTCAATAGCAATAATGGTAAAGCAGCAATGTTCATCAGGCATATTAACGATTTACTGAAGAAGCCCTAAAGATAAGGTCATCTCCCGAAAAACGCAACGGTTGTACTTATAATTATGAGATCAACGAGCCGCTGGAACGTTGCAGGCATAAACATAAGAGGCGATGGTTATCCTGCTGCGGAGCCGGCTCTGCATCCGGCCCTGCTGTAATTGAAATTTCAATTGAAATTTTAAGATGGCCCCATTCCTCATCAGCAACGGGGCCGGGGCCACACGCACGCTGCTGCCGGGCAAGGCTGTGCACCAACACTTTGAAACTTTAAAGTATATGCGTTTTATGGGTTGTTTCTATCCGTTTTTTTTACGGTGGCCTTGGCTGCGAATGCATCTATGATTTCCATGACCTGCGTTCCTATAGCTGCATCACAGGGATTTTCACCACGACCGAGAAAATAGCGCACTACTTTTTCAATCATGGGCTGCTCTACATGTTGCAGGGGATCAAACACCAATAGCTCTGTTTGCCCGTTAACCGTTAACCAAACTTTTTGTCCGAAAAAACCAAAGCGAATAGTTCCCTTTGCGCCGTAAATGGTACAGGTATCTGCGGCATCCTGCTCGCTCACCGCAAAGCACCAAACCCCGTTAAATAAAACCCCGTTTTCAAAAAGTATAGAACCAGTTACCAGGTCGTCGGCCAGGGAAGCGCGGGTTTGATTAACACCCCTGCCGCCATATTGCTTCACGGCGCCAAAGAGGTATAACATCAGGTCGATCTGGTGAGGCGCAAGGTCGTGAAAGAGACCGCCACCCGATAATGCGGGATCGGTACGCCAATTCTCTTCTGAGCGGGCAATGAGGTTCGCAGACTGGCCTTGCAACAAATGTAGTTGCACAAAGCGGATATCACCAATAGCCCCTTTTTCCACCAACGATTTAATTTTTAAGAACATGGGTTGCATACGGCGGTAATGGGCCACACAAAGTTTTACATCCGTTTTCGTTGCTTCCTCCAACATTTGCCTGGCCTCTGTTGCATTTAATGCCATTGGCTTTTCAACATACACCGGTTTGCCCACCTGCAAAGCGGCCAGGGTATAGGAAGCGTGGGTATTAGGTGGGGTGGCAATATAGATTGCGTTGACTTCCGGATCATTGATCAGTTCATTGGCATCCGCATACCATTTAGAAACGCCGTGCCTGCGCGCGTAGTCGGCAGCCTTCTCTGCATTACGCCGCATAACAGCTACTAATTTAGACTGCGCGACTTTATTAAACGCAGGACCGCTCTTCACTTCTGTTACATCTCCGCAACCAATAATTCCCCAGTTTATTTGTTGTGCCATTTTTTAAAGAGTTTTATGTGTTAAGAACAAATATCGTTGACACAAGCCGATTAATAAACTTCTTAATGGTTCTGCTTACGGACTAATCTTTTAAAACATGAAGACATAAAAGGGCATGAAGCATTAGAACGCTATCAATCTTCTACCTTAATAACCTTTATTCCTTAATGGTTTCCCCTTCTTCAAACCTTTATAACAGATGAGAACTATGACTCTACGATGGTTCGAAAAGTAAGGTTGACGCGTGGCGCCGTGATCTTCTTACTAGGCGGAAGCCGGTGCCACCAGAAACTTTGTGTTGTATCTTTCATAATCAGCAGGCTGCCATGTTCCAAGACCAGTGCTACCTTTTCTTTGGTTTGTTTATGCCTGAAGGCGAATTTGCGTTCGGCACCCAGGCTTAAAGAAGCAATGGCACCGTTCTTTTTCAAATCGGCTTCTCCATCGCTATGCCAGGCCATTCCCTCTTCTCCGGTATGATACAGGTTAACGAGGCATGAATTAAAAGTTTCACCGGTCTTTTTTTCGATCAAAACCTTTAATGCGATCAACGCTTCAGTCCAGGGCATGGCTCTTTTGGTAGTGTTGGAGTAGGTGTATTCAAATGGCTTGTCGCCATACCAGGCCACTTTCCTTTTAGTTGTAATCGTCTTCCCGAAGATAATAGCCTGATCGTTCTTCCACTCAATAGTATCCAACAATCTTTGAAGGTAGTAATCGGCCTCTGTTTTCAATAATAGCTTACCATAGTAGTGAACCGTTCCATCGTATGGCAGCCAGTTACGATCGTGATCGATTATTTGATTAAAGAGATCCATATTTCCATTTTTTGTAGGCCGCTTTCATGCAATGTCCGCAAGGCCGGTAATTATGTTGCCGGGCTTCCTGTTCGGATTCGAAGAATACCCGGTTTGCTCTTTTCATTGTTTTGCCGGAAACACAATTTAAGGCACCGTAAATCAGTAGCGTTCTATTGCCACCATAACTGATCTTCCCGCTTCTGATCCAACTCCTCAATACGATATCTGTTACACACTCATGCAATACCATCATTCTGTTTTAAAAAAAACGCTTCCCGCCTATCTTTCCATCTATAATTTACGATACTGTGTCATTGGTCCGGGCACTTTCCCAACCTATAATAGCAGCTTTTCTTGTGGGTCCCCACATATATCCTCCCAAAGTGCCGGTGGCCTGAATGACGCGGTGACAGGGTATTAAAAACGCTACAGGGTTACTGCCTATGGCGGTACCCACTGCCCTTGAAGCATTTGGGCTGTTCATAGCCGCAGCCAGGCTGCCATAAGTGGAAAGCTTTCCCATGGGAATCTTTAAAAGGCTTTCCCAAACTTTTAATTGAAAGGCTGTTCCTTTAAGGTGTAACTTAATTTCACGGAGTTTGTTCCAGTCGTTTTGAAAAATAAATAAGGCATTTTGCTGCGCCAGATCTGATTTGCGTTCAAATGCCGCGTTCGGGAACCGGTTGATCAGCTCCTTCAGAGCGTTTTCTTCGTTATCTTCAAAAGCCATATAACAAATCCCCTTGGATGTGGAAGCTACAATCAGGGGGCCGAAAGGGCTTTCTGCAAAGCTGTACAAAATATGCAGGCTCTTACCCCCGTTTTTGTATTCAGCAGGCGTCATGCCTTCTATAGTAACAAACAGATCATGCAGGCGACTGGTACTGGACAGGCCGGTTTCCAAAGCAGCGTCGAACAGGCTGGCACTGTCCCGGACAAGTAATTTCTTGGCATGGCCGATACTAATGTACTGCAGAAATTTCTTAGGACTTGTACCTGCCCATTCTGTAAACAGTCTTTGAAAATGTGCCGGGCTGAGGTGTATATGCCTGGCTACTTCATCCAGTCCGGGCTGAGACCTGAAATGGGTTTGGATATAATCGATTGCTGCTGCAATTCTGTTAAAGTTGATATTGGCCTGTGTGTCCATAATCCTGATTTTGATATTGCAAATATCTCAACTTGCTGGCAGTTATAAAATCCGGAATATGCTAAACCAGCAGTAAATGCCCTGGCGACATGCCTTGCCTGCTAACCCATTTATAAAGAAAGCTGATTGTAGCCCCCGAGAAACAACAAAGAAAGTGATTCCGGGAGAAACCAACCCCATTAAAAATCCTTTCCCGGATAAAAAGGCTTCCCCTGCGCATACCGGCTATTTCCGGGTCAAAATTTCTGACCGTTTATCACTACATTATCAAGGATAAAGTTCGGGATATACTCTTTGCGGATACCGGGATCTTTGGCCGCTTTAACTTTCAGATCTTTAAAGGTAAAATGGTTAAGTTGATACTGATCTGAATTGCCCACATTAAACACATTATCGCATTCCAGCTTCAGGTTCTTCATAGTGATATACCCGGCATAGGACATTTTAATATCCTTCTCCCCTTTCAGATCGAAGAATTGTGTCCAGGGTTGTATATAAAGCATATTCGTTACACTTCCTTTGATATCTTCCACCGTTACATATTCATATAGCTGAGGTGTATCCGGGCGCATTTTTAACCACAATAATCTTTGTGCATGCGCTATTTGAATGCGACGCAGTATGATGTTCCGGTTATGCACCGATTCACTGCCGAACGTTAGGGCGCCATGACAGAACCCGTAGGTATTGTCTTCTATAATAATATTAAAGTTACCTCCGTTGTCGGGATCTTTATCCGCCTGCGGGCCTTTTCCTCCTTTCAAAGCCACCGCATCATCATTTACCGACATGTAACAGTTTTTGATCAATACATTTTTACACACATCTAAATCTATAGCATCGGAACTGGGGGCTTTAACCGGTGCCGCGGGTGCATAAATATACAGGTTGAGCAGTTTCAGGTTCTCACATTTGTAATAGTGCGAAGTCCAGAAGGGCGAATTGATCAACCGCACACCGGACACCTGCACATCTTTGCTGTTAGAGATATACAGTAGCCGCGGACGCATTTCATCTTTATTGGTGCATCGGGGGTTCCAGCTGCGGCGCAACCAAAAGGCTTTCCAATAGCGCAGGCCATTGCCATTGAGCGTGCCCTCGCCCGAGATGGTAAATCCATTCACGCTGTCGGCATTTACGAGCGCCGGAAAGTATTTACAGGTCTCCCCTTCAATACGTGTAGTAAGCACTTCAAAATCACTGATATTATCGCTTGCCTTTAGCGTAGCGCCCTCTTCCAGGTGCAGGTGTGTAGCCGGCTTAAAGAACAGGTTGCCGCTTAAGAAAACGCCGCGCGGGATAATGATGACGCCTCCACCCGCGGCGGCAGCCTTATCAATTACCGACTGTATGGCCCGGGTTTGCACCAGGCTGCTGTCTGTTTTAACGCCGTGAGCCGTTATCCGGTACTGCTTACCGAGCTTTTTAACATCAGTCAATTCATTTTTTCTGAACCAATCAGGGATGGGCGTGCCATCGGGGAAAAGGTCCTGTGCGGCCAGGCTTATATTAAAGCATGCTAATAGTACCAGAAACAGTTGTATCCTTTTATTCATCATAGTCATTCAAAAATAGGTTGTTCGGTTTGGTATAAAACAACGGAAAAATATCCACAGATGCCTGCTTAAACGAACGGACAGGCATAAATATAAGCGGGTCAGGTTGAGTTAACTAACAACCTCGTCATCTGTTAACCGCCAGCTTATCATCCTAACCGAGCTTAAATGGCCGCTACCCGTCTTCTCTGCCCATGGGTTTAACTCTTGCCTGTCCGGCATTGGCACCCCTGTCTTTTAGTAACAACCGCATTATGTCGCCCGCTATCATTTACTCCGGCTTTCGTCGAATCAAGCAACTGTTAGCTGTCGAAATTAAGCCATTCAAAGCCGGAACTGTCCTGTTGTATCTTGTACCTCCCATTCAACCTGCACCGGCCCGTAACTAAAAGCAGCTCTTCCTTCAATGGTTTTGAAACGGAGATGCAATATATTTTTTTGTCCCTATACCCGATGGCAATACCTTTGCGCCAATGAAATTCTTTACACTGGTGTTCAGCTTTTACCTCATGGTGGTATCTTTACTGCCTTGCAGTGATGCAAGTAACGAGTGTAATAATGACGCGCAGCAGTCGCAGGTTGAACAGGCGGCTAACCATAGTCATCAAAATGACCACAATGATGTCTGCAGCCCCTTTTGCACCTGCAGTTGTTGTAATGTCATAGCCGGATTTGCTTTGCAACCGCTGAAAACAACAGACCTTAAACCTGATTTAACAGGAACACCCCAATATCCTATACACCATACCTTTTTTATTTCCGCTTATTTCGGCAATATCTGGCAGCCGCCAAAGCACAATGCTTAGCATATAACTCAATTCTTGTATCCGGTACACAACTGAGCGCCTTATCAGGGCCAGCGGTTTCATATATATGAAATATGCCTGCCCGGTTACTTTGCTTTTGCAAAGAAGTTACCCGCCCATCTTTTACTGCATATTAATTAAATCCAAAATGTTAGATAAAATTATCAGGTTCAGTATAAAAAACAAACCTGTTATCGGTATCATGACGTTGCTACTCGTTATATGGGGGGCATGGAGCGCTTCTCAACTACCTGTTGACGCGGTGCCGGACATCACCAATAACCAGGTACAAATCATTACCGTATGCCCTACCCTGGCAGGCCAGGAAGTGGAGCAGCTGGTCACTTTCCCTATTGAAAGAAGTATTGCCAACATCCCGGGCCTTGAAGAAACCAGGAGTATTTCCCGTTTTGGGCTTTCGGTTATCACAGTTGTTTTTAAAGACAATATCGATATTTATTTCGCCCGGCAGCTCGTGAACGAAAAACTAAAGCAGGCAGAAGAAACCATTCCTAAAGGAATGGGCATACCTGAGCTCGCTCCCGTGAGTACGGGTTTAGGAGAAGTGTATCAATATATTATTCACCCCAAAAAGGGCAGTGAAAGTAAATATAATGCCAGGGATCTGCGTTCCATGCAGGACTGGATCGTAGCCCGGCAATTATACGGCACACCAGGTATAGCAGAAGTAAACAGTTTTGGCGGACAGCTCAAGCAATACGAAGTAGCAGTGAATCCCGATCGCTTAAAAGCGATGGGCGTGAGCATACCCGAGATATTTACGGCTCTCGAACAGAATAATCAAAACACAGGCGGTGCTTATATCGATAAAAAACCCAATGCTTATTTTATAAGAGGCATCGGCCTGGCCACCAGCCTCGAGGATATTAAAAATATTGCGGTAAAAACGGCAGGCAATATTCCCATTTTTGTAAAGGATGTGGCTGATGTGCGTTATGGCAGCGCAGTGCGTTATGGCGCTCTAACCTTTAATGGCGAGGTTGATGCTGTAGGGGGTGTTGTGATGATGCTTAAGGGAGAAAACAGCAATGAAGTAGTGAAACGCATCAAGGCAAAGCTGCCAACCATTCAGCAATCCCTTCCCGCCGATGTGATCATTGAACCTTTTCTTGACCGGACCGACCTGGTAGGCCGGGCCATTAAAACGGTGGAGAAAAACCTGGTGGAAGGCGCCCTGATTGTGATCTTTGTGCTGGTTATTTTCCTGGGCAACCTGCGTGCCGGATTGATCGTAGCTTCAGCCATTCCTTTGTCCTTGTTATTTGCACTAGGCATGATGCATATTTTTGGCGTAAGCGCCAACCTGATGAGCCTCGGTGCTATTGACTTTGGCTTGATCGTAGATGGAGCCGTAATTATCGTAGAGGCCACGTTACACCACCTGGGACTCAGGAAATCCACTGAAAAGCTCACGCAATCAGAAATGGATGCCGAGGTACTTGAATCGGCTTCCAAGATCAGGAGCAGCGCGGCTTTTGGCGAGATCATCATCCTCATAGTATATATACCGATCCTTACATTGGTGGGCATCGAAGGCAAAATGTTCAGACCTATGGCACAAACAGTGGGCTTTGCAATACTGGGCGCCCTAATCCTCTCGCTCACTTATATTCCTATGATGTGTGCGCTTTTCCTGCCTAAAAAGATTCATTTTAAAAAGAGCTTCAGCGATAAAATGATGGCGTTGTTGCAACGCTGGTATCATCCCCTGCTACAAAAAGCGATAAAAATCAAATACTGGCTGATAGCAGCTACTATAGCGGTCTTCGCGTTTTCTGTGTTCCTGTTCAATCGAATGGGTGGAGAGTTTATCCCGCAACTCCAGGAAGGCGACTTCGCTTTTCACTGCATACTGCCGCAGGGTAGCTCGCTCAATCAAAGTATTGAAACTTCGATGCAGGCATCCCGCCTTATCAGGCAATTCGAAGAAGTTAAAATGGTAGTGGCTAAAACGGGGGCTGCTGAAGTACCTACCGATCCGATGCCACCCGAGGCTTCAGACCTGGTGATTATTTTGAAACCACTTGAAGATTGGAAGTCGGGCAGAACCTACAACCAGCTCGCCGATGCGATCATGGAAAAGCTGGAAGTCATTCCTGGTGTATTATTTGAGAAAAACCAGCCCATACAAATGCGTTTCAACGAACTCATGACGGGAATCAGACAGGACGTAGCTGTAAAAATTTTCGGAGAGAATATGGATACCCTGGCCCTGCTGGCTAAAAAGGCTGCAGCAATAATGCAGACGGTTAAAGGGGCCACCACCCCGCAGGTGGAGACAGTAAGCGGTTTGCCGCAGATCCATATTGAGTATGATCGTACCCGCATTGCTAACTACGGATTAACCGTACAAGGCGTTAATGATA
>JBQGCI010000101.1:0-1648 GCA_052038405.1 Acinetobacter pittii
GATAAGAAGGGATTAAAAAATAATTAATAATAAACTATATGAGCGCAATTAAAAGACCCTCGTTCAAAGAACGATACGACAACTACATCGGCGGCAAATTTGTTGCACCAATTCAGGGAAAATATTTCGATAATATCTCGCCAGTAGACGGAAAAGTGTTTACCCAAGTTGCCCATTCAACAAAAGAAGATCTGGATTTCGCTGTCGATACCGCAGCCAAGGCTTTTGAAACTTGGGGAAAAACCTCCGCCACCGAACGAAGCATCATCCTGAATAAAATCGCAGACCGTATTGAAGCAAATTTAGAATATATTGCAGCAGTTGAGACCATAGACAATGGAAAAGCAGTCCGCGAAACCATAAATGCCGATATCCCATTAGCCATCGATCATTTCCGATATTTTGCTGGTGTAATCCGGGCTGAAGAGGGGTCCATTAGCGAATTGGACAGCAATACCGTTTCGCTGATTGTACACGAACCCATAGGCGTTGTCGCACAGATTATTCCGTGGAATTTTCCTATTCTCATGGCGGTATGGAAACTGGCACCGGCTCTTGCAGCAGGAAACACTGTCGTCCTAAAACCAGCCGAAAGTACACCTGCATCTATTCTTGTCCTGATGGAGATCATCGGCGATTTGATTCCTGCCGGCGTAGTCAATATTGTCAATGGTTTCGGCGCAGAGCTTGGTCGCTCCTTGGTTACCAATCCCAAAGTTTCTAAAGCAGCTTTCACAGGTTCAACAGCAACAGGACGTTTAGTGATGCAATATGCTACTGAAAATATCATTCCGGTAACGCTTGAATTGGGCGGGAAATCGCCGAATATCTTTTTCAGTTCCGTTATGGACGCCGATGATGCATTTTTGGATAAAGCAATTGAGGGTGCTGTATTATTCGCGCTCAATCAAGGAGAAATTTGTACATGTCCTTCCCGTTTACTGATCCAGGAGGACATCTACGAAAAATTCATCGCTAAGGTCATCGATCGGGTTAATCAGATCAAAGTTGGAGATCCATTAGATCCAGCAACGATGATGGGGGCTCAGGCATCTAAGATCCAAAAGGATAAAATCATGTCTTATATTAAGCTTGGTAAAGAAGAAGGAGCAGAAGTATTGACCGGAGGTGATGAAAATAATGTTGGCGAAGGCTTTGAAGAGGGCTACTACATCAAACCTACCCTTTTCAAAGGCAACAACAGCATGCGGATTTTTCAGGAAGAGATCTTCGGGCCGGTATTGGCTGTTACCACATTCAAAGATGAACAGGAAGCAATCGCCATCGCCAACGACACCATGTATGGTCTAGGCGCAGGTGTATGGACCCGAGATGCACATCAGCTTTACCAGGTTCCACGTGCCATACAAGCGGGCCGTGTATGGGTAAACCAATATCACTCCTACCCGGCTGGTGCTCCATTTGGGGGCTACAAGCAATCGGGAATTGGCCGTGAAAACCACAAAATGATGCTTGCCCATTACAGGCAGGCTAAAAACATGCTGATATCCTATAGTAAGGAAAAACTTGGATTCTTTTAGGTAAAACAGACCAGGTATCATTTTTTAGGTAAAACAGACCAGGTATCATTTTTATGCAAAAATGATACCTGGTCTAAAAAGGTCAAGCCACCTTTTCCGCTGTGTTT
>JBQGCI010000102.1:0-2392 GCA_052038405.1 Acinetobacter pittii
AAAAGCCAACCTGCACAACCGGAAGTTGCGCGACTGCCGTTACCATTTGAATGATGATCCACCTGCAAAGAACAAGGAAGAAATTATGGCCAAGCAGGCAGAGACCACCATTTTTATAACCGAGGGGGATAGCGCCAGCGGATCGATTACCAAAGCGCGTAATGTGGAGACACAGGCGGTTTTCAGCTTGCGTGGGAAGCCTTTGAACTGTTTTGGGCTCACTAAAAAAGTGGTGTACGAAAATGAGGAGTTTAACCTGCTGCAACATGCACTGAATATTGAAGAGGGAATGGAAGGATTGCGCTTCAACAATATTGTAATTGCAACGGATGCCGACGTGGATGGCATGCACATACGCTTGTTGATCATGACCTTCTTCTTGCAATTTTTCCCCGACCTGGTAAAACAGGAGAAGGTATATGTGCTCGAAACACCGTTGTTCAGAGTACGTGATAAAAAGGAAAAAATCTACTGTTATAGCGAAGCGGAGAAGAAAGCGGCGCTAAAGAAGCTTTCAGGTAAGCCGGAGGTGACACGTTTTAAAGGTTTGGGAGAGATCAGCCCGGATGAGTTTGGACAATTTATAGGTGCCGACATGCGTAAACAATTAATGCGGATAGAACATGGAGACCATATTCAGCAGTTGCTGGAATATTATATGGGCAAGAATACTATGGAACGCCAGGCTTTCATCATCAATAACCTGGTAGTAGAGATTGATAAAGAGGATGAGTTAAAAGAAGCCGTTGTTAATTAATTATGAGTAATGGGGGCTCGATGAAAAAATCTTATAGCAGGTAAAAGCCTTTCATCTGGATTAAAGGATCATACAACTTTGTCAATATTTGAGGTTTGAAAAAATGATTCCCGCTGAGGTTCCTGGGTGTTCAATAACGGAGCTGCTATAGGTGCAAAGGTGGAGGAAGCGATAGAGGGATCTTCGAAAAAGATTTAGGCGTAAATTGGAAATATCATACAGGGAGGCGAGGGGGAAGAGAGATTGGGTGGCGATTATTAAAGGAATCCCGGATTTTGGAATCTGAACTGGCTACTTCTTTAATATTTGATTGTGAAGAACTCTTGAAAATTCTGACTGCTGTTTTTAATTCTTTAAAAGGGGAATGAAATTGGTAATTTTTTGATTCCTAATTATTAATTAGAATGATACACATAGTATTCAACGAGATTGAGATGGAGCTGATGCGTAAAGTGCAGGAGCTCGACGAGTCTCTCGCAGGCGATATAATTCAGATAAAGGATGATTATGCTGTAGGTCCTGTTGCCCAGATCTATGAGACAGAAGGTTACCAGCAGCGGAGAGAATGGTGGAGGCAATTGCTCGAAAACTCACCTTACAAAGAACAGTCCGACCTGGTCGACGATAAATTGACTGTACATAACCTGATTAAGGCCTTGCAGGAAAATGAAACAGAACAGGCATGGATATGGATGGGACAGAATCAACATGATGTATGTGGCTATTACTGGTTGATGCCGCAGCTAAGAGAGTTCCAGGGAAGAGTCATGGTGTTGTATCTGAACAATCTACCTTTTATTAATGAGAAAGGACAGATATTTTACCCCGCCTGGCTGAGCGAAATTCAGCCTTCTGAATTTTTAAAAGCCAAAAAGCTGGCAAGGCCCGTCACCTTGAGTGAGTATGAGGTGGATCCAGACGAATGGATGAAGCTGACCCGGGAAAATGCGCTGGTACGTATGCTGGAGGGAGGCAAAAAAATAGTAAGCAGGGAAGACAGCTTTTATGACGCCGAGATCCTGAAGAATATTACGGGCGAATGGCAGAAAGTGTCGCGCGTGTTACAAAACACATTGAACCGGATGAAGATAAAAACAGGGGATGTGTTTTTGATGTGGCGCATCAGGATGCTGGTTGAAGCGGGAAGAATCATAACGGAAGGCGATGTTCACAAAGACTGGAAGTCTTTTGATGTTAAATTGCCGGGACCTGGCAAACAGATGGAATTATTACCCGAATAATGAAAACGGACAGTAATGAAATGGCTATTAAAGACCGAAGAGATGGTGATGTTGCTGCTGAGCATTTTCTTATTATGGAATAGCGATGCCGAATGGTATTGGTATTTGTTGATTGTATTGGGGCCGGATATCAGCATAGCGGGTTACCTGATCAATGATAGGGTGGGGGCAGCCCTGTATAATCTTTTTCATCATAAAGGGCTGGCAATATTGATTTTTCTCGCAGGCATCTATTTGAGCATTGATCTGTTTCAGAGAGCAGGTGTTGTATTATTTGGACATGCTGCGCTGGATAGAATGGCAGGTTACGGGTTGAAGTATAACAAAGGATTTTCTTATACGCATTTAGGAGTAATAGGCAAGCATAAGAGCGGGGACCGGAATTAGCCATTTC
>JBQGCI010000103.1:0-13327 GCA_052038405.1 Acinetobacter pittii
AAAGACTACTTCATTATTTTTAGTTACACGGACAAGGTTCTTAACATTTATTCCAAACAAGGCCAATTCATTCGCCGTATTTCTTACAAAAGTCTGGGGGGAGACGGGTACCCTAAATACGACAAGAACAAACAGCAGATATCTTTTTTTATGCGCAATAAAAATTATGCGCTTACAGAGAAGGACATGATAAAGATAAAAGCAGATTTTGTCAATAAAAAGAACAGGAAATATTTTAAGAAGTATATTATAGATTTAAAAGACAGCAGCTTCACCATACAAAAAGCTGAAGTATCGAACTTTGACATTCTTGATGCCTATAACCTGAAAGGGGACTATTACTGTACCTACCAGATACACGTAAACAAAGACTACAAAGACACACTCGACTATGAAGTAAAAATCTACCAAAATGACAAGCTGGTAAAAGCTTATTTCCCTTACAATAAGCAAAATGAGCCACGTTATTTGTACTCCCGTGGATCGGCAGCCATAACATTTGAGAGTGGCAAGCCCGACACATTTTACATTACCCGTCCTTTTACTGATACCGTTTATGCGTTGTCTAACGATATTGTTACACCCATGTACCAGGTAGTATTACCTATGGAAAACGGGCTACCCAAATCGTTCTTTGAAACTCGTTTTAAAAATACAACCGAGCGGGATAATTTTGAAAGGAACAATGGATGGATGCTGAGCCAGGTATATAGTATGTATGAAGCTAACCGGTATACTATCGTAACAATAGGTTTTTTTAATAACTATGGAGTTTACCTCTATGATAAAAAGACCAATACTTCTTACAACACCAGTAAAATAAAACCCGATAGCGCCACCTATAATTTACCCCTCATCGGGGAGTTTAGCGGAGAGCGTGTTGGCTCCATGTTTTATCGCATTGTTACTGCAGAACAATTAAAGAAAGTGTATGAATTGAAGGACAAATCGGCACCTTTTCCCAAAGAATTGCAAGACTGCTTTAAAGACCCGAAAAACCCTACTCCTCTCATTGTAGCATATACGATCAAAAACTAACTCATGAAAAAACTCTTCTTGCTTTTCCTGTTTTTTGTATCCATGAAAAGCTTTTCCCAAACGGGTATTATTAAAGGTACCGTTAAAGACTCATTGACCGGCGTGGCACTGGAATCGGCAACCGTAACGATTCTGAAAACAGATTCCTCGCTGGTGAATTATCAACTTTCAGATGAATATGGGTCTTTTCAGCTGGCGAAACTCCCGGTGAAAACAGCCATTATCTTAAACGTTAGCTATGCAGGATTTAAAAGCTTTAATAGAATGCTTCAGCTGGATTCAGCAGAACAACATATTGCCGTGCTTCTGGCACCTGCATTTGATGACTCCTTGAATGTTACTGTTACAGCCCAGATTCCCATTCGTATGAACGGAGATACACTCGAAATTAATCCTGCTGCTTTTAAAATGGGACCTAACGCAGTGGTTGAAGATCTTTTAACTGCAGTGCCGGGAATCACCGTTTGGTCAGACGGCAGCATCACCCTTAACGGGAAGAAGGTACCCAACGTGCTGGTAGATGGTAAGCCTTTTATGGGATCAAACGATGCCAGGATCGCTACACAAAACCTGCCTAAAGATGCTATTGATAAAATACAGGTGTACCAGGAGGTAGACAGAAAACTCAAACCCGAGGAACGACGACAAAAAGATTCGCTGTTTACGATGAATATAAAATTAAAAGAAAACAAGCAAACCGGGTATTTTGGTAAAGCGGCAATTGGTTATGGCACCACCCAGCGGTTTGAAAGTGACCTGTCCTTCCAGATGTACAACAAAAAAACATCTGCAGGTATTGGCGGGGGCTACAATAATATCAATAAGAATATTGGTAACCTGTCAGAAATGTTCCAGAACAATACTTACAGAAACTATAATCCTAACCTGAGAAACGTAGGTAATTTTAATACGGAGGGTATCAACCGCTATCATTCGATCGGTGGTGTATTCACCCATAATTTTATTGAAACCTCTAACAGCCGGCAAAACGACCGGATCACGGTCAACTATACGCAATCAGGTAACAACCGGTATTTAACCAACCTCTCTTTGCAGAACCGGACAACAGCCGATAACCCGCAGCTGATAGAAGATCGCGCTGCCACAAGTGGCATTAATAACAACCATAATGTAGGCGTTAATTATATTAAAACGAATAGCTATTCAGACAATTTTACCGTCAATGCCTCTGCCAATAGCTCCACTGACAACAGTAATACTAAAAGAAACACTGATATCAGAGATACAACCAATAACATGATCAGCAGGAATAATGTAGATAACAGGGAAGATCGCAGATCCAATGGGCAGTCTTTGTCGCTCGATTACTCAAAGTACAGTGATGATAACCCGCTCGCCCAGCTCAGTGCCAGCCTGAATGTGAATAATAACAGTAATGAATCTGAGCGATATGTAAAAAGTGTTTTTCAGTCACTTATCAACAGTAATGATGACACTTCCTATCATCGCAGATACAGCGATAATTCGTCCAATATGAGCATCAATGGCAGTATAGGATATAATGGCCTTAAAAGGCTGTTATTGGGGAGATTCAACCTTTTTGGCATTAACCTGAGCCTGGATCAACGTTTCGGATATTACAAATCCAAAAGAAACGATCGTGTATTCGATTATGATAGCATTATCGGGAATTACATCACCAATAGCCGGCTTACCAATAATAATATCAGCGAAAAAATTGAGTATACCCCATCATTACAATTAAGCAAATCGGCTTTCAAATGGGCAGATACCTACTCCCATAATTTTAATGTAAATGTGATACTTCAGGAAGATTTTAAACAGGATAATAACAGCTCTTCATTTGCCATACGGAATCTCTCCCGTTCCTTTACATTTTTCAGATACGGCGGCGGATTGTCTTATAATTACAACCGGAGAGAGCATTTTTACTACTACCTAAGCGCCGGCTACAATAAAGACTTCGAGTATGCGCAGGTAGACCAGTTATATACGATCACCGACGATGTAGACGTATTTAATGTACGGATCGGGAATCCCGATCTTAAAAATAAGGTAAATCATTCCTATAACTTTTACAGCAACTTCAACAGCCAGAACCCTAAGTCTTTATACTCATTTAACGGGGGGCTTAACGGTAACTATGTAAAATCAATAAATCCGGTAACAGATAGCCTGATCAATGAGCCATCAGGAAAGCGCAGGTACTACTATATCAATGCACAGCAAAGTGAATCATACAATATCGGCTATAATTTTAATATTTCACGGCGCCTCAAAAAAAGCAATGTGCAGCTAATGTATAATGGTTCTTTTTATAACAACCGCAATCCTAACTATATAGACAACATTTTTTCGGAAACCAATACATCAGGTTTTAATAATAACATCAATCTCCAGTTTTCTCTTCGATCTATGATCATTTTTAGTCTTGGAAAAATGATAGGTTATAACAGAACGCTTCAGTCGGCCGCCGGGTTAACATCGTTTAAAAACCGATCGGATATCTCCAGGATCGGGCTTACCGTAAACCTACCCAAAAACTATACGATCAGTTCAACCCTGGACCATACTAAAAACACCGGCCTGGAAAAACCTATTGTATTATGGAATGCTTTTGCCAGCTGCCGCATTTTAAAAAACCAACAGGGCGAACTGAAGTTTTCTGCGATGGATATCTTAAAGCAGTTTCAGAATGTTAGCAATACGGCAGACCGGTTCGGTACCACCACCCGCATCACTAACGGCTTACAACAATATTTCATGCTCACCTTTGCCTATTACCCCAGAAAATTTGGTAAAACAGAGATAAAAAGAAGGGAAGTTAAGGAAGAGTGGTAACTATTCCTGTTTAGCCAGCTTTTCTGAGTTTTCGGCGAACTGCAGGTTATCAATAAATTCCTGTATTTCGCCGTTAACCACAGCATCCAGGTTATAAGAAGTAAAATTGATCCGGTGATCCGTAACCCGTCCCTGCGGATAATTATAGGTCCTGATCTTGGCGCTTCTATCTCCCGAACTCACGAGGCTCTTTCTATGGCGGGAAATTTCTTCCTCCTGTTTGCGCACTTCTTCTTCGTATAATTTGGTACGCATCATTTGCATCGCTTTTTCCCTGTTGCCTAACTGGGTGCGTTCCGTTTGACAAATAACTACGGTACCGGTCGGAATGTGGGTTAACATCACTTTGGTTTCAACCTTGTTTACGTTTTGCCCACCGGCACCACCACTCCTGGAGGTTTCCATTTTCACGTCTGCTTCGCGTAAATCAAAGTCAATCTCTTCGGCTTCAGGCATTACCGCAACGGTGGCGGCAGAAGTATGAACCCTGCCCTGGGTTTCGGTATCAGGCACGCGCTGAACCCGGTGCACGCCACTTTCAAATTTTAAAGTTCCGTATACATCATCGCCACGTACTTCCAGCTGCACCTCTTTATAGCCACCAACCGTTCCTTCGCTCTCACTGAGTACGGCTGTTTTAAAACCTCTCTTTTCACAATATTTTACATACATCCTTAACAAATCGCCTGCAAAAATACTCGCCTCATCACCACCCGTTCCGGCTCGGATCTCCATAATAACATCCTTACCGTCCTGCGGATCCTTGGGGATCAGCAGCTGGCGGATATGAGCTTCCAATGCTTCTTTACGCTCCTGCAGGTCGGCAGTTTCCAGCTTCGCCAACTCGCGCAGCTCCTCATCATCACCGTTCAATGCTTCCCTGTTAAAGTCTATATCATCCAGCAATCTTGTATAATCTTTATACGCATTTACGATCTTCTCCAGTCCACGGTACTCTTTACTGGTGGCGGCAAACTTTTTATTGTCGCTCACAATTTCAGGGTTGGTTAGTGCCACACCCAGCTGATCGTATTTTGCCTTTATCGCTTCCAGTTTATCTAACATATAAATTCTCTTAATTTTACACGGGCTACCTGCCCATACCGAACCAATGCCCGCCACACGAACGGCTTCGGGGGTGCAAAGTTAAATCATTTTACAAGATGCCTTTTAAGAAGTTACAAGCAGATTTGTTATTCGATGGTTACCGTTTCAGGGAGCACCAGGTTTTAGTGCTGTCAGAAGATGGAATGGTCGAAAATATCATTGGCCCCGAGCAGGCTGGAAGCGATGTGGAGAAAATTGAAGGCCTTTTATCACCGGGCTTCATCAACTGCCATTGCCACCTGGAATTAAGTCACCTGGAAGGCCATATTGAGGAACATACCGGCCTGCCTGCCTTTGTACGGCAGGTAGTACAAAAAAGGAATTTTTCAGAAGCAGATATTCTTGCAGCTATCGAAACAGCCGAAGTGGCTATGCTTCAGAACGGGATTGTAGCTGTGGGCGATATCAGCAATACCCTACACACGCTGGCGCAAAAGCAAAAAAAAAATATCCGGTATCATAATTTTATTGAAGCGATGGGATTTAACCCTCAGCTAGCTGAATCAAATTTTAACGCCTATCAACAGGTTTACCATCGATTCGCAGCGGAGTTCGGCCCCCGGCAGGTTTCCATTACACCGCATGCCCCCTACTCCGTATCAGAACCGTTATGGCAAAAAGTGATCACTCATGATCATAACGGATTATTCTCTATTCACAACCAGGAAACTGAAGAAGAAACATGGTGGTTTCAGCAAAAAACCGGTGGATTTGCCGAAATGTTTCAGGCAATGGGGTTAAATACAGACAGCTTTACCGCATCCGGCAAAACCAGTTTGCAAACCTATTTTCATCATTTTCAGCCCCAACAACAGGTTTTACTGGTACATAATGTATATACAACTGAAGAAGACCTTGCCTTTATACGGCAAACCGGCAACCAGGTATTTTGGTGTTTATGCCCCAACGCCAATCAGTACATCAGCCGTTCGCTGCCCGATATGGCTATGTTTATAAAAAACAAAGCAGCCGTGGCATTGGGAACCGATAGCCTTGCCTCCAACCGTCAGTTAAGTATCTGGGCAGAGATACAAACCCTCCGCAAGGCACACCCTAGCCTGCCGCTGGAACTTGCGCTGCAATGGGCTACCAGCAATGGAGCCAAAGCGCTGAAAATAGAGGATCAATACGGTAGTTTTGAAAAAGGTAAACGGCCGGGGATGGTGCAGGTCATAAATGATGAGGCGCGCAGGCTCGCTTAATTATTGTTCAATATCAGCTACATTCAACACCGTTTAGCCAGACATTGATCAGTAGCGGTTTTTTGTGATCCGGCTGCGCTTATAATTGGATGTACTTTGTTGATGTTCACTTTAAATATAGCCTTAAAAAGGCATAGACCAGCACAGATCAGTTGGCTGGATAAAGCTTTTCAGATCATTAGCAGCAATATTTGGTCAAGCTGTTTTGAAACATGAACTTTGCCTCCCTGAAATGAATAGTTAAACAAATGAAAGGGATTTTGTGAGCGTATCTGAACAGGTAAAAGATAACCGCCAGATCAACCACGGATCATTTAAGCAGGATCATACCGCGTGAAAGCAAAAATTAAAAGAGGATATAGAATTGCCCGCTATGTGGCTTATAAGGAAACCCTTATTGACCGGAGAGAGCACTTCTGGTCTTTTTTAGGCGCTTTTTTTGGTATTGGCATCATTGCCCTGCTGCAAACCAAACTTTCGGAAAGCGATAACCTGTTCCTGATCGGCTCCTTCGGGGCATCTTCGGTCTTAATTTACGGTAGTATTCAAAGTCCGTTGGCACAACCCAGGAACCTGATAGGCGGCCACGTTATATCTGCTTTGGTGGGAGTAACCATCGCCCAATTGTGTCCGCCGGTTGTTTGGTTGACGGCTCCGCTGGCCGTGGCTTTTTCGATCATTGCCATGCAAATAACGAAAACCCTGCATCCTCCCGGCGGCGCTACTGCCTTAATTGCCGTAATAGGGTCGGACAAAGTAAAGGCATTAGGTTACTGGTACGTATTATCGCCCGTTTTAACCGGCGGACTCATATTGTTATTGGTGGCGCTTATCTTCAATAACCTTACACCCAACAGGAAGTATCCTACAAACGGCCGCTTCTCCCGAACGTTTAAATGGGTAACCCAACCAACAAGGCGTGTTATGTCTAAAATAAACCCCAAACGCCGGAAGCGGTAATTCCTTATCTCATAATCTCCTTTAAAACAGGCAGTGTTCTCATCATTCCAAAATCCTGTACATGCAGGCCATAGTATACTTCCATCAGGTCCAGTATTTTACGCCGGGCTTCAGCATTGGCATTAATTTCTGATAACTCACCCGGCTGGCGCACCTGTAGAAGCTCCGCCAATATGGCGGCATATTTTTTTTCCAGGCTTAAATGGTGGAAAAGCGGCGCGTTGGTAAAAACGCCTTCCTGTACGTCGAATACCCATTCGCCCGACAGATCGATGTCAGGATTAATACCCTGAGGCAGAAAACCTAAGAAATGGGTTAGCTGTACGGCAAAAAAAACAGGAAAGTTCGCCATCACCTTATCGTCGCACCGGTCCAGGGCAATAAAACAGTCTTCAGCAAAAGCAAATAATCCGTAATTATTGTCGGGCTGCTTTAAACATTTGCTTAATAACTCCACCATATAGGATGCAACACCATTCTTAAGCACATCGGTAAAAACCTGCTGGTATACCGTTGCGAACCGGTATTCCTTTATACGATTAAGCTGTTTGAACTCATTGTGGTATACTTCCATATCCAATAACGCTGCCGGCTGAAAGAAGCCGATCCTTGAGCCTCCTTTCTTTGAAGAGCTGCGTACACCATTTAATAAATAGGATTGCAGGCCAAATAATTCGGTGTACACCGACGCAATGATGCTGGTTTCTCCGTACTTAACCGTACGAAGCACGATTCCTTTCGTTTTATGAATTTTATCTGTCAATTATAAAAAAATAGTACTGCAAGGTAAAGTTTTAATTATTGGGTTGATAAAGAATTGAGTGAATGCTTGTTGACACATGTCTCAAAAAAACTACCTGTTGGCATTGTTTTTTCTTTTTCTTTGCCAAAATCACAATAGAAGTTGCTTACAACAACAGTTTAAAAACTAAACATCGTCTAAAAAGCACAATAAATATATTTTATGTGGGAGAAGCTGGGTAAAGCCCTTATTAAATACAGAGTCGCTCTTTTAATATTACTAACTGCCGTTACCGCACTCTTCGCTTACTGGGGAAGTAAAGCAGAGTTAGGGTATGAGTTCACCAGGGCCATTCCGACTGATCACCCGGTTAATATAGCTTACCAGGAATTTAAAAAGAAATATGGGCAGGACGGGAACCTGATGGTTGTGGGCGTTCAGACCGACCAGTTTTTTACAGAAAAAGTTTTTAATTCTTATGTCTCGCTTCAAAACAACCTTAAAAACATACCGGGGGTTGTCGATATCATTGCAATTCCGGGCGCGGTAAACCTGGTAAAAGACTCAGCCAGCGAAAAACTGCAGGCCCGAAAAATATTCACTGCCACACCTCTTAACCAGGTGCAAATTGATGAGGGCTCCGCCAGCTTCCTCAATTTACCTTTTTACAAAGGTTTGCTTTACAACCCCGAATCTAAGGCTTATCTGATGGGACTAACCATGGATCCCGAAATTATTAACTCGAAAAAAAGAGATGCTACCATTAATGAGGTTACAGCACAAATAGCCGATTTCGAAAAAGCAACCCATGTAGAAGTAAAACTGAGCGGGCTTCCCTATATACGAACGGTACTGGCTACTCGTATCGCTAATGAAATGCGCTATTTTCTCACTGCATCGATCCTGCTTTCTGCCGTTATACTATTGCCTTTCTTCAGGGCCGTAAGCTCGATGCTACTGTCTTTAGGCGTAGTGATCATCGGCGTTCTTTTCTGTTTGGGTACCATATATATACTGGGATATAAAATCACTTTGTTAACAGCCTTAATACCACCATTAATAGTGGTAATCGGTATTCCTAACTGCATTTACTTTTTGAATAAATACCATACCAGCTGGAAAAAACAGGCGCATACAAGCAATGAAATTCCCGTTCAGCAGAAAAAAAGAAACGCCATTGTAGATATGGTGAGCCGCATGGGTATTGTAACGTTGTTTTGCAACCTGGCGGCGGCTATCGGGTTTGCAGTTTTTGCATTGACCAAGAGCGCCATCTTAAAAGAATTTGGAGCAGTAGCAGGTATTAACATTATGCTATTATTCTTTATATCCCTGATACTCATTCCTATTGTACTGTACTTTTTGCCGCCTCCAAAGGAAAAGCATACCCGATACCTGAATAATCAAAGACTGAACCGCTGGCTCAACCGTTTAGAAAAATGGTCTTTGGCACACCGGAAGCTCATTTACATCGTTACGGTTGTTCTGGTAGTAATAGCAGCAGCGGGTACGTTCAGACTGCAAAGCAATGCTTATATGGTAGACGATGTACCTAAAACTGATAAGATTTATACCGATCTGAAGTTTTTTGAAAAGAACTTTAAAGGTGTTATGCCTTTGGAAATTGTAATAGATACCAAAAAGAAATTTGGCGTAACCCGAAACTTCAAAAACCTGGTGAAGATCGATTCGTTTACCCAATACCTGTCTTCAAGACCCGAAATAGCGCGGCCCTTAAGTCTTGTAGAAGGACTAAAGTTTGCCAAACAGGCATTTTACGATGGCGATAGCACCAATTATTCGATGCCTTCGGAATTTGATTTACCGGGATTGGCGCAATACCTGAATATGAAAACGGGTAGTACCGGTAACGACAGTGCAGGTGATGACTCGTTTACCAAACTGGTATCGCGGTTTATGGATAGTGCCAGGCAGGAAGCCCGTTTGAGTGTAAACATGGCTGATGTAGGAACTCATGCCTTGCCGGGCCTCTTATCGGGTATTGAAAAAAGAGCGAATGAAATATTCCCTAAAGAGCAATACAATGTTTCACTTACAGGCAGTAGTATTGCATTTTTAGAAGGCGGTCGCTTTATCATTAATGGACTAAAAGAAAGTATCTTCTGGGCCTTCCTGCTGATAGCGCTCTGTATGTTATACCTGTTTAAATCCTTTCGCATCTTATTATGCTCCTTAATTCCCAATATTATTCCTTTGGTTATTACCGCCGGTATCATGGGTTGGGCCGGCGTACCGCTGAAACCCAGCACGGTGCTGATTTTTAGCGTTGCGCTCGGTATCGCCATAGACATTACCATTCGCTTTTTGGTTAATTATAAACAGGAGCTGGCTCACCACAACCACGATGTAAAAAGTACCGTTATACAAACTATACATAGTACCGGCATCAGTATTATTTATACCTCCATGGTTCTGATTGCAGGCTTTGTGATCTTTTGCTTCAGTGGCTTTGGAGGCACGAAGGCGTTGGGCTGGCTTACATCTGTAACATTAATTACAGCTACTGTTACCAACCTCGTTTTATTACCAGCCTTGTTGATTAGTTTTTCTAAGAAAAAGGATAAAAAGTAAACTGATCGCATTTCTTGCCTAACGGTTTACAATATAAAAAACCATTAAGGGATTAAGGTAGTTAAGATCTGATGCCCACACCAGCTTCGCCCTTAATGTTTCTTAATTCCTTAATAGTTACAAGAAAAGATAAAAGTAAACTGATCGCATTTCTTGCCTTACGGTTTACAATATAAAAAAAACCATTAAGGGATTAAGGTAGTTAAGATCTGATGCCCACAACCTTCGCTCTTAATGTTTCTCAATTTTAATATTTAAACGACGCGATATGCATACTATTGAGCAAGAACCTACAATCACAGCCACCAGGCGGCTGTGATTTAGCCCTGTATAAACTATGCGAGTTTAACTTCGTAATCTCTCATGGAAGATAGGGCTCCGCGATATTTGAGCGTTCCCTGTTTTATGAGGTTTATTAAACGCCAGCTAAGAAACGAATCAGGAATACCTTCCCTCATGCTTCCTTCATTCACATAGCCCAGCGTCTTCCCAATAACCCTGTAAGCACCCTGGTATCGATTAGTGCAATGCACTAATATGTTGGGATCATAAAAGTCCATTTCGCATGCAGAGATAGTAGTACCCTCTTTAGATATTCTCAAATAAGCATCATCAATCCTCAATCGTTCCCACAGCGCCTGCATTTCAGAAACCTCCTGTTGCTCAATTACCCTACAGTTGTTGTATAATGCAGCAACTTCATCCGGCGCCTTTACGCTCAGGGACTTCGGATACATAAATGTTCCGATGTGTCGGATCAGGGAGCTGTTTAAAAAACCAATAATAAACAGCCGGGAGCAGTCCTGCAGCTGTAAGACATACAGCAATCTCGAGGCTGAAAGCATCTCACTAACGTCTGCCCCCACCCATAGGTAAATCCGATCATAAAGGTTCATGTCATCTTTCAACTTTTCGATCAGCTGACCATCTGAGTCCACAATCCTGCCTATTTCATCCGCCCCGAATCCCTGACAAATTTCGGACAGCCAGTTTATTCTCCTGTTTCTTCCCTTTTGTGTTTCCAAATCTAAAACCGGTCCGATCGACAAATAATCCTGCAGGCAAACCGTTTTACTTTTACCTGTATCATAAATTCCGCTTTGTTGCAAAACAGCCCCTGCCTGCACGCCAAATGCAATATGCAGATTGTTCCTATCATTTATTACCAACTTCACCGGTCTAAAAGAAAACAGGCTGATGAAATTAACCACCAACCTGTTACAGATCATTAAATTTATTTTTAGAACCCCCTGCTGCCTGTCGCCTGGTATTTCTGTAAATTAGAACATTGAGCTGCTGCCTCCTGGTCTACCAAAACATAGAAAGTGGGTACTCTCTTCGTTAACCAATCATCCAGCGCTTTCTGCTTTTTTGTTTCGAGGGCCATGCTGGCAATTTTATTGTAGTCGTCGTTCAGGTTCATTTTGTGTGGTTCTGTTTTCGACTTCAGGTACAATATTCTTACCCCCTGCTTACCCTGCTCGTTGGTAAAGGTTACGGGTTGTGAATACTCGCCCGGTTTTAAATTGGCGAGCGCCTGTACCATATCTCTGTCAGGCAATTGATCGATGTGCACATAAGTAGATCCATCCTGTCCCATTACAAACGGGCCATAGCTTTTCGTAGCCTCGTCTTCACTGTACTTATAGGCGGCGTCCTTAAAAGATATCTTTCCGGAAACAATCTCAGTTCTTACTGAGTCTAATTTAACTTTGGCTGCATCCAACTCAGTTTTTGTTACCGGCGGTATTCTCAATATCATCCGCACTTTTGCATTATCACCGCGCCTGCTTTCAGATTGTATTAAAAAGTACCCGAATTTATTTGATTTTACCGGCATAGATAGTTCCCCTGCTTTTAGCCTGAAGGCAGTAGAAAGAAAAACAGGGTCTAACTGATCTTTATCATTCCTGTTCACTTCGTAAGCACCGCCCCTTTCACGGCTACCCGGGTCTTCGGAGTATTTTTTGGCAGCTGCTTCGAAACTTAAAGCACCCGATTCAATCTGCTTGCGATAGTTCATCATTTCATTATAAATGTACTCTTCTACCTCTTTAGCCGCTTTCGGGTATACATTAATCTGCCCTATCTCCAGTTCTGATTCCAAAAAAGGTACGCTGTCTGCAGGTACCCTGTCAAAAAACGCCTTTACCTCGGTAGGAGTAATATGCACATTCTCTACTATTTTCTGCTTCATTCTGTTAGACAGCATCTGCTCTTTGATCAGGTGGCGGGAATCATCTTTTAGCTGGAAAATAGTTTTCCCCGCAACGTCTTCCACCGCCTGCTCACTGCCAAACTGCATTACCCATCCGCGCACACGCATATCCAGATTCGCTTCTACCTCATCGTCGCTTACAGGCAACGAGTCACGCTCTGCCTGCAAAGCCAGAATTTTAGATATCAGCGATTGCTCCAGTATAGAGCAGGCAGCACCTTCCGGAAGCTGATCACCGTTACGTGAAGCATCCAGTATCGCATTTTGTATATCTGACTGTAAAATGATCCTGTCTCCGACAGCCCCTAAAATTTTATCAACCACCAGTTTTTGTGATTTACCCTGCGAAAAAGCAGCTAAACTCAGGGCTACAGAAAATAAACCCGCAAGAAAATATTTGATCATGATTCAAAATTAATCAGCCCCCATACAATAATGAAGCTGAGCTATGCATTTAACAAAATATTGTTGATAAAGCAAGTGGGAAGTAGGGAATAGTGGTCAGGAATTACCCTGTTCACTACTATTCACCACTTCCCATTCACTATTCTACAATGTTCTCTTTATTTCTTCCAGTTCGTAAGACTCTACGATATCGCCCACCTTCAGATCTGTGTAATTCTTGATCGTAAGACCGCACTCCAT
>JBQGCI010000104.1:0-4068 GCA_052038405.1 Acinetobacter pittii
TTGCGCCGCCAGGTATGAAGAAGGTTTTGAAGTAGGGTTTAAGGAGTTGGAGACGGTACGGGAAAAGCTGTTGGCATTAATAAGCTTGCTCCGCTTAGGCATTGAGGTTGTTTAAACTTTTTTGAAACACATCAATGCACAGCCTTTTCATACTAACGAGGGGCATGGCGCACAATAGTTTTCGTAAGAGTAATGCGCCAGCTAAACAGTTATATCTGCTTTCGCTATTCATGCCTCATGCAAATAAATAATCGACAAGATTTTTTTTCATCTTGCCGATTGTGCTGAAGCCACGAACATTGATCAGCAATTATATCCTGAATCAGGCTGAGATGCCTCCATCTATCTTTAAGCTGCTTCCTGTAATGTATCCGGCTTCTTCCCCTGCAAGAAAGTTTACGAGTCCTGCTATTTCTTCGGGGCGCCCCAGCCGCTTTAATGGTATGGCATTTATATATTGCTGGCGCACCGCCTCCGAAGCTTTCTGTAACATATCGGTATCTGTCGCCCCGGGTTCTACTCTGTTTACGGTTATCTTTCTTGGGGCCAGGTCCCAGGCCAGCCCCCTGGTATACGCAGAAATAGCCGCTTTGGTAGCGATATAGTCCGACAGCCCGGGGCCTCCAATGAGGCTGCCGCAAACAGAAGCAATATTAATAATGCGACCTCCATCCGGCATATATTTCTGGGCCGCCCGTACGGCTTCCGCAACCGACCGGATATTTACGTTGATCTGATCGTTGTATTCGGCTGTACGTTCATGAGCAGTTTCAATGGAGCCGGCTACAGATATAGCTGCATTGTTTACCAGTATATCAATTCTCTCAAACGTAGCGGCTGTTTGCTCTATGGCCTTTTCTACCGCCCCGCTTAACGCACCATCGGCCTTAAGTGCCAGAGCTTTTCCACCGCTCTGCTGAACTTTGTTCACAATTTGCTGCGCTACATCTGCAGAACTTAAAAACGTAAAAGCGACTGTTGCGCCTTCTTTTGCCAGCCGTTCTACAATGGCGCGTCCCATGCCTCGTGTACCTCCGGTAACAAAGGCTACTTTTCCTTTTAATGTTGACATTATTAATCTGATTTTATATGGTAATTACTGTTTTGCTGTTAGAATGGCTTAAGGATTATTTTACCTGTAGTGTGATTTTTCTCAAGTTCTGAATGGGCTATAGCCACATCTTCAAGTTTAAATATTTTTGAAACGTGGGATTTAATGATGCCTTTTTTTAGCAGCTCTGCTACCGATGTCATATCCCTGCCACTGGAGGCTACAGCATTATAGAATGCGTTTACGCCAAGGGCCTTAGCCTGTGCAGCCCATCGGGTGCCATCAATATTTGTCCACAGGCTCAATAGGTTGCCACCCCTTTTTACAATTCGAAGTGTTCGTTCAATGTGTTCATCTCTAAGTCCCTCAATAACGTAATCTACAGGTTCAAGCACATCTTCAAAATGAGTAGCCTGGTAATCGATAAATTCATCTGCTCCCAGGCTCATCACAAAATCGCGTTTTGAACCTGATGCCAGTGCGATAACATGAGCACCAAAATACTTTGCAAACTGAACTGCAAAATGGCCTACACCGCCTCCGGCGGCAGTAATTAATACACGATCCCCGGGTTTTATCTTAACCTTATTGAGCGGTTGCCAGGTAGTTAGCGCTGCCAATCCCGCTGCTGCGGCTTCGTTATGCGATACATTGCCTGGCTTTAATGTTATGTCGTTAATGTTAGCAGTTACATATTCAGCGTAGCCTTTCGCATGACCGGCACTGGTGTGGGTAGGGAAATTTATAAGCCCAAATACATCGTCGTTAAGATTGAAGCGCAAAGTATCTTCGCCCATGCGCACGATGCTCCCCGAGATATCCCACCCTAAAATTTTAGGTTCTTCATTATTAAATATATAATTTAATGAGGGGTTCTGTCTCGCGTAAACATCAGTAGGGTTGATGCTGATAGCGTGAACTTTAACGAGTACCTCATTTTTTCCAGGCTTAGGAACCGGAAGTTCGGCTAGTTCCAGCTGATCGGTGCCGCCTTGTTTTTTTAAAATAATTGCTTTCATCGTAATAATTCTTTTTTATACTTTTTTGCGATGTACCCAAAAAAAGGAGATTGAAATTTGAATAATCGCAGTTGTTTTCTAATTGCTGATGCAAAGGTAGAATCGATCTGGTTTAACTTTTAAGCCAGTATCATCTATGATACCCGATTGTAAAAATGGAATTGATTCGAGTAAGGTATAACTGTACGGCAGGGCGTGGGGAAGTTGAAGAACATTACACTACTTTTATCTGCAATTTTGTAACTTGTTTTATAAAAGCATCTATAAAATATCATGAAAACTTGTGCAAAAACGGATATTGATACCAGTGATTTATTGGCGCTCCAGGACACAATTTATGTGATAGGAGGAAAGTGGAAACTTCCTATTATTTATGCCATTTGTAGCGGTAAGAAACGTTTTAAAGATATAGAACGAAGTATACCGAATATTACCAAGAGAATGCTATCCATTAACCTGAAGGAATTAGAGGTGAATGGGCTCATTACACGAAAAATTTATGAAGAACCGGCTGTAACGGTAGAGTATGAATTTACAGCATACGCGAAAGAATATGGCGCTCTTATAAACCATATGATAGATTGGGGTAAGACACACCGGAAAATGATCGTAAAAAAGAAATAGTTATTGGTTGTTATTTCTAACATAGCAGCATCTCAGGCTGTAACTCAGGCGTTCGGTAACCGGTGCCGGCTATTTGCCAGGCCACCTGAGAAGATTGGCTTTGGATGTGTTCCGTGCAAAAGAGATCGCTTTACAAAAAAATGGCGCCAACTGCTCATGTTTGGCGCCATTTGGCTTTTGGTACCGCGTACGGGAATCGAACCCGTGATTCATCCGTGAAAGGGATGCGTCTTAACCCCTTGACCAACGCGGCCTGTTTATTTTGGGAGTGCAAATATAGGGAGCTGCTCTTAAGTATAGCGCTAAATGCTAAAAATTTATTCCTGCCCATCTTTTGAAGCCATGATCAGATAACAACCGGGTTAAGTTTGAAAAGCAGTTACACTGATGCGGCAAGCGCATAGGTATTGACAGGTATGGCGGGGAGCAGAATCGAAGGGAGTGAAGCGGGGATTATTATACTCCATAAAAAAATACTGTTGCTGACCCTTATTGTGTTTACCGGCTTCAAATGTATAAATTGCATACTCAGTAATATCCCTGCTGCAAATGTTGTGGAGCCGGTTACTGAAACGATATATATAATTAGGCTGACATTAAGTAAACACTTTTTCAGATGAAACTGATCACGCTTCTGTTTTCTCTATTTTGGGCAACCCCTGGTTGGGCACAGGTAAAAAATTATATGTTTATTGGTATGGACCGGGAGTTGTTGCAGGATACCAGTAAATGGGCCACCAATGGCTTATTCCAGGGCGTACAAATAGCTTATTCTTGGCGCCAGCTGGAACCTGAAAAAGATAAATATGATTTTGGCATCATAAAGGAAGATTTAGATCTTCTGAATAAATATGGCAAACGCCTTTTTATACAGGTTCAGGATGTGAGTTTCCAGATGAAATGGAATTTTGCACCACGCTATTTATTGGAGGATACCATTTACCATGGCGGGGCAAATAAACAGTACAGCTTTAAGAATTATGAGGAAAAGGAATATATAGACATGGGTTGGGTAGTAAGAAGGTGGGATACGGCAGTACAGCAAAGATTGCATAAGCTGTTTGCGGCCCTGGGCAATGAATTTGATGGTAGGGTTGAGGGAGTCAATACCGAGGAAACGGCGGTAACCTTTGGAAAAGGGGCGTTGCATCCACCCGGTTTTAGTTTTCTGCAATACAAAAATGCCTTTATTAAAAACATGCTGGCCCTTAAAGCCGCTTTTCCCCGGTCAACCGTAATGGTGTATGCTAATTTTATGCCGGGCGGTTATATGCCTTATGAAGACTCCACGCTGCTAAAATCGGTTTTTGAAGCAGCCTGGCAGCACGGTATAGCAGTGGGCGGGCCCGATTTATTTCCGTATCAGGCAGAGCA
>JBQGCI010000105.1:0-7533 GCA_052038405.1 Acinetobacter pittii
GTACCCTTCATATTGATAACTGGCCACCTTGTACTCGCTGATAGAAGAGGGAATAATTTCTTTACCAAAGTCAGTAGTATCGGGATGAATTTTTAATAACAGGTCCAGCAATAACTGCCTGTTGAAAACATAAATACCCATAGAAGCCAGGTAGTTGCGGCCTTTTGCCTGCATCGCAGCGCCGGTATCGCTCACCCATTCGCCCAGGACATCTTTGGAAGGTTTTTCAATAAATGAGCTGATCAGGCTTTCCCCATCCACTTTCAGAATACCAAACTCGGGCGCCTCCCGATCGCCAACCGGTATGGTGGCGATGGAAATATCAGCGCCGGTTGCTTTATGATTCTCGATCATTTTATTAAAGTCCATCTGGTACAGCTGATCTCCCGAAAGAATGAGTACATATTCGCTTGGAAAAGCAGACAGGTGTCTTAAACATTGCCTTACCGCATCGGCCGTACCCTGGTACCAGGCCGGGTTATCGGGTGTTTGTTCTGCAGCAAGTATATCTACAAAGGCCGTGCTGAAAGCGCTAAACCGGTAGGTGTTTTTGATATGCCTGTTTAAAGAGGCAGAGTTGTATTGTGTTAATACAAACATCCGGTTGATATCGGAGTTAATGCAGTTAGAAATGGGAATGTCCACCAACCGGTACTTTCCGGCTATTGGCACTGCAGGTTTCGACCTGCTGCTCGTTAAAGGAGCAAGTCTGCTTCCGGCCCCCCCTCCTAAAATCATTGCGATAACTTCCTGCGAGATACTCATAAGTTTATTTTTTAAAATTTGTTCTTTTAAAGTTGGATAACAATACTCTATTTTTTATACCACTGACTCATATAGTTCCAGGTACTTTTGTGCAGAAGACGTCCAGCTGTGGTTAATCCCCATGATCTTTTTTCTGATCTCTTTAAACTGTCCGGGTTTATTGTCATAAAGATCGATAGCACGTCCCACCGCATAAGCAATGTCTCCTACACTCGATTGTTCCATTGTAATGCCAAAGCCACCCGGAGCCCCGTAATCTATTACGGTATCTTTTAATCCTCCCACGTTCCGTACCATGGGCACAGTGCCATAACGCAATGCATAAAGCTGGTTTAAGCCGCAAGGCTCTACCCTGCTGGGCATTAATAAAAAGTCGGAGCCTGCATAAATCAAATGGCTTAACGACTCGCTATAGCCAATATAGGTATTTACATAACCTTTCAATGTTTTATTCATATCCACCAGGGCCGCTTCTACATAAGTATTGCCTGAACCGAGTACCAGGAAGGATGCCTTACCTCCGTACTGATATACAGACTGGCTGATGCCTTCGGGTAACAGGTCTGCGGCTTTCTCATCCACCAGCCTGCCTATAAAGCTGATCAAAGGTTTTTTGGGATCAAGCCCGAATTGTTTGGTCAGCTCCGCTTTATGCTTGGCCTTCCCCTCCGTTACGGTTGTGGCATCATAGCCCTGCAATAAAAACGGGTCAGTGGCCGGATTCCAGACTTCGGTGTCTATACCATTAATGATACCACTGCACTTGCCTCTTTCATATTCAAACAGCGCTTCGAGCCCTGCGGCCGATTGGCGCAGTTCTTCCATATAATTAGGACTCACGGTAGTCACTTTCCAGGCGCATTTGACCGCGGAAGCCATGGGATTGATCAGGTTATTCCAGTCCAGATAGCCCCAGTTTACGGTATCATAAGCCGGTATCATATAGTATTTATCCCAGCTAAACTGTCCCTGGTACTGACCGTTGTGTATGGTAAAAATAGTGGGTATATGGGCTAACTGATATCTGAATGCATGTACGTATTTACAAAAGAAAGGAACAAAGCCCGCCTGGTGGTCGTGGCAATGGATAATATCCGGCTTATCCTGCCAGCGGCTCAGCCAATCGCAAACAGCCAGCTGAAAGGAAATAAATCTCTCGGCATCATCGTCGTAACCGTAGATTTTCTCGCGGTCCAGTACACCATTAATATCTACCAGGTACAAATCAAAGCCCAGCTTTCCGGTCTTCTCTTTAATAACACTATACTTAAACCAATGGTTTCCCAAAACCTGTCCGCCCTCATGCACCAGATCCCATTCGTTATCATACAAAAATTTGGTACGATACATAGGCATCACCACTTTCGCTACATGGCCCAGCTCGTTTTGGTATTTGGGAAGCGCCCCCACTACGTCTCCAAGTCCGCCCGCCTTCGCCATAGGATAACACTCTGCCGATATATGAACAATTTCCATAACTAATACTTGCTTCGCTTAAAAGTAGTGATATTTTATATAAAACAAACAACATTCATTTTAATTTAAAATTTTTAATTACGCTTTATCTTTTTACATTTACCGGCAATAGTAAAAAACGATTGAAATGAGTACACAAACCACGAAGTGGTCGCAATTTGGAACACTTATTATAGTGTTCTTTTTTTGGGGCTTTGTTGCCGCGAGCAACAGTATTTTCATCCCTTTTTGTAAGAAATTTTTCCATCTCGACCAGTTGCAATCGCAGCTGATCGGTTCTGCTTTTTATGGAGCTTATTTTTATGGTTCATTGCTGTTATACCTTTTTTCGTATCTCAGTGGCGTTGATATTTTGAACAAGATCGGCTATAAAAAAGGTATTATATACGGGCTGCTCATTTCGGTGGTGGGCGCTATCGCCCTGGCGCTGATCAGCACCTCTTCTACCCCTACTTTCGGGTTGATCTTAGTGGCGTTCTTTGTTATAGCGCTGGGCTTTTCGTTACAGCAAACTGCAGCCAACCCATTCGCCATTGCACTGGGTTCGCAGGAAACAGGGTCGCATCGCTTAAACCTGGCTGGCGGCGTCAATTCTTTTGGTACCCTGTTAGGTCCGCTGGCAGTGAGCTTTATGCTTTTCGGCAGTGTTACCAGCGCCAAAGAAGCAACAATTGCCAATATTGAAACCGTGTACCTGGTACTGGCCGGCCTGTTCACCCTGGCTGCCATTATATTTGCCGTTTCTAAACTGCCGAAGGTAACCAGTGATGAAAAGCTGGAAAAAAGTCCGAAAGCGCTGCGCGTATTACTCATCATAGGTATCGTATTCCTGCCCATTCTTTTTGCCGACGCTATCAAAGACACCACGGGGCTACCTAAATCCGTGATCATTTATGCTTCGCTGATCGTTATCCTGGGTCTTTTGTTCGCGAGTATGCAAATGGCTAAAAAAGAGCCTACGGGTTGGGGCGCCATGCAATACCCCCAACTGGTAATGGGCATGATTGCCATATTTGTGTATGTGGGTGTAGAAGTTACGATCGACAACAACTTCGGAGCCTTACTGCTGCGTCCCGAATTCGGAGGCTTTAATGAAGAGCATAATTCACACCTGATCGCCCTGTATTGGGGCAGTTTGATGATCGGCCGCTGGACCGGCGCCGTGAGTGTTTTTAATATTTCGCGTTCTGCAAAAAGGATTTTGGTGATCCTGATGCCGTTTATTGCTTTTGGTATCATTTGCCTGGCCAACTACCTGAAAGGAAACCCGATCAGCGATTTCAAGTACTATCCCATCTTCCTTTTGTTCCTCGTTGGCGCTAATTTATATGCACAGGAGAAGCCGGTGAAACTGCTGTTAACCGTGTCGGTACTGGCTGTTGGCTTTGTACTGGTATCTCTGTTCAGTACCGGTATGACAGCTAATTACTGCCTGATCGCCTGCGGCCTTTGCTGCTCGGTAATGTGGCCGGGTATCTTTTCCCTGGCTATTGCAGGTACCGGTAAATACGCCAGCCAGGGTTCAGCTTTCTTAATTATGATGATATTGGGAGGCGCTATCATCCCTCCGGCACAGGGCGCCTTGATCGACCTCGATCTGGGTTCCGAAGTTAACGGGGTAACTACCGGCCCATGGACCCATCTCTCCTATATTGTACCACTAATCTGCTTTGCATATATCGCATGGCATACGATCAGCAGTCAGCGTGCGTTGAAAAAACAAGGTATCGACTTTGATAGCCAGGTGAGCGGCGGCCATTAATAAAAAAAATGTGTATTTATAACACATCTAAGTATTTTTACCCCTGATTCATTATAATAAATAAAACTTAATTGAAACTAATGGGCATATACGATTTATCAAATGAAATGGTAATTGGTATTGATATAGGCGGCACCAATACCAAATACGGACTGGTTAATCACCGCGGACAGATATTTGATAAAGGAGACATTAAAACGGATGGCTATGCTACTATAGAAGCGTATGTAGAAGCACTGCATTTAGCTATTTATCCATTAATACAGAAATTTCAAAAGAATTACCAATTAAAGGGAATTGGTGTGGGCGCGCCCAATGGCAACTATTATACCGGCTCCATTGAGTACGCACCCAACCTGCCCTGGAAAGGCACCCTGGAGGTGGCCAACCTGATCAGCAAGAAGTTTGGCGTTCCCTGTACCCTCACCAATGATGCCAATGCTGCCGCAATGGGCGAAATGATGTATGGGGCAGCACGTGGCAAGAAAGACTTTATCATGATCACCCTGGGTACCGGTGTGGGGAGCGGCATTGTTTGTAACGGCCAGGTAGTATACGGCCATGACGGATTTGCCGGCGAGCTGGGCCACGTAATTGTACGCCCGGGCGGCCGTAAACACTACAGTACCGGAGCACATGGTTCTCTTGAAGCTTACTGCTCGGCGACGGGTATTACGGTAACGGCCAAGAAACTAAGAGCTGAAAACCCGGATTCCATTTTAAATCATATACCTGAAGAACAGGTTGATTCCAAATCGGTATTCGACGCAGCGGAAAAAGGTGATGCCGTAGCAAAAGAAGTTTTCCGTTACACCGGACAAATATTAGGCGAAGCATTAGCTAACTTTATCATGTTCTCATCCCCAGAAGTGATCGTATTATTCGGGGGCGTGATCAAAGCCGGCGATTACATTATGAAGCCCACCAGGGAGCATATGGAGAAAAACCTGCTACCCATTTTCCAGAACAAAGTAAAATTGGTGTTTAGCGAATTAAAAGAAGCAGACGCCGCTATTTTAGGCGCCAGCGCGCTGGTTTGGGAGCAGTGAAAGAAAGGCTGGTAGGGAGTACTAAGTAGCCAAAGCGTAATAGGCCGAAAGGAAACGATTCACTACTCACTATTCATTGCTCACTAGTCACCACTCATCATCACAATGGCTTACAAAATCCCTGCGCAAGCCCGTATCGGGCATATACATTTAAAAGTTTCCGACCTGCAAAAGTCGCTCGATTTCTATGTGGGCATACTGGGTTTTGAGATCACCACTTTATATGGTGCACAAGCTGCTTTTATTTCGGCCGGCGGCTACCACCACCATATCGGTTTAAACACCTGGCATAGCCTGGGCGGTAAACCAGCGCCCGAAACGGCACCCGGACTGTATCATACAGCTATCTTATACCCTACCCGCAAAGAGCTGGCCATAGCCCTGCAAAGACTGATAGATGCCGGCTACCCGCTGAGCGGCGCTGCCGATCATGGAGTGTCTGAGGCTTTATACCTGGATGATCCTGATGGGAATGGCGTGGAGCTCTATTGGGATAAACCTAAAGAAGAATGGCCTTCAAAGCCGGATGGTTCGCTGGAAATGTATACGAAGAGACTGGATATAGAAGGATTGCTGAAAGAAGCCAACAATGGTCAATAGAGAATAGTTAATAGTTAATGGTGCGTAGGGAAGGCCGCACATCGTATAACTGACATTGTATATAGCAGAAGAGAAGATCCATGTTCAATAGCCAATGACTCCGCATCGCTGCTCCTTTGCGAGCTCTCCGTGAGACAAAAAGCTAACAGGAAGTGGCAAGTAGCCAGAGGGAAACCTGTTAAGGCGTAGCAAGTAGGTTAATATGCCGAAAGGAAACATTCATTACTTACTATTCACTACTCACCATTCATCACTCACCCCCTCTCTTCCATGAACTATCAGCTTCCCTCTACACAAACATCTTCTTACTTTGTTCCCACTCTTTGCGGCCAAGGCCGGGGAATACATGTCTTTCGCTATGGTAAGAGGACCGCACTAACGGGCCGCTTTCTACATAATCGATACCCATTTCGTAACCTGCATCTTTATAATAAGCAAATTCATCGGGGTGTACGAAACGTTGAACCGGTAAATGTTTTTGAGTAGGTTGCAGGTACTGACCAATAGTTACCACATCGCACCCATTGTCCTTTAAGTCCTGCATGGTTTGCACCACTTCTTCTTTGGTCTCACCTAATCCCAGCATGATGCCGCTTTTGGTACGGATACCGCCCTCTTTCAGGGTGCGGATCACTTCCATACTGCGCCAGTACTTGGCTTGTATACGCACCTGGCGGGTGAGGCGTTCTACAGTTTCAATATTATGAGAGATCACCTCAGGCGCGGCAGCCATAACGGTTCGAATATCTTCCTTTTTACCCTTAAAATCGGGGATAAGCGTTTCCAGTGTGGTACCCGGGTTCAGGGTTTTCACAGCTTTAATGGTATTATGCCAGATTGCGGCACCACCATCTTTCAACTCGTCACGGTCAACCGATGTAATCACGGCATGTTTCACCTTCATCAGGTAAATAGCTTCCGCTACCCGCTGAGGCTCATCATAATCCACTGCCAAAGGCCTGCCGGTAGCCACCGCGCAAAAGCCGCAGCTACGGGTACAGATATTGCCCAGTATCATAAAAGTAGCCGTACCGGCGCCCCAGCATTCGCCCATATTGGGGCAATTGCCGCTTTCACAAATCGTATGTAATTTATGTGTGTCCACCAGCCCGCGTACATGCTTGTACTCTTCACCAATCGGTAATTTTACGCGTAGCCAATCTGGTTTTTTGATCTTAGTAGTAACCGGTAATTCCGTCATGATGCGAAAATAATGTTTTTTACGCTGAAAGCCGTTCCGCCGTATACACTTCGCTGCTTACTGGCCATATATTCCGGCTCAGCTCCGTCGCTTCGAGGCTCCGGCCCCTTTGGGACTGAACCTTGCAGGCACGGCAGCCCTTGTACTAACAATAAAAGGCGGCAGTTGTTCGCGGTGGTAAAGCCACAGCAATAAACAGGTTTTATACAGGCGTACCTTAAAAAGGCACCAGTACCTAGTAAGCTGATTTTTGCAAAACGGGCACGGGAGAAAAACGTTTGAAAAAATACATCACCAGCAAAAACTGGGTATACCCGTACACGGCATCTTCAACCGGTATGGTCAGCATTCTTATATTTAATATCCCGTTCGGATTATAGTTCACAATAGGCGCTTCTAAACCGGTACCGGTTAACACGCCATTCACCAGAAAGAAACCTGGCATCAAGCAAAAGTAAATCAGAGAGGCTTCTCCTATCCATTGAGATCTGGCAATAAAATGAAGAAAGATCATGGTTGACGCGGCTGCTACCGCCGTCACAAAAGTATATAACTGTGCATGATGCAGCAGGGCCATTAATACACCGCCTATACAAGTGGCAAATGCGATCATATTATTAAACCCGTTGGCCCAGCTGATATCGAAGAATTTGCGCAAACAGAAATAGGTGAACGTACAC
>JBQGCI010000106.1:0-3220 GCA_052038405.1 Acinetobacter pittii
GCAGCCTGACATTCCCCATGTTAACTTACTCAGAGCTTATGTTCTTCAGGGCCGAATTGGCGGTAAAAGGAATTACCACTGAAAATGCCGGTCAATTATATGAAGCTGCAGTGAAAGCTTCTATGAAGTATTACGATTTGCTCGGAAGCCGCGCCCAGGTATTTGATTACTCGGCGATAACAGATGCAGAAATCAATGCCTCTTATAATCACGAAAAAGTGAAGTTTAATGCAGCAAGAGCGATGGATCAGATAGCGTCTCAATCTTACCTGCACTTTTTTAAACAAGCTAACGAAGGTTGGTCTCTTTACAAAAGAACAGGTATGCCGAATACAACTACGGTGTTAGCCTTCGAGCAAATTTTAGCTGATGGCGTTGTTCAAAAAATGCCAAGAAGAGCGTTAATCAATTTACCCCTGACAACTGACAGGAATTTTGAAAATGCCAAAGCCGCTATAGACGAGATGGCTAAAGATCCGAATTTTGGTGCCGGCCCCGGCGATATTTATGGAAGGGTATGGTGGGACATGCCGTAAAATAAAATAAAAGAAACAACAAAACTCCCGTATATAACGGGAGTTTTGTACTTTGTATAAGTATAACTTCCAGCTTAAATGAGATTCTTGTGTTTTGTTGCGATGCTTTTCTACTTTCTGACAGGTTCACTGTCAGCTCAGACCCGGTCTATAGATATTGGACAATTGAATAAAGCTATAAGGTCACTGTCTGTCGTAAAGGCCCCCTCTTCGTTGCTGCAACATAAATTAGTTGTATACCTCTTTCTCTCACCTGAATGTCCGCTTTCAGCTTACTATATTCCATTACTGAATCAGTTACATAAAAAGGATAAAAATGTAATCATAGCAGGCGTGGTTCCTGGCATGTCATACAGCAAAAGTGATGTGAAAAACTTTATAGCTAAAGACTCAATAATATTCCCCTTGTTCATGGACGCGCAAAAAAAGCTGACGACCCTATTGGGTGCTACTATAACTCCCGAAGCCGTCATAGTAGCGAACAATGAACACATTGTATACCGCGGAGCGATAGATGACAAAGTGGGTAAATTAGGTGAGAAAAGGCTGCAGAGCGTGCATGGTTATCTGATAAACGCATTAACTGAACTATTAAACAATCAACCTGTAACGATTGCTGAAACCAAAGCAGTAGGCTGTTATATCAATGACATTTAAAATGATGCCTTTTTATAAAACGATACTCACTTTAGCCGGTGCACTACTGTATGTATCCGGAAACAGTCAAACAGTAACTTACTATAAGGATGTGGCTCCCATTGTTGAAGCTAAATGTGCTACCTGCCATCGCCCGGGAGAATCGGCCCCTTTTTCATTACTCACTTACAAGGACGTGGCTAAAAGAGCGACCTTCATCAGGGATGTGGTGAAGAGCAGATTTATGCCGCCCTGGAAAGCCGACCCTCATTACGTCCTTTATAGTAACGACCGATCTCTCAGCAAAAACGAAATTGAAACCATCGTAAAGTGGGTTGATGCCAAGGCCCCGGCAGGAAAAGACACCAAAAAAATTAATGCGGGAGTTTATTACGCGTCGTCCTATCCAAGAAAGCCTGATCTGGTATTGAAGTACGGCAACAATATCACGATCAAGGGAGACAATACAGAACGGTTTGTTGTTTATAAGATACCTTTTGAACTTGCCTCCGATCTGAATGTAGAAGGAATTGAATTCTTTTGCACCAACAAAAAACTGATTCACCACGCTAACTATAGCATACATCCTGTTGAGGATCCTTCGGTAGACTTGTACAACACAATCGATCATTTGTCGCTTACCGATGACGACAGAACAAAATATCAGGCCTATCTTCCATATAAGAAACAAATAGCTTATTACTCCGGCTGGATACCAGGTGCTTCCTATGAACAGTATCCCAAGAACATGGGCTGGACAATGCCTAAAAGAGGCGTAATTTTACTCACTGTGCACTATTCTCCTTTAACGAGAGATGACACTACCTCGCTGGGCGTTAATCTATTTTTCACTAAAGACCCGATATTGAGAAAGGTGAAGGTAATCAGCTTCGGATCGGGAGGCATTGGCGAGCAGGAAATCACGCCCTCTTTTTATATTGAGAAAGATACCATTCAAAAATTCAAGCTAACATTAATGAATCCCAGGGAAGATATGTCAATTTTATACGTTTGGCCACACATGCATTACATTGGAAAAGAATTTCTGTCTTATGCATTGACGCCGCTGTATGATACGATTAAACTGGTTCATATTCCGCGCTGGGATTTCAGATGGCAGGAAATTTACCGGTTTAAAAAATTGGTTAAAATACCCAGAGGATCCCGTTTGATCATTGAGGGCACATACGACAATACTGCCAACAACCCATTTAACCCCTACCATCCGCCCCGCCCCATCAGTTCCACCGGAGATATGCGCTCAACTGATGAGATGATGACATTAATTATGGTTTACATGACTTACAATGAAGGTGACGAAAGTCTGAATATAGAAAATTAAAACCCGGATTATGAAAAAATTGCTTTGGTGTTTTGCCGCTGTTTTTGTTTTGAATACATCAAAGCCAGCCAGAGGACAAATCAAAACAAAGCTATTTGAACTCATTTCCCCGGCACATTCCGGTATCAGTTTCATCAATAAAATCAACGAAAGCGATTCGCTTAATGTATTTAATTATGAATACCTCTACAACGGGGCCGGCATAGGCGCTGCAGATTTCAACAACGACGGATTAGTGGATCTCTTTTTTTCAGGGAACATGGTTTCCAATAAACTTTACTTAAACAGAGGCCATTTCAAATTTGAAGATGTAACAAAAAAAGCCAGGCTAAATGGAAACGGGACCTGGTCGACCGGTGTCAGCATTGCAGATGTAAATGCCGACGGATTGCCGGATATTTATGTTTGCCATTCTGGCAAATTCTATGATGATGCCGATCTTCGAAATGAGCTGTATATCAATAAAGGAGTCAACGTCAAAACCGGTGTCCCGGTTTTTGAAGAAATGGCAGCAGCCTACAAAATTGATGCGCCCGGTACTCAAACCACACAAGCCGCTTTTTTTGACTATGATAAAGATGGAGACCTGGACATGTTTATGCTCAACCACTCTAATCATAGTTATAATCCATTTTTAAACACAAAAAAACAACGCAGTACACCTAATTTAAAATTTGGCAACCGCCTCTTTCGCCAAGACAAAAAT
>JBQGCI010000107.1:0-6004 GCA_052038405.1 Acinetobacter pittii
CATTTGTATTAGGAAACGACCTGAACCAACATCAAAAACTGGTAGAAGCCTCGAAGCAAATCTTACATAAGGCCATATCTAACATAAAAGGCGGTGTTCGTATTTCCAACATCGGGCATATAATAGAAACGGAGGCTAAAAAGCGCGGCTATAAAGTGATTAAAAATCTTACCGGGCATGGCGTAGGCAGAAGCCTGCACGAAGAACCGCTGGAGATAGCCAATTACAGGAACCGGCGCAACGCTGAAAGATTTAAAAAGAACGCTGTTGTAGCTATTGAAACCTTTATCACAACCGCCTCTACTTATGCCGACACCTTACAAGACGGCTGGACCATGGTGGGAAATAAAGGTGGTTTTATGGCACAGCATGAGCATACCATAATGGTTACAGGCGAACAACCGATCATTTTAACGGCTATGAACGACATCTGGAATTAAGAGGCCATTTACCGGGAAGTTCATCCTGTATACCACTATGCTCAAATACGTCATGAAAATTTTCCATAATCGGGTTTAGCATAGTCGCCGAAGTATTCTACCAGGTGATCCAGTCCCTTTTCCAACTCGTCACCCTCCATCATTTCTCCATGGCCGGGAATAACGATCCGGGGGTGAAGATCTCTCAATTTCACTACCGATAAATAGGCCGCATGCCAATCGGTAGTAAAATACCGGGGCGGACCATTGACTTCTTTTTTCTGCAACAATACCTTATAAAGGGAGTCCTGCCTTACCGTAATAAATGCATCAGCGGAAAGGAGTACTCCATCCCTATTTCTGAATAAGGCTACCTGACCTGGCGAGTGGCCGGGTGTTGGGATCCATCTCCAGCCGGGCAGGAAAGGAACCGTGCCATCCCAGGGCAGCGGCAAAATCCGTTCCCTTATATCAGTAGCCTGGTGCGGGTAAATGGCTGCTATTTTAGCAAGCAGGCCTCCCTGTACCGTTGCGTCCGGCTGCGGATAATCTTGCTGACCGGTTAAAAATGGAAATTCAGCCGGATGTGCAAAAACGGGCACGTCCCATTTTTCCAGCAGGTACACGATATTGCCCACATGATCAAAATGCCCGTGAGTTAAGATAATGGCAGCAGGCTTTCGTCCGGCGCCAAAACGATCGTAGGCAAGATCTTCTATTTCTTTTCCACATCCGGGCATTCCCGTGTCTATAAGCACCCAGGCTTCGCTGTCCGGCGCACCCACCATGATAAGGTTCACAATCTGGTTCGTATAGTAGTAGAGATCCGCACCTGCTTCTTTACCGGAATTACTATTTACGGAAGTCATGGGAATAAACCGGCTGTCGTCACTTTGCTTCATAAATATGCTCGTTTAAGAAGTTATCACAATTTTGCAGCCACTAATATTTCTTTAAAATAATATCCAGGCCATACGTCCTATCTTTTTTATAGCCAGCACCCTATAGGTATTACTCACCTCGATGGCTCAGAAGCAACCGGGTAATCGTTCTACAAACCGGGAACCAAAGGTGTCACACTTATCATCACGCCCTGCACACTTCCAGGCTTAATGATTATGAAGAGCGCTATCAGCCTTATCAGTTACGACCAGCTGCCGGATCATACCCCGCTCCCAGGCATTTGCTAATGAATCGACAGCGGGATGGGAAATCCCGGATCTTCGATTTTTGATGGCTCCCGTTTGAACTTTGAACCTTTGATCCCGGTCCTGGAGTAAACGCTGCTCCAACTGCCCTTCTTTGGTAAACCCCATCATAATCATGGGGGCGCCGATCGGCAAACTGCGTTGTTGATCGGTATGCCAGGTATGAATGGTTTTGCCATAGGTAGATACGAGCTTTTTCATAAGTTCGGTTTCTGCCGGCTGCGGTACTCCCGGCGCGATCAGCGTACCCGATTTCACCTCATGATGATGAGAATGCCAAAGCAATTTTTCCTCATCGGGCAGTGTTGCAAAAAGACGGGGTGTTATAATATACTCCACACCCATCAGCTTGGCGCCCTCATCATTGCCATCAAATATAATAGCCTGGTATACATCTTCATTTAACTGATGAACATAATGATGGGCTTCCATCTGCGCCGATATATTACCGTTATAAAAATGAAAGCCGTTAAGATAAGTGCTGAACTGCCTGAGTGGCGCTTTATCCTGCAACAATTCTGCTCCTGTATTCAACAACTGATCTTTAGCTGTTTTAGCGTCGCCAGGCGCATCTACAGGGGAGTTAGTATTCCCTCCGCCGCGGGACGCTAACAACAATAGTGGTATAAAAAACTTTAGCATCTTTTTTTACAAAGAATTCAATTGTTATGCCGGGACCTTTGTCTCTCCTACCCATTGCTCCTAATTGATTCATATAGGCCAATTGGTATGGCATTTAATTTGCAACAGAGCAGTTACATAATATAGACACTTCATTTATGACCCATGTACTCCCTAACAGCCTGGTGAACAGTGATAACGGCCTGTACCCTTACCAAACAAGGGACCTCGGCCGTTTATTCGCAGAGATTAATTTTACTGAAAGAGCAGCCCATCAAAGATTACTGTACCAACTGCCTACAGGAGCCGGAAAAACGCGTATTTTTTCAGAAATCGTAAAGCGATACATGGGAACCACTGAAGGAGATGTGGTAGTACTGACCCATCGCCTGGAATTATGTACCCAAACGCACCGGCAACTGAGCAAACAAGGTATACCCTGTAAAGTTATTTCGAGCGCCGCTTCCTCTTTGCGGAAAACCACATCTGCCTACTGTTATGTATCGATGGTCGAAACTATTAAAAACAGGATCAGGGCCGGAAAATTCAATACCGCTTCGGTCGGTTTGCTGATTGTGGACGAAGCTCATCATAATTCCTTTGCGAAATTAATATCGAAATTTCCCCGCGCGTGCGTTATTGGTGTAACAGCCACCCCATTTAGCTCTGATCCAACCTTACCGTTAAAAAAAACCTACGATAAAATAGTCATTGGCGAGCCCATCGAACAGTTGATTGAAAATGGTTACCTGGCGCGACCCAGGTATTATAGTTATGAAGTAGAACTCAACAGTTTAGCAACAGGTGTACGCGGCGAATTTACGATGCAATCTTCAGATGCGCTGTACAGCTCACAAGCCCTTTTAGAATTATTACTCCATGCCTGCCGGCAGCACGCAAAGGGCCGCAAAACCTTAATTTTTAACACGGGCGTCTTTACTTCGAAAAAGGTTCAGCAATTTTTAGAGGACGCAGGCTTACCGGTGAAGCACATAGATCACAGAACGCCCCCCGAAGAACGCACCGAAATTTTAAAATGGTTCAGAAAAACCAAATCAGCCATACTCACCTCGGTGTCGATGCTGACAACCGGATTCGATGAGCCATCTGTTAATTGCGTTATCCTGTACAGGGCTACCACTTCTCTCACCTTGTATCACCAGATGATCGGCCGCGGATCCAGAATTAAAAGCGGAAAAAAACATTTCACTATTATAGACCTCGGCAATAATGAAGAAAGATTTGGCCCCTGGCAGCAGTCTATCAACTGGCGGGAGCTATTCAACCATCCCGAGCTGTACTCCAACCTCTACACCCCGTCACCGTCAACCGGAGATAAGATCAATATCAACCTGAGGCAAAAATTCCCTAACAGCCTGCACATCGATTTAGACATTCAGCAGGCGTATACGCAAGCGCTCGAGATGAACCGAAAGCCGAGGTATGTAATATCACAATCGGTACACCAGCATGCATTAATGTGCCTTGATAATAGTGAAGACATTTCTACTGCGTTGTTACTTTCTAAAGAATTAAAAGATGCCATTAAGTACCGGGTTAAACAATACGGCAAATGCCTGGGCAAAGTTACCCGCAGTTATTTGCTGTGGCTGGAAGAGCAATACCGGACAAGGCTCTCCAATCTGATCGAACGACTGGGACGTAAAAAATGGCCGCCCCCGCTGACAACGCCCCTGGCAGCTGCCTGAGCATCAATTTCAGCCTGTATGTCACCTTTCATCTTGTCAAAATACCGGTCATATAACAACGGATAAGAGCTCCATTTGCCGTTCGTCACCTACAAGTATTAACCCCATTAATATCACCTTTAGTGACCGGCCACTGCTCCGCTCTATAGTTATGCCACTGGTTCATAGATAAACAAGGCCGAGCAGTTGCCGTCATCTGTCGTGAACATGATTGAACTTACTTAATACATTGAATTGATAGCCTCAACAACTACGGTAATATATATTTCTTATGATATCACCTGGCTATTGCGGGACGGCTCAGCTATGCCTGATGCTAAACTGTAGCGTAAATTCTACAGTTTTATCCGTAAAGCCTCTTTCTTGCAGTACCGGCCGGCCTGGTAGGAATATTTTTTAACAACTTAACTTTTTGTTGTACTATTATGCCTTAATTATTGATTATGAGTATTGATATATTTAAATTTTTTCAACAGAACCAGGCCGCAATTCTCGAAAAGTGGATGACGAATCAACTAACAGATCGTGGGCTGAGAGACGATCTGATCAGTAACGAAGAGCTGAGGAATGAATCGGAAGAGCTGGTGCAGGAATTTATTAAAGGCTTATCGAAGGATAATATCGACAATCCGGAATCGCCCGACTTCGACCCTATGTTGGAAATACTGGGTGGAATTTCCATATCCCGTGCTCATCAGGGTTTCAGCCCCAAAGAAACCGGGCTTTTTGTGATCAGCCTGAAGGAAGCCATTATTGATCTGATATGGGAACAGAATTGGGATGCCTCAATTGTCACACCATCCATCCGTTCGCTTAGTAAACTTTTCGACACCTTTTCCATTTACACTTTCGAAACTTTTATAAAGGGAAGAGAAGAAGTTATTTTAAGGCAGACAGATGAAATCACCGAAATTTCCACCCCCGTGATTCGCATCTGGGATCATATACTTGCGTTGCCTATTATAGGAACATTGGACAGCGCCCGGACACAGGTAGTAATGGAAAGCCTTTTGACCGAGATCGTAGCTTCCGGAAGCAGTATTGCTATCCTCGATATTTCGGGGGTGCCTACCGTAGATTCCTTGGTAGCGCAGCACTTATTAAAAACTGTGAGTGCCACCAGGCTGATGGGTGCCGAATGCATCATCAGCGGCATACGGCCCGAAATAGCCCAAACTATTGTTCATTTGGGTATCGATCTTTCTGGCATTATTACCAAATCATCACTGGCGAGTGCGCTGTCTTACGCATTCAGAACACTGCGCCTGGAGGTTAAAACGATTTTGATCAATAACAAATAAGAGGAGTTTTATGGACAGAATACCCATTTTACGGATGGGCAGGTATTTACTCGTAACCATCCAGGTAGATCTTTATGACCGTTTGGCGCTTGATTTGGAAAGCGACCTGGTTAAGTCGGTAAGTGCCAATAATGCAACTGGTATTCTGATAGACATATCAGCGGTAAGTATTGTGGATTCTTTTATGGGTCGCATTATTGGCAATATAGGCACGATGGCATCGTTGCTGGGCGCAGAAACGGTGGTGGTAGGCATGCAGCCTGCCGTCGCTATCACGCTGGTAGAACTTGGGTTGGACCTTAAAGGTGTTTCAACCGCATTGAATGTAGAAAAAGGAATGGCATTGCTTGATTTAAAAACAGGCGGTGCATCGGCGTCGCATCAAAATTTAACTACTGATGACGACGAGATTGATCGTTCTGAATAAAGACCAGGTGGCGGTGTTAAAAGAGCAGGATGTGGTAGTGTTCAGAAACCGGTTGAAGGAAGCCGCAACCAAAATAAAAATGGGGCTGGTCAATCAAACCAAGCTGATCACGGCCGCCAGTGAACTGGTTCGTAACATGCTTCGATATGCCGATGGCGGTAAAGTTTTGCTGGAAATTGTTTCCCGGGGCCGTGATAACGGTGTGCGGCTTACGTTTACAGACGAAGGACCCGGCATTACAGACATCAGTCTCGCTATGAAAGACGGGTATTCGACACAAAGAAGCCTGGGGCTCGGATTACCCGGAGCGAAACGCCTG
>JBQGCI010000108.1:0-2610 GCA_052038405.1 Acinetobacter pittii
GTAACCTCTCCAGGTACCATCGGTATCAAGAAGTTCAATTTTCCCGTGAGCCACCAGTAGGTCGCCATCGGCGATCAACCGGTCAACCGCTACCTTGGGAGGCTCCAGGTAAGCAGCTTTCATATAGGCACGCACCTCCTCTTTACCGTTGAGAAACTGGTCTCCGGTGAAGTCCCAGCGTATATCTTCTGTACAATAGTCTAAAAAACCATCATAATTGCCCTTGCTGACCTGTTCATTGGCGTTAAGGAGTAGTTCTTTGTTGTTCATAGTATTTACTGCTGAATTTAAAGTCCATTCTCATTTATGAATCATGTCTCGATCGCTATTACCAGTATCAGTAACGGCCACCTGCCACCGTTCTGTTCGAATGTATGTCCGGTACACGCAATCACCATGCTGCTCATACAAGATCTTTCACACGCAAGAATTACACCGGAAACTTCCTGGCGAATTACTCGGCTGCCATAAAATCAAACACCAGGTTCATACATAAGTAATCGTTCAGAACCCGCTTGGCATCGAACTGGTAATTGGAGGATTCAGGTCCAAGCACATCTGTTTTACTGAACTTATTGCCTATGGCGGGAATCCCGTGCAAGAAGGACAGATCTCCCTCGGAATGTTTCACCAAGGTGTTGGCAGGATCCGGTCCTGGCTCTGCGTTGAACAATTTCATGTAAACATCTTCAGATTTGCTGTATACTTTAAATGACCTATCTTCCTTCAGGTTGATCTGAGCCCAGTAAAGCCCGGAATGATATCCCTTAAACTCCGGGTAAACAAACCCTGAACTGCCGGTAACTGTATTATTATAGGCTTTCTCCCACACACCAAAGGATACACCCTTCAACCGGTTCCTCCACACCCTGTACGGGCCATTGCCCATCCACTTTACACCGGCCATCTCGTTTTCAGCCAGGTCAAAATCTATACCACAAAATGCCACATTGTTCGAGGGCTTATATTTTATGTCGAGCCCAACCAGTCCACCAGGATGTATAGACCATACCACATGCATCCTGTTTTTTTCGTAAGTTACGGATACCTGATGAACGCCACCTGTTTCTGTATGGTGCACGTTAGATACTTTTCCCGGCTCACTTACAAATACAGGTCCATTTGTGAGAGGCAATGTTCCCTTCGCATTAATCACTTCCCGGAGGATGCCTGAGGTTTTATCAATAACTACTTTTAAATGACCAACGTCGAATACGAAATTACCACCGGTTTCGGAATAGCGCACGGTCTGCCGTTGCTGCAAAACTGCTGCGGTCATGTTGTTAGCCACTTCCTCCGGCCTTTTGACCGGGAAAGTCCAGGTATAAATAAGCCTTCCATGCGGATCTGTGGCTTCTATTTCAAGAACGTCGGCCTGCTTCCAGCCTTCGGGCCTCGCCACTTTCACCTGGGTTCGCTCCATGGGTTTCACATCTGAAACAGAAATCCGCCCCTGACTAATGATACTGCGTTTATTGATACCCGACGCCGGAAATGACACCCATCGATAGGTCAGTTTACAGTCTTCCAAATTGGTGTAATGGAATCTGTTCTCCATATTCAGTATCCCATCAAAAGCGGCAGTAATATATTTATCTTCTATAAAAACCGGCGACCATATGTTTTTTATGGCATAGTAGCTGCCCTCCTTCTCATGATACGGTCCTACAATACCATCGGGAGCATGATTACCATCTCCGTCAAGAACTTTAGTATCTGTCCGGTTTACCATTTCGTCAGCCAATACCCAAAGAAAGCCTCCAGCACATAATGGATTAGTCCACATCTTCGACCAGTAGTCGTTCAGGCCGGCACCCAATCCTCCATCATACAATCCATGCAAAAACTCTGTAGGAAAGAAGATCTGCCGGTTGGCAAAGTGGTTCCCGGATAGGTAATTGTAATCAATATAGTGGGATGTAACTGTTTTTCCGAAAGCGCCCCAGGGATGCAGCACTTCTCTTTGCTGAATATCGGTCTCAAAAAAATCCTTGTCGTATGCCTGGTTCCATCCCCCTTCGTTGCCGTTATCCCAGAATACAACAGATGCATAATTTACATCTCTTTTTACCAGTTCCCGCAACAGCTTACGGCCGATCACACTATCATAACTGGGGGCCTGCCAACCCGTAAGCTCATCCAGTACAAAAAGGCCCAGAGAGTCACAGGCATTCATGAAATGTTTATCATGAGGATAATGAGACAGGCGAACGGCATTCATGTTCATATCCTTGATCAGGTTCACCGTTTCTATACTCATCCGTTCTGAAGAAGTCCGCCCAAAATCGGGGTGAAAAGTATGTGCATTCACTCCTTTAAATTTAATCCTGGCTCCATTAACATATATGCCATCCTGTGCCCGAACTTCAACCGTTCTAAAACCTATTTTAAGACGGTGTGTGTGCAGCAGTTTCCCTTCTTTATCCAATAGGGTATACTCGGCTATGTATCGGTTGGGAAACTCCGGCGACCAGGGCTTTGGATTGGCAAATTGCTGTGTACTGCGAAAAATACCTGCTCCCTTTTTTACCGGCTCGAAAAAGGTTGCCAGGGTCTTTCCCTTAAAGTCCTTTATCATTAATCGCAGCCGGGCCGACTTTTCGGAGTTTT
>JBQGCI010000109.1:0-6332 GCA_052038405.1 Acinetobacter pittii
GCATCGGTATGGTCACTGTTGAAGGTTTTGTCATAAAAGTAGTCAAGCGGCTGAAACCATACGAACCTGAGCGGAACACCAAAATTGCCATTGCCCCTCCAAACATATTTGTTGCCCGTTCCCTGCAGGATAAAAGCGAAATCAAAATTTTTATAGCTGGCGCCTCCGGTTGCGCTGTAGGTAAATTTGGGGATCAGCGATCCTAAAAATGTGGCATCACCGTTTAAACCTACCGACTTATCGCCGTAGGCGGTAATTTGGCCGTCACCATCCAGATCTTCATACATTATATCGCCTACGCCAAGGCCGCCGTAGCCATTCTGCCTTAATGGGGCTACGATGCCTTTTCCCGCATACCGGCCCGCATAATCGTTCAACTCTTCTGCGGTTCGGATAACTGATCCTTTGTAACCAAAATAAGAGAAGAGCGGATATCCTTCACGCGCCGTAGTTAGCCCAATATTGTATACGTCCTGTCCCTGCAAACTGGTAACCAGGTTGGTATTGTAATTCAATATCGCACCCATGTTAAATTTCACCGGTCCTATATTGCTATTCCAGGAGGTATTTATTTCCCATCCCCGGCTGAGCAGGCTTCCGGCATTTAAGCTGGGCGCTGCAGCACCGAGCGTTGACGGGTAAGGGATGCTCACCAGCATATTCCTGTTATTTCTACGATAAAGATCAAAAGACACTGATAGTTTTGTTTTGAACATGGAGATATCCACGCCCAGGTTTTCCGTTTCAATCGTTTCCCAGGTTCTGCCCGGAGAAGCAATTCCTTTTAAAGCAGCCATTTTAGAAATGGTGGATCCATCTATAGGGTACTGACCGCTGATATCAATTAACTGTATATAATCAAATAACCCCAGAGAAGGGATATCCTGGTTGCCGGTTCGTCCCCACGATAAGCGGGCTTTCAAGGAGCTGACGATGTTCCGGTCAATCCAATTTTTGAAGAATGGTTCGTCAGAAATCCGCCATGCTGCCGAAATACCAGGGTATACATCGCTCCAGCGCTTTTCAGGCGAAAATTTTGAACTACCGTCTTTCCGGAAAGATGCCTGTAAAAAATACTTTCCTGCAAAGGAGTAACCAGCGCGTCCGAAATAGGATAAAAGGGCCCAGGGATTATTGTCCCAGTAGTTACCTGCACTTAAATTTCGCGGATCAGAAAGGGGTAGGGTAAATATTTCGTTACTGGTAAAATCGGCTCCCGACATATAACGGCTTTCGCGTGTAAACTTTTCACCAGAAGTTCCAATCATTAATTTCAACTCATGTTGCTGTATCTTTTTATCGTAGTTTATAAAAGTGCTTAAGTTTTTATACAAGGAGCTCCAGTTGTAGAACCGTGCAGAATTAGGCTTATTACGAATGAGTGCATTTACGGAGTTATCCCAGTTATATTCTTCAACAGTAGCAAAATTTACTTTTTCGTCAAATCGTTCGAGGTTGATGCCTAACTGGCCCGTCCATACCAACCCTTTCAAAGGTTCCCAATCCAACTTCACGTTATTTCGCCATCTCGAATTGCCCACTACCCTGCTACCACCCATTTCCAGCTCCTGTATATTGTTGCCATACCCCTGGTAAGCATAATAGTTGCCTGCCGGATTTTTTAAAGGCACATATGAAAAGATCTTCAAGCCAATATTGATCCCCTCATTCAGCATAGAAGGTTCTGTAGTTTTCAGGTTATCAAACGAGGTGTTCACATTCAGCTTCAGGTTCTGCAGCAAATTCACCTGCAGATCTGCCCTGAGATTATCTCTTATGGATCTGTTCTCACCGGAAACAATATTACCGTTATCGCGGCTGTTACCATAAGCAACCAGGTAGGTAGCGCTTTTATTACCCCCCGATACACTTATATTGTGTGTAGGCCGAACGGAGCTCTTAAAAAGCGATCCATACCAATCACGTGACTGGTAAAACATAGGGTAAGACTCAACACCCCAGTTTTCTCCCGGGCCCTCACCCGGATCATTGGCTGCTATCCGCCTCAGCGTTTCTTCAGAGAAAGTCTGCGGGTCGCCGTCATTTTTATTGGCGTCGTTGAACATCTTGACAAAATGCTCAGTCGTTGCAGGTTTTTTCAGTATAGCCGGTTTTTTATAAGCGAGATTAAAGGAATAGGATACCTGCGGTTGCTCTGATGCCTTACCCCGCCGGGTAGTAACCATCAGCACACCATCAGCTGCCCGGGCTCCATAAATCGCTGCGGTAGCGTCCTTCAAAACGGTAATATCTTCTATATCCTCCGGGTTGATCAAATTCAGATCGCCAGGTATACCGTCAATCAATACCAAAGGAACATTTCCGTTAATGGACGAAACGCCCCGGATCGACATCTGATAGCCCTGACCGCCTGGTCTCCCGCTATTGCGGGTTATTGAAACGCCCGGGATCAACCCCTGCAGGGCCTCCATCGTTCCAGCTACCGGTCTTGATGTTATTTTATCGGCTCCTAACCGGGCCACGGACCCCGTCAGCTCCCGCTCTTTTAGTTTTGTCCCATAACCGATGATCACCACCTCATTCAGTCCGGTCGGAAGCTCCCTCAAAACGATTTTGAGGGTTATATTACCGGCCAGCCGGATTTCCTTACTTTCATAATCTACCCTGCTTATTTCTAAAATATTTTCGGCCTCAGCTTCTATCTCGAACTCACCGTTCTTATTGGTTAATGTGCCCTGCTTCGTTCCTTTTATAACAATACTGACTCCCTCTAACGGCATGCCCAGACTGTCGGTTACAACACCCCTCACCAGTATAGCTCGTGCCATTTGTTCTGATGAGGTTACAGCAATTACCTTGTCATTAATGATCCTGTAGATGAGTTTATTGTCGCGAAGTATTTTATCAAGTACCGTAGTTAATGCCAGGTTACGCCCCTGTAAACTGATGCGCAGGCTATGCGGAATCGCATTGGAATTATAGATAAATCGATACCTGGTTTTCTTTTCAATTGTTTCAAAAGCTTTTTCCAGGGGAACGTTATGGAGATCCAAATCGAATTTAATCTCCTGGGAGTATGTTTTGGCTGATAAGTGTAAGCAGCAAAGCAGCATAAGAGCAACTGTCCACTTCATACAGAAAATAATTTTTTTATGCGTTTTATTCCAGGAATAAAACCGCCATAAAGTTTTTTTCATACTTTTACAATTGTTTTTTTCGTGCAAAGCTCTCCCTGCTTCATCGTCAAATGAAGGTTGAGCCGCTGAATTAACAATGGGGAATGTGACCGCATTTCCCATTTTTGTTCGTCAAGTTGGATCTAAGATTTCATACAACCAGGATTAATGGATGATAAAAGTTACCTTTCAATATAAACATGATCTTTTTGTCGCCGATAGGTGAACGGGGCAATAGCCTGTAATTCGATCAGGGCTTCGTCGAGCGTTTCATCATCGAACTTCCCTGTGAACTTATACTCCCCGGCTGATGCATCGTTAAAAATAATTTTTGTATGGTAACGCCTTTGCATCTGCAACGCCAGATCGTAAAAACTAATATCCCTGAACATCAGCTTCCTGGCCATCCAGGCTGTATCGGGTAATATTTTGGTTTGTGAATCAGTTATTATTGAAGTTTTAACAAGCAATTCTTTGTGCTGAGCGCCGGTATTATTGCCAACGCCGTTACGAACCGTTATACGCTGATTGGGAACCAACATGATCTTTTCCTTCTGGCTGTCTCTAAGACTCACTTCCAGGAGGCCACTGATCAAAGATGTGGTCGCCGTTGCGTCTTCCGGATAGGCAGAAACATTAAATACAGTACCCAGGTCGGTAACATCAAAGTTCCTGGTATGCACGATAAAGGGATGCAACGAATCATGTTTCACGTCAAAAAGAGCCTCACCAATAAGTGTCACCTCCCTTTTTCCTCTTTCAAACCCGGCATTATAGGTAATCGTTGAATAAGAGTTCAGCCAAACCTTCGTTCCATCGGGTAATATCAAATTCGTTTTCGCTTCTTCCTGTGTGGATATCTGCGTCAGTTTTGCAGGATCGGCATCTTTCGATATACGCTCTCTGAACAAAAAATAGCTCATTAAACCCGCTGCAAAAAGACAACCGAAAACCAGTGACAGCTTCCGCCCCCGTCCGATCTTGTTCCTGGCAGGATACCCGATTGCCTTTTCGAGCTCAACGATGGCTCCCCGGTTATCAACCTGCATATCTGATAATACTTCTTTATCAAGCGACTCATAAATACTTTTCAAAGTACTTCTTATCTCCGGATCATTGGATTCTTGCTGTAGCAGCAACATAAGCTCGTCAAATTCTTCCGGCTTGCAAATACCGGCAGCAAATTTGTTGAGGAGCGTCTGAATGCGTGACATACATTTATTGAGACGTACGTCGGGGCCAAATGTACTACCGGGCGAAATTTTATTTTTTGCGGGTCGTTAGGCGTTGTGCTTTTTTATATACGCAAGAATATGTTGGATGGACTTGGCAAGCTGATTACGTACCGTATTAGGAGAAATACCCATTAATTCAGCTATTTTATCCCTTTTGAGGTTTTCGACTTTATTTAATAGATACACGGAGCGGCGTTGCGGGGGAAGGTTATCAATAGCCCGCTGGATGATATAATTAAATTCTTTGGCATCCAGGTCCTCCTGAACGTCATACGGCCTTCTGTCATTCAGCCGTTGCCAAAGTATGGCACTGTTTTTTTTATCGCAGGCTGCGGCGCGCAAATGATCAATCACTTTATTCTCCGTCATGCGGTACAGAAAGGCTGATATGTTTTTAATCTCGGGCAACTGGCCGCGGATCGTCCAAAGTTTTAAAAAAACCTCCTGGATAATATCCTTGGCAAGGGCTTCGGATTTCAGCATTTTAAATGAAAATAAATACAGCCTGGATTCGTATTCGTTGAACAACTCACAAAAAAGCTGTTCTAACATGCTTTCAGATTTCCTTGTTGAATATTCCAGTTTCATTTCAGACATGCGGCAAACATTTTACCTGATGATACACAATTTAGCAATTTCTTATAAGATGCTTTAAAAAATCGATTTTGCAAATGAGCAGTATAAATTATCTATGGCAACGAATTAAAGGTAATAAAGTCTGCACAATGACCGTCCTGTACTGTCTGTAAGATTTTTCAGTTCATCCATTTTCCATTATTGAACCGGCTCTATGAGACACTTGGTGTTCCATTAACGGATTACGAATACAAAAAATGCCCGCCTTCCTACTGTCTACCACATAACCGATCTTTCTGATTGATAGTTTTAATTCCGTCGGTATGTGAAGTCCAGCGGTTCATAGCCGGTTGTACCTCAGGAACTGGCCGGGTAATCAAATGAACATCCACTACCTTATAATAAATTTTATCATCCTGGCACCAGGCTGCCACAACTTTATCGGGAGACAACGCTTTTACAACCGGATAAGTAGCCAAAGAACGGGGACCATCCATTTCAAAGCTAAATGCTTTTCCATTTGTCACTTTATTCAATACGATTCTGTTGTAATTGAGGTTGCCGTCCACGCGGGTTTCGTTAAAAGCCAGGACATAGCTTCCATGTGACAACTGACATATTTGAATAAACCTGCCTTTTGTACTTATAAGGCGCTTGTTGACTATTTGCATGTTATCGTCCAGCTCCCCGGAATATACGCCTTTACGTTCTGCTCCCGTGAACCAGGCAACATAAGTATTTTTTTCATCCAGGCAAACCGATGGTCCGTTATGAGGACAGCCATCAATCACCCAGCCGTCCCCGCTAAATGACCGGGCCGGAGTGAAATTTTGACCATTATCAGTCGAAGTTGCTACAGATAAATCCCGGATGGAATCCCTGATAATATCACGAAAGACTACTGCTACCCTGCCATTCGAAGCACTGTGGATCCCTATGCGGCAACACTCACAGGCCATCGAATCAATGATCCGTTCATCATTAAAAATATTTGCAGCATTAGTTTTTGCGAATGTAACGGGCCTGCCTTTGCCATTACTTATGGATGCATCCAGCCAGCAAGCGCCGATTTCACCATCCGCCAACGTTGTGATAGCTGCAAAAGAATGACTTTTACCAACAGTCGTGTCCTGGTGTAAATAAGCCGGTCTCGTCGAGGTCATTCCTTTATCCGACGAAACAATGAATTTTATGTCGCCGGCAAACTTATTCTTCTCGCTGGGTGTGGTCGTCTCATAAACAGCGATAATAGTTCCATCGCCTTTTATTGCAAGCTTCGGCATCCCTTCTTCATGTAAGGCAACATTCTGTTCAACCGGTATCGGCAACCTGGGTAAAAAAGCCCCGGTTGATTCATCGAAACCGGCCATGTAAAAATGCCGTT
>JBQGCI010000110.1:0-15724 GCA_052038405.1 Acinetobacter pittii
AGTAGTGAACCATTCAGGAGCTTGTTCTGCATCGGCATAAGATAATATTTTAGCAATAGGTTTTAATCCCAACGCTTCACACTTTTCTTTGCTGATTAAAACCACTGCTGCCGCACCGTCGTTCATAGTACTGGCGTTGGCGGCAGTAACACTACCTTCTTTTTTAAAGGCCGGGTTTAATGTGGGTATCTTATCAAATTTTACATTAAACGGCTCTTCGTCTTTTTCGAAAATTACCGGGTCACCCTTTCGTTGCGGAAGGGCAACCGGCGTTATTTCTTCTGTAAAACGTCCCTCTGCCCAGGCTGCCTGGCTTCTTTGATAGCTTTCAATGGCAAATGTGTCCTGTTCTTCTCTGCTGATATTACACGCGCTGGCGCATAGTTCTGCCGCCATGCCCATTGCATTCCCGTCATACACATCCGTCAATCCATCTTTCGCCAGGCCGTCTATCAGATGGGTATTGCCATATTTATTACCCCATCTTAAATTAGGTATGTAAAACGGTACATTGCTCATGCTTTCCATGCCCCCGGCTACCACAATATCGGCATCGCCTAACAAGATACTTTGCGCGCCCTGTGCAATAGCCTTCATACCACTGGCACAAACTTTATTAATGGTAGTACAATTAACTTCATTAGGCAGGCCCGCAAACTGGGCAGCCTGTCTTGCAGGCGCCTGGCCCAGGTTGGCTTGTAAAACACAGCCCATTAATACATCCTGCACCTGTTGACCTTCAATGCCCGCTCTTTCAAGGGCTGCTTTGATGGCTATAGCGCCTAATTGAGTTGCGCTAAGATCTTTTAAACTTCCGCCGAAACTTCCCATGGGGGTACGTACGGCAGAAAGAATATAGACTTCTTTGTTATTCATATAGCTGGGTTTAATTGCAAATGTAGTTCTCTTTTTAAAATGCCGTTGTTACCAGCTGGTTATTAACTAAAAAACTATTTCACGCGAAACTTTATTGGTTTTTCCACGCGTCATAGCATCCTGCGGTTAAGTCTTTCATCCATAATATAAAATCGTGTTACAGTAACGCTCTGCGTTATCCCTGCCTCTCCAGTCTCTGCGGCCGGAGAAAATGTTAGGCATCCCAATGTCATACCGGCAGCCCGGATAAAAAAAAACATGTAAGTTTGAAAAGATTTGCCGGGTTGTTCAAAAGAACAAGGAACGGTAAGAAACTAAAAAGTCAAAAGGATGAAAGTAAATCTAGTTTTGTTGCTGATATCTATTGTATTATCATCTTTTAACCAGCACAATGCTGTTAAAGAGCCCGTCGAACCCATTATAACCGGGGCCGATCAAACCCGGTTATATGTGCCTTACCTCAAAGGGAAAAGAGTGGCAGTAATGGCTAATCCAACTACCATCATAGGAAAGAAGCACCTAGTAGACAGTTTAAAAAGCCTGGGCGTCAACATTGTAAAAGTTTTTGGACCGGAGCATGGTTTCAGAGGTAATGCAAGTGCTGGTGTAAAAATAAAAGATGAAACAGACGCAGCAACCGGCATCCCTATTATTTCATTATACGGTTCTAAAAATAAACCTTCTAAACAGGATATGGCCGATGTAGATGTTTTACTCTACGATCTGCAGGATGTGGGTGTGCGTTTTTATACGAATATCAATGCCTTGTCCAGGCTGATGGAAGCCTGTGCTGAAAGTGATAAGGAAATGCTCATACTGGATCGCCCTAACCCTAACGGTTACCTTATTGATGGTCCTGTACTCGACATGAAATATAAATCAGGGATCGGCATGTTTCCTATTCCTATGTCGCACGGACTGACGGTAGCTGAATTCGCGCAAATGGCTAACGGGGAGGGCTGGCTCACCAATAAAGTGAAATGCAGGTTGAAGATCATTAAAGTGGCCAATTACGATCATAGCATGCCCTACACCTTACCGGTAAAACCTTCTCCCAATCTCAACACACAGCAGGCAATTTTATTATATCCTTCCACCTGTATGTTCGAAGGTGTTTATATCAACCACGGCCGCGGCACGCAGTTTCCTTTTACTGTTTTAGGCAGTCCCGAGTTAAAAGGAAAATATGCATTCTCCTTTACCCCCGTTTCAATAAAGGGAATGGCCGAAACGCCAATTTTTATGAACCAGGTCTGTTATGGACTCGATCTGCGTAATTATGACACGGAAAAGCTGCGGAAAAGCGGCAAGATCAATATTCAATGGATCATCGAACTATACAAGGCGCATCCCCATAAAGAAAAGTTTTTTGAATCGAAGTTCAGTAATCAAATGAACAACATCGAGATCCAGATCGGTAATGGTATTTTTCGAAAACAAATTATTGATGGTGTGTCTGAAGCTGAAATCCGTAAAAGCTGGGAACCTGGTTTGAGCCAGTATAAGGAGATGCGGAAGAAGTATTTGTTGTATCCTTAGTTTTAGTTGATAAGTTAAAAAGATGAAGGTTGACAGGGGAGTAAACCCTTCTATCACTATTGATCAGTTAACTTTTTAACCAGTCAACTCAACCCGACTACCTCCACACTTCCTTTCCTTTCCACTTGCCGCTGCGCATATACCAGCAGGCAAAAACAAAAGTGACCAACCAGTAAAGGAACTCGCTGGCCCAGGCGTAAACCAGGGATAATCGTAGTTTTTCTACAATGATGAACACGTAAACGGTATAGGCAACTATGGAGGCTATTTCTATTCTTAAGTTCACTTTGGTATTACCCGTTCCGGTGATGCTGTTCAGCCATACGACGGCTACGGACATCATGATCAGGCAGATAGAAATGGTACGCACCACCGGGATCGCATCTGCGATAAAGCCCGGCTCCGTTCCATAAATACTTAAAAGTTGGGCAGGGAACAGGTTTAGCGTGATACATAAGATGACAATCGTAAAAAAGCTCAGCCTGGCAATTTTTCGAACCAGGCCCATCACCTCATCCTGGCGTTGCTGCCCTATAATATTGCTCACCATCATATTGGTGGTATTGGCATAAGACCAGGTAAAAATGCCAAACACCGCGAAAATATTTCGCATGGTATTGCTGATCGCCAACTCCCTTTCTCCATGATGTTCTATTAAAACATAAAACAATAACCAGGCACTTACGCTTAGCACAAACTGCATTACAAGCGGCAGGGATTGGTTGAAAATGACCCTGATCGTGTGGGATTCAGGTTTTCTGTTTTCCAATAAGGAAAATCGTTGAACAAAGCCTTTCCTGAAAATGATTAGAAATACAATGATAGCTCCCGTTACTTCTGCCAGCACAGATGCATAGGCAGCGCCATTAAATCCCATTGCCGGAAATCCGAGCTTGCCAAAGATCAGCGTATAATCCAGGAACACATTAACCAATGCTTCGGCAATAAAACCGTATTTAAGGTATTTGCTGTTGTTGGTACCTACCAGGAGAGCGTTGCCCATTTGAAAAACATACAGGAAGGGAAGACCCCATGCCCGGATTTTTAAGAAGGCAACAGCTTCCTCTAAAACAGCATCACTTTTAAGCACAGACGAAAGAAACAAATCAACCAGCAGGTAGTTAAGACTGATGATCACAAAGGAAAATGCAAGAGCGATGTAAACAGACTGTAAAAAAAGCCTTCCGATTTCACCCGGTTTATTTTCGCCTGCACGTCTCGATATCAACGCCTGCAAGCCGCTGTTCAATCCGTTGCCCACCAGGGCAAATATCAGATAATACACACCCGTAATGCCAGCGGTACCCAGTTGGGTTTCTCCTAAATGACTTAGAAATACTGTGTTGGCAATAAAATTCAACTGCGGTATCATCATGGCCAAAGCAATAGGTGTAGCAATTTTAATGATCTGCCGGTTGCTGATATGTACCCGTAAGTTGTCGAGTTGAGCCATAGCATTCAAATAGAAAGACATCAAATTTCGTTAATCCGCTATCAATATTCGTCTTTAATATTCAATTTTAAATAGGATATTTGCCCGGTTAACATTAAATAAGTCACATTTTGCAGGAGCAGTTTAGTTTTTCTACACAAGAAGAGATATACCCCGAAGATAGTTGCCTGGCTATGCAGGTGAGTAACCACCATTTTAGTTTTTGCATCTATAATCCTGACGATCAAAAGGTACTGCAGCTTAAAAGGTATGTATTCAGTGCCGCAAACGAAAAGCAATTGCAGGAAATCGTTAATAAGAATCCCAGCCTGCAGGGAAGTTTTTACAAAATTATCACAGGCCTTGATTTCGGTTTCAGTTCGCTGATCCCTGCCGACAAGGGTAATGGGGACGCCGGCCCGCTGATGTATCTGGAGCATGCAGACCAACAGGATCATGTCATTACCGAATTAATTGTAGATAGACAAATTGCGAATATGTATACGGTAACACCGGGAATATTAACCTGGCTGGCACATCATTTTCCGTCTTCCACCTATTTGCATGCGCATACTGTGCAGATCCGTTCTGTGAAAGGCTCATTTGAACAGGGGTTGTTACGGGTAGATATTGCAGAAAAATTTTTTACGGTACAGGCCTTTAAAAATGAAAGCCTGCTTGTAAGCAAAACCTACGCTTATCATGCGACCGCACACGTGGTATTTTACCTGCTGAAGATCTGCGAAGTCTTTGCATTCTCCCAGGACCAGGTAGTCCTGCAGCTTTCAGGCCTGGTAGACGTTGAGTCCAAACTGTACAGGGAATTATACGACTACTTCCTGCATATATCGTTTCAACCGGCAAACTGGCACGATACCCTATCTGATTTGCCTGCCCATTATTTCACCGCTCTTAACGAACTGATCCGATGCGAATTATTTCAGGAAGCTTAGGTGGCCGCAGGATCCATCCACCCGCTAAAATGCCTTACACCCGTCCCACTACCGATGTGGCTAAAGAGGGTTTGTTCAATACATTGCAAAACCGGATAGACTTTGAAGGAATCAAAACACTGGATGTTTTCGGCGGTACGGGCAGTATCAGTTACGAACTGGCCAGCCGGGGTGCAGCCGATTTAACGATCGTAGAAAAGGATAACCAGATGTTCGACTTTATCAGGAAGACAGCCGCGGCACTTAAGATTGAAAACATGAAGTTTGTGAAAATGGATGTGTTCAGGTTTTTGCAGGGGCATAACCAGCAGTATGATTTTATTTTTGCCGGCCCGCCTTATGCTTTAACGGAGATCGACGAGCTGCCCCGGATCATCGTAGCCCAAAATATGATCGCGCCCGACGGGATGTTTGTATTAGAGCATACGCCGCGCAATGATTACAAAACTTTTGAAAAATATAGTTTTGAAAAGAATTACGGTACAACGATTTTTTCGGTTTTTACAAACGAAGCCGAATAGTTTTATAAGTCATTATTGGAGTCTCTGATTTCATATATTACCGAAAAGGCAGCCGGACTAAAGTTGCGATATGAAGTACGTCTTTTTCCTTCCGGTGCGGCTGTGATTGATATTTGGATGGAGCATGCTTTTTGCTTGATACAGCTGTATCGTGATGAAATTGGTATGAGTTTATTAGTGGGCGGAGAAGATACTTCTTTGGATACAAGACCAGACCGTTCTTTTGAAAACGAAAAGGCGTTTAAAGATGAATTTGAAAGGGTTCTTTCAACCTGTTAACAATCGTAGGGTTAGGAACTTAAAACTTATAACCGTTATATTGCCGTATCTGGACTGATAGTTGTTTATATGGTGTATTTGAAAGGACAGGTCCCGGAGGGACGATACATTGGTAAAGAACAATACCTGGGGTTAGCGATTTCCGTAGGAACGGAACCCTTTATGTGTTCTGGAAGATAATGTCACATCTTTAAACGAGAGGCGGTAAGCTTGCCAGCATAAATCCTAAATCTTAAACTTCAAACCTCCATGCTTAAATCCGAAGCCCGTAAAGTATTTTCCGCCAAAAGAAAGACCACCACTGCTCAGCAAAGATTGAAGTGGGACGATTTGATCCTGATACAATTTCAAAGCCTGCCACTCCCGGATATTGATATGCTGTTTACTTACGCAGCAATGGAAACTGAAGTTAATACCGATCCGATTGTGGATTACCTCCATTTCAGGAACCCGGCCCTGCAGGTGGCCTACCCGGTATGTGAATTTGAAAATGATACCATGCAGGCCGTGCTGGCTACGCTTGATACGCCATTTATTCAAAACCAATATGGCACACCGGAGCCGCAAACCGACGGCGCAGCGGTTATTCCGGCCGAAGCCATCGATCTGGTGATTGTACCCTTGCTATGTTTCGATAAGCTGGGGTATAGGGTAGGATATGGCAAGGGGTTTTACGATAAATTTTTAGAGCAGGTTAGCGATAACGTGATTAAAGTTGGGTTAAGCTATTATGAACCAATAGATAAAATACAAGACCTCAACGAATTTGATGTACCTTTAGACTATTGTATCACACCCGAAAGGATGTATGAATTTTAGCAAACTTATCCGACAGAAAAATATTTTCCTGGTTCCCTTCTCCTGGTTATATAAAGCCAGCGCTTTTGTTTTTCACAAGTTATATGACTGGAAACTTATCGGTTCTTATCAACCTGGGGTAGCCACCATCTGTGTAGGCAACCTGTCGGTAGGTGGTACGGGTAAATCTCCCATGGTGGAGTATTTGCTGAGGTTGTTACAGGAGCAAACATCTGTGGCCGTTATCAGCCGCGGGTATCGCAGAAAAACCAAAGGATTTATATTAGCAAACGAATCAACAACTGCAGCAGATATCGGTGATGAACCCATGCAGTTTCATCAAAAATTCCCGGGCGCAACTATTGCGGTAGGGGAGGAACGGGCAAAAGCAATAGAAGCATTGGTTAAACAAAAACCCCAAACAGCTGTTATTATACTGGATGATGCTTTTCAACACCGCGCCGTAACACCCGGGTTCAATATACTGCTTACAGAATGCCACAACCTTTTTACACAAGATGGGTACCTTCCGGCAGGTAGTTTACGGGATTTGAAATCCAATTACCAAAGGGCGGATTTGATCGTAGTGACCAAGTGTGATCCCGGTCTCGACTATACCCGGAAGGAGCAGATCATGAAAGAAATCAGGCCGTTTCCTCATCAGCAGGTTTTCTTTACCTCGATTGCCTATGGAACGCCTTATCATATATTTTCGGGTAATACGATCGATTGGCAGGACGCCGGTGCCGTAGTACTGGTAACAGGAATTGCGAATCCACAACCTCTTCTCGACCATCTGCAACTAAAGTCGCTGGAGTTACATCACATGGCGTATGCGGACCATCATCACTTCACTGGTGAGGATATCGAAAATATTTTAACAGCATATAATGCTATTAAACAAACAAATAAAATTATATTGACTACAGAAAAAGATGCGGTACGACTGGCTAGCTTTCAAAAGTTGCAGGATTTACCGGTGGTAGCTTTGCCGGTACAGCATCAGTTTCTGTTTAATGAAGGAAACGTCTTCGATCAAAAAATAATTGGTTTTTTGGAACCAAAATTGAAGATGTTATGATAAGAAGATCAATTATTTGATCGTTTATATTTAAACCATAGATAATGAGTAAAAGCAATAAACCTAAGAAGAAGGCAGGACAACAAAAAACAAACAAACGCACGAAACGCCAATCGGACGACAATACCCTGAAAGGGCGTTTGGATGTAACACGATCGGGGCGTGGTTTTGTAATTGTAGAGGGATTGGAAGAAGATATTATGATTGCTCCCGATGGCCTCAGAGATGCCATGGACGGCGATACGGTTCGCGTAAAATTGTCGGGCGGTTATGAAGGCCGGCCCAAGGGTAAGGTTACAGAAGTAGTACAAAGAAAGAGAAGTGAATTTATAGGCAAAGTACAAATGAACCAGGCCCGCCCGGATGGCTCGGTCGGACGGGGTTTTGCTTTCATACTGGGCGATAAGGAAAAAAATATACCTGATTTATACGTATCCGAAGAAAACCTGAATGGCGTGAAGAACGGCGATACGGTAGTGGCGCGCATTTTAGATTGGGGTAGCGCGGGTAAAAAGCCGTCTGCCGCCGTGGTGTCGGTATTAAGTGGTGATGATGCAGCCGATGAGGCCATGAGGGCAATATTGCTGGATAATGGCTTTTCCCTGAACTTCTCTGACGAAGCACAGGAAATTGCCGCACGCATACCGGAAGTGATCACCAAAGAGGATATCAGTAAAAGGAAAGATGTTCGCGGTGTACTGACCTTTACCATTGACCCGGCCGACGCGAAAGATTTTGATGATGCCATTTCTTACCGTAAACTAAAAAACGGTAATCATGAAATTGGTGTGCATATAGCAGATGTAAGTCATTACGTTATGCCCGGCAATGCTTTGGATGATGAAGCTTACCAAAGGGCAACTTCAGTATACCTGCCAGACAGGGTCAATCCTATGTTGCCGGAGCATATTTCCAATGTACTTTGTTCCCTGAGGCCCGATGAAGATAAGCTTACCTTTTCAGCTATATTTCAGATAACTGATAAAGCGGAGGTAAAGCAATACTGGCTGGGCAAAACGGTCATTCATTCTGACCGCAGGTATACCTACGAGGAAGCACAGCAGATTATCGAAAGCGGGGAAGGCGACCATGCTGATGTAATATTGACCGTGAATAATATCTCTCAAACCCTGCGTAAATACCGCTTTGACGAGGGGGCCATCAACTTTAATTCTACCGAAGTGCGATTCAAGTTGGATGAAAAGGGAAATCCGACGGGTATCGTTTTAAAAGAAAGCAAGGAAGCGCACCAGCTCATTGAAGAGCTGATGTTGCTCGCTAACCGGTATGTAGCAAAGCATGTGTCTAAAATAAAAATCAATAATAAAGCCATACCTTTTCCTTATCGCATTCACGATACACCCGACGAGGAAAAGCTATTGCCGTTTATCGCATTTGCCAACAAATTTGGCTACAAGTTCGATATATCCAGCGCGGAAGCTATAGCCGCATCCTTCAATAAACTGCTCAAGGATGTAAAAGGACGGCCCGAAGAAGCGGTGCTGCAGCAATTGGGCATCCGCACGATGGCAAAAGCCAAATACACAGAGAGCAATGTGGGGCATTATGGATTAGGCTTTGAGTATTATTGTCATTTTACTTCTCCTATACGGCGTTACCCCGATGTAATGGTGCACCGCATTTTACAGGAGGTGCTGGAAGATAGTGTGAAGATAGACAAGCGGATGGAAGAAAAATGCAAGCATTGCAGTGAAAGAGAGCGCGCAGCAATGGATAGCGAACGGTCTGCCAACAAATACAAACAAGTGCAGTTCATGAGCAATTATGTGGGAGAAGAATTCGAGGCTATTGTAAGTGGCGTTTCTAAATTTGGCTTCTGGGCCGAAACGGTCGATCATATGTGCGAGGGACTGGTTTCAATAACCAGCCTGGCTGAGCACGATAGCTTCCGCCATTCTGAAAGCGACTATGCGCTGGTAGGGCACCGATCCGGCAAAAAGTTTACCATGGGCGATAAAGTGCGTATCAAAGTGATTGCGGCTAACCTGGAAAAGAGGCAGCTGGATTACGAATGGGTGAACGAAAAATAATTTCAAAAAAAGTTTATTTTCTCTGTCCAGATTCGGGAAGGCTGATTGTTATCCTGTTTTATAACAATTAAAACTTTGAACATGGAACAGAGATTAAACTTCTTTCAGAAAGGAAACGCGGCAATGCGTTCCTTATTTGGTATTGCCGGTCATTTAGCTAAAACCACAATCGATAAAAATATATTGCATTTGCTCTATTACCGGGTATCGCAGATCAACGGTTGCGCCTATTGTTTAGATATGCATTCCAAAGACCTGCTGGCTGCCGGAGAGTCGGTACAACGTTTACTGGTATTGGACGCCTGGAGGGAAGCACCATTTTACTCCGATAAAGAAAGGGCTGCCCTGGCCTGGGCCGAAGCTTTAACCTTCTTGGATGAACCGGTGTTCCCTGAAGCTGTTTACAACGAAGCCGCTCAGCGGTTTACAGAAGAAGAGCTGGTAGATCTGACGCTGGCGGTAACCACTATCAATACTTACAACCGGTTTAATATCGCATTCGGTGCGGCGGTGGGTACTTACCAGGTGGGGCAATTTTCGCAGAAGCAGGAAGCTGCCTAACTTTTTAAGCTGATTTTTTGAACTGTGGAGCATAATGGAACGGGGCTGCGTATTGGGCCTTAACCTCAACCTCTCTTTTCTCAGCGCCTTAACCGCAGAAGAAATGAGGACGCAAAGGATAAGCGGAGATATAGTCCAGGTTTGCTAAAGTAAAACATAGAGTACGTAATACAAACGACTCCGCGCTAACTCTGTTTCTCTTTCCTCTGCGGTTAACAAATGTATATCAGCAAAGGAACTATCTTTAAAAATCTAAACTTTTGACAATGACCGACTTTCTATTTATATTCAGAAGAGATGAAAATGAAATACCTAAACTTTCTCCCGAAGAAATGCAGGCCGATACCCAAAAATGGATCGATTGGATCAGTGGTATTGCGAAAGAGGGTAAACTCAATAATCGTGGAAACCGCCTGGAAAGAACCGGGAAAGTGGTGCGGGCCAATGGGTTGGTTACCGACGGCCCTTTTATGGAATTGAAGGAAGCCATCGGCGGATACATTGTAGTAACAACCGACACCATTGATGAGGCGGTAGAGCTGGCTAAGGGCTGTCCCGTATATAAATATGGAGGTAACGTGGAAGTAAGAGCTATTCAAACCCTGTAAAGTGCAACAGGATCTGATACCACATTTATTCAGAACGGAGTACAGGAAGCTCGTAGCTGTACTCTGTTCTCTTTTTGGTTTGCAGCATATTGAAACAGCTGAAGATATCGTAAGCGATACCTTTTTGTCAGCCACCGAATTATGGGGTTTGAAAGGTGTTCCGGAAAACCCCGTAGCCTGGTTGTATACAGTGGCTAAAAATAAAACGAAAAACTACCTGAAGCGCGGAGCTATTTTTGAGCAGAAAATAATCGGGGAACTGCAATCCAACCAGGACCTTTCTCAAGAACTTGAACCAGACCTTTCGGAAAAAAATATCAACGACAGCCAGCTGGCTATGATGTTTGCTGTTTGCCACCCGGCATTACATACAGAAGCGCAGGTAGCGCTGTCATTAAACCTGCTCTGTGGTTTTGGGGTGCAGGAAATAGCTGATGCATTTCTTACAAATAAAGAAGTGATATATAAGCGTATCCAGAGAGCTAAAGAAAAACTCAGACAGGAAAAGGTGCCGATTGCTTACCCAACGGTCACGGAGATCGGCAACAGGATGGCTGCCGTGTTGTCTACGCTTTATTTATTATTTAATGAAGGGTATTATTCCTTCTCCCGGAATAACGATTTAAGGAAAGAATTGTGCTGGGAAGCTATGCGGCTTTGTCATTTCCTGGTGACTAATGAAGTGGCCAATACTTCATCGGCAAATGCATTATTATCGCTCATGTGTTTGCATGCTTCAAGATTCGAAGCGCGTTTAAACGGGCAGGGCCAATTGATATTGTACAAAGACCAGGATACCGCTCTTTGGGACCCCGCGCTGATTGAAAGGGGGCGATTTTATTTGAAAACCGCTTTTACTGGTAAAGAAGTCAGCAAATATCACCTGGAGGCAGCCATTGCCAGCTGGCATACTATAAAGGAAGATGTTCCCCAGAAATGGCAAACAGTGCTGCAGCTGTACGATCAGCTGTTGTTGATCGACTATTCGCCTATGGCTGCATTAAACCGCGTGTATGTGTTTTCGAAAGTATATGGAAAAGAGCAGGCGATCAGCGAAGCCGGAGAACTTATAGTAGCGCAGAATCATTTTTATTTTACGCTACTAGGTAAACTTTATGAAGGCATCGACAAGACAATGGCATTGACGCATTTTAATAAAGCCCTCACTTTAACCACTGCTGATGCGGAAAAGCAGGTGATCCGGGCACATATCAAGAACCTGCCATCACTGTAGCCACAGGATGGTTTGTTACAGATCTCATTCAATGCGGCATTGATATCGGCATACCTGACCCGGTAACCCGCATCAGGCACCTTGCGCGGCTGCATCCCCTGCTTTTAAATAATTTTATGATCCCGCGCTCGCAGAACCATCAACTGTGCAGAGCGGGTTAAAACTGAATTTCTTCCAGCTTTATATTGGAAAGCGTAACCGGACTTAGCCCGTTTTTACCCAGCGAGAAAGTAATATTGGCCGTTGGGTCTGTACTGGCAGATGTAAAAACATACTGGTGATTTTCTTCACTTGGGCTAACACTGAATTGCTTGCTTCCGTAAACCAGCCAGGGCGCGCTGCTCTGCTGAAAAGCCAGGGAAATGTTTCTGTTATTGCCAGAACTTGCATTAAACGTTAGCCGGTAAGTTTTTCCGGCTTCAATAGCGGTATTGGGTCGTGTTAATTGTATATACCAGGGCTGGGCGCCCTCCGAAGCAATACTGATGACCGCCTTGCCATTTATGATGTTCAGGGAAGCCTGCGCTGACGCGTCATTGTTGTACAATTTCCAGCCATCGGCCTGCGGATTCAAAAAGTTACTGCTATAAAGACTGAGAAAAGTAACAGGCGTGGGGGCAGCCATTGCATCCGAAGTAAGCGCATTCACCAGTCCCGAATGGTAGGTGTTTTTGGAAGGATCATAAATGCCGAATCCCGAATTAAATTCCCAATAGTTCCAGCTAAACTGCTGCTGCTCAAAATAACGGGCCAGGAACCGGGTCCATTTAATGCGCGATTCCATGTCTGCGGTACTATAAGCGCCAAATTCGCCTACATTGACCGGGATATTTTTAGCTTTAGCAAACCCAATAACTGCTTTAAAATCATCTTTAACTTCCTGCCGGTCCATTTCGGTATCTCTCCACCGGGTACCCAGCCAGGCATCAGCGTCTGCCACCCAGCTGGCGCCCTGGTGGGTAAAATGAAAAGGATTATAGTAATGGATCGTCAGGATTACATGTGAATCCTGCGGAACCGATAATTTGCCGAGGGCACTTACGCCACCCCATTCGGCAGTTCCCACTAAAACAGTTCTCTCTGGATTGCTTTCGCGTATGGTTTGTAGTGCATCCGCAAAGAAACTATTCCACCTGCCTGCATCCAGGTTGCCATGCGGTTCATTCAATACTTCAAACAAAAGACTGTCCGGGTAACTTTTAAAAAAGTTTGCTATTTGCTTCCATTGGGCTAAGAACATCGGCTTCAATGCATCGGGCCGGGCATACAGGCTATCGTGGTGATGCATATTGATAATGACATGCAGTTTATTTTTCAAAGCATCATCCACGGCTGATTTAATTTTATTCAGAAAGCCGTTGTTAATCGCATAGGGAAATGTTAGTTGCGCGCGTTCGGGCATTTCCCAGCGGATGGGCAATCGCACGCTGGTAAACCCTTTAGCGGCAATTTTTTGAAAATCGGCGGGAGTACTTTCTTTCACGGCCCAGCCCGCTTCCCAGGTATTGCCCAGGTTGATACCACGCCCCAGCCGCTGGTTGATCACCGTTGCAGATGCAAATACTGTCACCTGGCGTTCAGGTTCTTTAGCTGATTGGGCCACTGTATTTTTGTTACAGGCACCACTGACTGCAATGATCAGCAGCAGGTAAAAAACGGCAAATATTTTTTTCATGGCAGGAAATCGTTGTTTACCAGGTAATTTAAATCCTTTTTACCAAACCCCGGGCGTATTATTGTACGAATTGCCCGCAGGTACTGACGGGCTCTGGTGATCTCCGGTGTAAAAACCGTACAGATCGGCCTTATTTTCTCTATTTTTGGCGCATGCAATCATTTGAGGACTTATCAAAGAAATTTTCAGCGCATTTCAACCATTCCCATTTCCCGGAGCAGCCGGCGAGTTTGTACGAACCCAATAATTATTTCCTGTCTTTAGGAGGTAAACGCTTCCGGCCGGTTTTATGCCTCATGGCCAACGAATTGCTGGGAGAAATACATCCTGATGCCTGGCATGTAGCCACAGCCATCGAATTGTTTCACAATTTTACTTTGATACACGATGATATAATGGACAAAGCGCCGCTGAGACGCGGCCAACCCACCGTTCATAGTAAATACAATGAGCCAACAGCTATATTGGCCGGCGATGTGATGCTGGTTAAAGCCTACGACTATATTACTAAATTAACGCCGGATTTTATCCCGCGTATCCTGAATATCTTTAATAAAACCGCTGCCGAAGTATGTGAAGGACAGCAGTACGACATGGACTTTGAGCTGCGGGATCAGGTTTCTTATGAAGAATACCTCCATATGATCACGCTGAAAACTTCGGTATTGCTGGCCGCCAGCCTGCAGATGGGCGGTATATTGGGAGGAGGGGGCGTGGGGAACCTGGCTTTATTGTATGAAACGGGGAAAAAGATCGGGTTGGCCTTCCAGATGCAGGACGATTATCTGGACGCGTTTGGTGACCCGGAAAAGTTTGGCAAGCAACCGGGAGGCGATATTCTTTCCAATAAAAAAACCTTCCTGCTCATTCAGGCGCTCGAAGTGGCCAATGACGCCCAGAAACAGGAGCTGCACGAATTGTTGAAAGGAAATGAACCGGACAAGGTGTCGCGGGTATTGCAACTATACCGCGCCTGTAAAATTGATGAATGGGCAATAGCCCAGAAAGACCTTTTCCTCAACGAGGCTTTAGGTTATATTGAAGAAATAGCGGTGTCGGCCAAACGCAAGCAACCGCTGAAGGACCTGGCCTTATTGCTGGTGAAGCGCGATTATTAGCGGTTTTTTTATGCTGTAGTTTTTCAGACTTCAAACCTAACTCCAAAACTTAAGTATTATTATGTCCATACTGCGAAAAAAGAAAATTGATAATATTTTAAAAGACGCCGCGGAAGGCTACGGTGAAGGACATGATACCGGGTTGAAAAAGATACTGGGTGTAAAGGATCTTACTTTTTTGGGAATTGCTGCGGTAGTGGGTGCCGGTATTTTTTCTACCATCGGTGGCGCTGCTTTTAATGGAGGGCCGGGCGTTTCGGTGCTTTTTATCATTACAGCTATTACCTGCGGTTTCTCGGCGCTCTGTTATGCCGAATTTGCCAGCAGGGTGCCTGTTTCAGGGAGCGCCTATACGTACTCTTATGTGAGTTTCGGGGAAGTAGTGGCCTGGATCATCGGCTGGGCGCTGATCCTGGAATATGCGATTGGTAACATTGTAGTAGCCATTTCCTGGAGCGGTTATTTTAATAACCTGCTGGAGCATGTGTTTAATATTCACCTGCCGGACTGGATGCTGGTAGACCCGCAAACTGCCGTACAAGCCTTTAACAAGGCCACCACTGAACTACAGCAAAATGCCGCTAACCTGTCTCCCAAAGATATCGCCAGCTACCAGTTTGCCATCAAAGCCTATACTGAAGCGCCACGCTTTGCCGGTTCGCCGGTGTTTTTTAACCTGCCTGCTTTTATCATTGTATGCCTGGTTACCTGGCTGGCCTATATCGGTATTAAAGAGAGTAAGCAGTCTGCCAATTACATGGTGATCTTCAAGATCGCTGTGATCATTTTTGTGATTGTAGCCGGCGCTTTTTTTGTAGATACCAATAACTGGACACCTTTTATGCCGAACGGATTTGAGGGCGTTTTGAAGGGTGTTTCAGCTGTGTTTTATGCTTATATTGGCTTTGACGCGATTTCTACCACCGCAGAAGAATGTAAAAATCCGCAGCGCGACCTGCCCCGCAGTATGATCTACTCCCTGGTGATCTGCACGCTGC
>JBQGCI010000111.1:0-14663 GCA_052038405.1 Acinetobacter pittii
CTCCGCATCCGATAGTAAGTTGTTAATGTGTGCGGCGAAATCATTAGCATCATTTGCAAGCAAACACCCGTTTCCAACCTTACCAGGCAAACCGTCCAACCCTCTTAATGTACAAACAGTGGGAAGGCCAAAGGACATTGCTTCTACTACTTTAACTTTAACACCCGTACCTTCCAGCATTGGACAAATCGCTATCCTCGCCTGCATATACACTTCGCTCAGATCCGAAACAAAATTATATTTTACTACATTAGGTAAATCCGGTGAGTGCTCGCAAATCTGGCCTACAAGGCAGATATTCAGATCCTTCGGCAACAGGGGATAGACATTATCAAAAAACCACTTACTTGAGTTCCGATTGTTGGGGTTACCGCTCGCAACATAAATCAGATCGTATTTTGCCCTCTCATACCTATCAGCAATATTATCATGATTCCCACTATACATAATAGGGACTACCCTGTGCCTGGCAGGAACAAATTGACTAAAAAGATACTGCTCATCGTAAGACTGTGACCAGGTCTCATCAAACAATGACAACAATTGCATTTCCCTTTCAAACACGGGGCCTAACTGAAATCCCTCACGTCCTTTAAACTGCCCCGTCATGAAGTCATGCGTATCAACAACCAACCTGGCACCATTAACAAGGGGATTATTTTCAATCAATCTTGCCCATGTTACGTAGCTGATAATAATGACGTCATATTTTCTTTGCTTCAAAACTAAATTAAAGTCTTGCTGCATAGTATAGGTGGAGTAGTCATCAATTAGTCGCTTCTTATAAGGATGCTTATTTTTCCTGATTACATTAGGAAGCTTACTCTTAAAAAAGTATCTGACTTTATTGTTTTTTGAGGCTTTCCTGTTGACTAATATCAGTTCAACTTCGGGGAATATGGTTTGAAAGGCCCTTTCATCTTCTTCGTTCCATTGCTCCCATTCTTTAGGTGCCATATAATCTAAGTCAATTAAATCAGATCTGCTATGGAAGTATTCCAACATTTGATAGGCATGTGTTCTGTTACCATGATTTCTTCGCATAGCCGGTTCCGGCATAAAATACAAGACTCTTATTTTTTCCACGATATTTTCAATTAAATAACCTGCTCCGTAATTAGCACCCTTAGTCTGTAGGATGATAAATTACTAACGTAACTTTAATGACTTTCGCAACATCACTGATATTTCTGTCGTGAAAAACTATTTTTCACCATAGAAATCAGGGGTTTGCTTTTTCACCGACTATAATATACTGATATTGTCTAATTGACTATAAAACCTAAAATCCAAGGCGATTTTTGCCGGATAAAAACACCGAAGTCCATTTCCCGTTAAAAAACTGTAGAATATAGTGCAATACTCAAACAATTTTTAAGTAAGAAAGGCGAAGTCTTATTCTTATTTGGTGACTATGACTGTTCCCCAGGGATCACTGACCGGGACATAACTGATATTCTTTACATGACAGTAGTCCCAGACAGCCTTTTTTGCTCCCTTATATCCAGAATTGTTATAATCATGAACAAAAATATATCCCCCGGTGCTAAGCCGTGGATAAAAGTAATCGAGCCCTTCATATATTGGCTTATATAAGTCAGCGTCTATCGAAACCAATGCAAATTGCTCCTCAAGCCCTTCCAAAGAATGGGGAAAGTATCCCTTTTTTATTATACAATTTTCGGGTTTTTTCATCTTACTTAAAACCAACGCTACTCCTGTATCGGAAAAATTTTGTTTTTCCTCACTGTATAAGTTTTCCCTTTCTATGGCGATGTCTTCTTCAACAAAACCTTCAAATGTATCAAAAAGATACAAATACCTGTCTGGAAATAAGTCATGGATACATCTTGCAAAATCTCCCTGGTAAACACCTAACTCTGCTACTGCGCCGTGTACTTTTTTATTATATATTTCTTCAGCTACAAGTTCCAAAGTGCTCACCCTGATATAATTAAATTCAGTAGGCATTGGTATACGACGATCTCTTCCTAATGCAGTCATCGGCTCTTCAAGGATTGCATCGGTGAATCTTGGTGGTGGTGGTGGTAATTGCTGTTTCTTAAATAGCCTCATGTCGTTTAATGTTGATTATTTATCATTTCAATTACCCATGCGCTCGTGCTTGTTATACTACAAATGAAGTGCACTGAAAATTATTGTCATGCGTTCAGATTTTCTTTATCTGAGCGATGTATCTCATTTTTGATTAAGTGAATCCAGTAGCTGCATGATCAGATATATCCACTGACGGCGTCAAATTAAATGTTGTTAGCATACTAGAATTTCATAAATTACGCAGATACAGTATAAAAATAGTGTATTTAAAGTATTCAACAAATTGCATTTATATGAATATCAAATCTAATTGTATAGAACACCTCAAAGGCCCGGTAACTAAACTTAAATTCGTTCAGCGGTATTTCAGGAAAACTGTTATCGTTTCAAATATTTCTCCATCTGCATAATGGTCACTTTCATGTCTTTATAAAGCGGGGCCTCGAGTGCTAACAACCGGCCATGCTCATCTGTTATCTTCAATTGGAAAGCATGCAGCGCCAGGCGGCTGAGCATCGGCTTTTCTTCCAGGGTATCTTTATTGAGCTTAAACTTATTTTTGAATGATGATAGGAGAATGCTGCGGCCATCGCCATATACCGGGTCTCCTACCAAAGGATTACCTAAAAATCTGGCATGCACACGTATCTGGTGGGTACGGCCGGTATGAATGCGAAACTGTACCCAGCTGTATAATTTAAAATCTTTCAGCACCTGGTAGTCGGTAATGGCCGGTTTGCCCCTTTTATGAATCAACATGGTGCCGCGCCTGGTAGTGCTTTCAGCAATGGGCTGGTTAATAGTACCCTCAGGAGGTGATACCGAACCGATCAGCAGTCCTACATAGATCTTCACCGCCTTTTTTTCTTCTCCGGAGGAGTCCCGCGGCAGAAACTGGCGGCTGAAATGTTTATGGGCGGTAGCCGTTTTTGCAAAGATGATCAGGCCACTGGTGTCTTTATCCAGCCGGTGTACGGTGTATATCTCGGGATATTGCTGTTGCAGCCAATCTTTTAAACTCGGCTCGGATGCTTCCCTGTCGGGAATGGAAAGCATGCCCGGCGGTTTATTCAGCGCTACAATGCTGTCGTCTTCAAATACAATAATATCCTTAAGTTTAAAATTCAATGTGTATCTGTTTGATGATGTTCAGTCAGAATCTTATCCCGCTTTATTTTCGGCCACCTGCTTGGTCTGGAATTTTTTATAAAACTCCTTTGCAAACTCTTTCATATCGGCCACCTGGTCCTGGTATTGGGTAGCCCGTCCATAAGTATCAGCCATGGTCATCAGCGTTTGGTAGAAAAAATCAGCCATTTCGTCCACCATCATATCTTTGGTCCACAGATCAATTCTTAAAGCCGCCTTATCAGCGCTATCCCAGAAAGCGATCATCATCGCTTTGGCCTTCTGTGCATTGTCGGCCGAACTTTCCGTGGCACTCCATTGTATAGAATCCGGTACCCGGTTCTCATCCATCTGCACGTCAATTGTAATTGTCGATTTTTTCATCAGTATGTACTTATTTTTATGATCTGCCGGAAGCCCTGTTATTCTGTTGCAGGTAGCCTTTCCGGGCAGACGCTTCGCTTCTGAACTGTTTAAGCCGCAAAAGTAAGCATTTTGACGCTGCTGATTATACAGCCAGGGCCTGTATTAAGGCACCAATGGCACTATTCAAACCCGGAAGGGTACGGCCTTTCAGCTTTTCTACCAGGCCCTTCCTGAAATTCTCGTCCTTGTACACCTTCATCAGCATTTCACCCATAGCCTCGCTACTGTTCTTCTCCACGTAGGCAACCGAATCCTCAAAAACATGCTTAATCGAGTCGGTACCGGGCGCTATAGCCGGCGTACCAACCCGTGCAGCCTCAATAACCGGTATAGGGAACCGTTCCGAACCATCTACAGTCACCAACGTGTACGCGTCCCTTAGCTTTTCCGGCAACTGGCTGTCATCTGTTATGATTATATCATCCCGGTATTTATAATTAGACAGGAGCTTTTCCACATCCGCCCTGCTAATTGTTTCTTCAGACCGGATTACCACCGCCAACTTCCAGCTGCTATGCAACATTCTTTTGAAAGCAGAAAAACCTTTCAAAAGGCTGGTTAATGTATCCTGCGTTACATTGAAATCTGCAGTGATAAAATACTCCCTTCCCGAGGCCATCAGCTCCCTCATATCATCGTTATTCGAAGGTTCGTTAGCAGTAACAATGCCTTCTAACAGGAAGCTTTTGGCAGCTAAAGCCGGATACTTCTTGTTAAAAAGCAGTTGTAAACCGTGCGACAAGAGGCCAATAGCAGTCGCAGCGTTCATCATACGCTCATCCTTCAACTGTTCTTCTTCCGCAACAATGAATACCTGTTGTAATAAATGGGAAATTTTTAACGTTCTTTTGAGACTAATAAATGCCGACGCATTCGATTGCTGCAACCATTTTTTTGTGTTTTTTAAGTGAAACAGCCCCTTTTGGCGCGGCAGGGCTCCTTCCGTTATACGGCGCTTTAGCGTTTGGTTATCAACAACTGATGTTGTGACAAACTGCTGTTCGGGTAACAGTTGTGCAAGACTTGTGAATAGATTTGCTGCTAAATAACCGCTGTATGTTTTACTTAACAACCCATCCGTATCTAAAATTATTGCCATTATTATAAATAACCGTTTTTCCTATATCTTTGCTAAAATAGCTGCAAAGGTATAACACCACACAAAAGTTTGTTTGCAGATACATTTTTTACCAAAAGTTTTTATGGAATATAATACAACAAGAAACCACCTGGCGATGCGCGAGTATGGACGGCATGTGCAGAAAATGGTGGAGCATATACAGGCTATCGAAGATCCTGAAAGAAGGCAAAGCAACGCAGAGGCAGTTATAGAGCTGATGGGCTTTTTAAATCCTCATCTTAAAAACGTGGAAGATTTCAGGCATAAACTATGGGATCACTTATTTTTGATTTCAGATTTTACGCTCCAGGTAGATTCGCCTTACCCCATCCCAACCAAAGAAACCTATAAAGCCAAGCCTCAACCCATCCCTTATCCCAAACGTTCTTCACGATTTTCCCATTTGGGCAAGAACCTGGAAGATGTAATCGATAAGGCCTTGGCCGAGCAGGATCCTGAGAAAAAACAGGGCTTTGCCAATGCCATTGCTTATTATATGAAGCTGGCTTATAACAACTGGCATAAAGAAGTGGTACATGATGATGCGATACAGAGCGAACTGAACTCTATCACTGACGGCCAGCTGGAATTTACCAATACGCCTTATGTGAAAGCATATAGCATGAAGCAGGACCTGGCGCTCGCCAAGAATAATAATTTTGGAAAACGCAATAAGTTCCAGCAGCAACGCAGCAATAACAATAATAACAATAACAACGGCAACCGCCGTAACGGCAACGGTAACAATAACGGCAACTTTAAAAAGAAGCGGTTTTAAGTTCACAATATTTATAAAGAGCGGGCCCACGGTTGAAACCGTGGGCCCGCTCTTTACTGAAGTCGTATGGCCTAAAAACGCGGCCTGGTAATAGCCTTCAAAAATTATAATCAGGCGTGCCGGACGGCTCTCCCACCAATGAATCCCCATTCTGCTAACGGTCTTTTTTTACCGGCTCAACCTAAAGCTCACCCCTCCCTGCATCCATCTGCCCGGCATTACGGCTCCCAGCAAATCGCTGTAGTTTCTGTCAAAAATATTGTCTGCCTGCGCAAATACGGCCAACCGCTGTTGTAAAAAACCATAAGAGACTCTGCCATTCAGCAGGAAATAATCTTTGCTGACGAACGCATTGATGCCCGGAGCCTGTTGAGGCCGGCGTGATTTATAAATACCGGTAAAGCTCAACATAGCATTACCCAATTCGTACCGTATATTAAAGTTGCCCAGAAACCTGGCATGAGAAGATATGTAAAACGACGGATTGGCTTCGCTGCTCTTGCTATACAACCATACGAAACCTGCATTCATCACCAGCTTCTGTTGCTCGCTTATTGCTCCGATGTATTGCAGATCCGTTTCCCAACCGGTTGTATTTACCGATGCTATATTTTTTGCCAAAGCATAAGAGCCGGAGCCATCCAGGTTTTCCTGCCTGGGCATATTCACATAGGGTGTGGTAACCCAATCGATCAACCTGGAATGGAATCGCTGAAAAAAAGTAGATGACACCCGTAATGCAGATTGATAAAACCAATCGAACCCTGCCTCATAACTCCATGAAACCTCAGGCACCAGCCACGGATTGCCTATGTTGCCACTTCTGACGATAGGTTTGTTGTAGTTATTATACCGCTCAGTAAAATCTGCATCCCGGATGGTTCTGCCGCCACTGGCTCTTAATTGCCAGTTACTGATATGCAGGGAAGCATTGAGCTGTGGTAACACTTCCGGGTTATTGTGGCCTATCCATTCAACTCTTACGGAAGGCAATACGTTAATGTAGGATCCCAGCTTTTGTGAAAGGCTGACAAAAGGCGCTGCCATATTTAATGAATGATTGCCCCTGTCGTTAGATGCAATAACTTTATGCTGGTAATTGATGCCCGTAATTAAAGAAGTGTTTTCACCCCATCCCTGCTGGAATAACAGCAAAGATTGAAAAAGCCTTGAAGTATTCTGGTTGGCAATAGATACATTATTAAAAAGATATTCATCTTCGAGGGTTTTGTATCCGGCATCCAGGCTCAACCGGGATTGGGCTTTCTGAAAGCCCACCCTTATTTGATGCCACCAGCTGCTCACCGTTTCGGAAGCCGTATCAGAAGCAAAAGTGGTATAAAAATTCTGCGCTGCAAAGTCGCGGTTATCATAAGTGGACCGGGCAGCTATATTCCAGTAATCGTTCCACTTATAGTTCAATCCCACCGATGCGGATGTGTTATGAAAATATCCTCTTATACCGCGCTGTTCTACACCCGTAGCGTGATTGGATAACAGCCCTGCATCCACGCTTAATTTCCCCCGGCTGAAATAAGCGCCCACATTAGAATTCACAAGGTTATATTCCCCGGCAGCCAGCTGCGCCTGCACCAGGGTACTGTTTTTCTGCGCTTCCGTATTAAAAGACCGCGTAATAATATTGATCACACCCCCTACTGCGTCAGATCCATACACAGCTGCAGAAGCGCCTTTCAATACTTCAATCCGGTCTATCTGGGCAGGCGTAATAGGTATATAGGCTGAAAAATGACCCGTATTAGGATCGTTTAGTCTGAGTCCATCTAATATGACCAGTACCTGCTGGTAGGTACCTCCGCGTATACTGATATCACTTTGCGCACCCTGCGGACCACGGGACTGCACCTCTACACCCGGAATGTATTTCAACAATTCATCCAGCGAATGTACCGGAAGTTTTGTAATGTCTTCCCCGCGAACGATGGTAATATTGCGCCCGGTTTCTGAAATTCTTTTTTCGGATAAAGATGAGGTGATGGTTATGGGATCGAGGGTTTGCTCCTGGGCCCTGGCACTGGCGTTAATCATCATCAAAATAACAAATGCCGGTAAACAGTTTAACTTCTTCATCCAATTATAGGTTCGGTTGTAATAAATCAACGCAAATCTATTACCTTGCCAATACCAGGCGGTAGTCCGGTTTTAATAAAATGAGTAGTCCGGTTATTTTTCCTTACCAGCAAACAATCTGCATCAACCCGCACGAGGATACCCCCGTATACCTGCAAATAGCGCAAAGCCTGGTGCGCCTGATAAGGAGCGGACATTTACCTGCCCGCCATAAATTGCCTGGCACCAGAACCTTAAGTAAGTTGTTGGGCGTGCATCGGAAAACAATGGTAGCCGCATTTAACGAGCTGGAAATGCAGGGTTGGATTACGATACTACCCAACAGGGGGTGTTTTATCAAGAACAGCCCAACCGAAACTGTTTCAGGGCAACTGGTGTCCTATCCGTCGGTTACCGGATACACCATCGCCACCAGTACCCTCCTTGATCATGTTGTTAATCCTGTTTCATCTAAACTATCTTTTGATGACGGGCAACCCGATATCAGGCTGGCCTATACGGAACAACTGGCGGCTACATACGCTACGGCTCTCGGGAGAAAATTCAACCGCAGGTTATGGCGTTATCAACCCGGTGGTGAGAACATCTTCTTTAAGAACCAGCTCACGAATTTTTTGAATTCAACACGCGGCTTAAGGGCCGCCCCCAGAAATATCATTAGCTCCCGGGGTACGGATATGAGCCTGTACCTGGCAGCGCAAACCTTATTATCTGTAAACGATGGGGTGATCGTAGGCAACCCCAGCTATCATAAGGCCAATATGGTATTTCAGCAGGCCGGCGCCCTGTTAAAAACAGTTCCGGTAAACGATACAGGCATTGATGTGGACGCAATCAAAAGACTTTGTAAGCGGCAGCCCATAAAAATGGTGTACATTACGCCGCACTATCACTACCCTACCACCGTTACCTTAAGCACAGAAAAACGCCTGCAATTATTAGAGCTGTCTTATCGTTTCGGCTTTATCATCCTGGAGGATGATTATGATTACGATTTCAGCTTTAACAGGAACGCAGAACTTCCCCTGGCCAGCATAGATCATAAGGGCATGGTAGTGTACCTGGGCTCTTTCTGTAAAACAATGGCACCAGGCTTCAGAACAGGTTTTATAGTGGCCCCGGAAAACCTGGTTAAAGAGATCAACAAATTAAAAGCGATCATAGATTCAGGCGGTGACCCGGTGATGGAGCAGGTATTAGGCGAAATGATTGCAGAAGGCGAAATACTCAGGCACCTGAAAAAAGCACACCACACCTATCGCAACCGGCGTGATCATTTTTGTAACCAGATCAATAAAATGCTTCTTTCAAAAGTACACTACCGGTTACCCCCGGGAGGGCTGGGGGTTTGGCTGCCGTTTCGAACCCGGCTCAACCTTTCGGCGGTTGCTAAAACCTGTGCGGCCGCCGGTTTGCATCTTCCGGCTACATCCTTGTATCAAACCCGGGAACTAACAGCCATCAGGCTGGGATTTGCATCGCTGAGTGCATCAGAAAGTATCGCTGCCCTTGAAATACTTAACAGCGCTATAGCAGCTCAAACCGTCTAAAGAAACAGCTCATTTAACGGGTCCCAAAAATGCTTTTTAAAGTCGACGACTCTGTCATTCTTTATGAAAATCCCTTCTTTTTCCAAAAGCTCTTGCATATAAGCAGGCGTTTTAAATGCCAGCTTGCCGCTTAATACACCGGCACTATTGACCACTCTATGTGCCGGAACCCGAGGTTTTACTTTACTACAAACACTCATAGCCCAACCCACCAGCCTTGCAGACTTTCCTGTACCTATGCATTTGGCGATAGCCCCATAAGAAGTAACGCGCCCCCTGGGTATTTGCCGGGCTATCTCATAAACCTGTTCAGTAAAATGAAGGTTACGCTGACCCGAAGGAACGATGCTTTTTAACGAAATACTGTTTGTTGTTATTTTCTTTTTAGCTGGCATAACCACTAATTTTTGCAAGCTAATAGCCTGTTTAAAAATACTGATAAAAAATCTGTGCCTGAACAACAGCGACATGCGTGCATAACATTTTTGCGCAATTTTTATTTTTTTACCGCGGAGAGAACACCCGTCCGGCCGGACGATAGATGTCATGTGGCAAAAAAAAATGCTATACACCCCGGGCTACATGGTTATAGCTGTAAATAATTGCAGATCTATGAGGAAGCCGTATTACCGGGCTTTCCTGCTCTTTCATGGAGCAATTCGGTGCGTAGTGGCTCCGGAACCCTTATATAGTCATACGGGCAATGCAAACAACCCTTGCCACAGCAAAAACCTCGTTCGCGCAAATACTTTGCAGTCAGCGTTACCAGGCCTTCCGCATTCTGGTAATAGTCTTCACCCTCTATCCAGCTCATACCTGATGGCTTCTTTTAACAGCTCGTCCTGCTCAGGACCCGCCAGTGGTTGTGGTAACGTAAAACACAGATAATGAATGCGGCTGCTTTGCGCAATGTCCAACGCCTCGTAGTGGGTTTTTAATTTCAATTCTTCCGACCGGTCGTCCAGTGCATAAAGATCATCTGTGTCGGCTATAACGGTACAATTATACATTTGCAGTACTTCCCTGGTAAAGCGGTACAGGTCGGGGCTGTCTGTTTTAAGATGTATTTTGCCCCCGGGCTTCAATACCTGCTGATAGGTTCTTAAAAAGCGCGGATGGGTTAACCTCTTTTTTGCTTTTGAAAACCTTAACTGCGGATCAGGAAAGGTAATCCATATCTCATCCACCTCATCTTTTGCAAAATATTGTGTCAGCTGTTCAATCTGTGCGCGTAAAAAGGCCACATTGGATATATTATTCTGGATGGCTTTTTTCGCACCTACCCAAAGGCGGTTGCCTTTTATATCAACGCCTATGGCATTTTTACCAGGATGGATTTGTGCCAGTCCCAAAGCATACTCACCTTTTCCACAAGCCAGCTCTAAAACCAGGGGATTGCTATTGTTGAAATGCTGATGCCAGGTGCCGGCCATATTTTCGGGATACTGCAGCACGTTGGAGAAAGTAAGTAGTTCCGCGAAGCGGATCAGTTTTTTTTGTCCCATGAGAATTCAGATGATAGGTGTAAGTTGACAGATGACGAGTAATGGACGTACATTTATTGTACACAATTAAATGCCTTTCGGACCATCTACCTCAACCAATGTTTTCGTTGCCTCGTTAAAATCCTGCCAGTCGTCGCAATCCGCGTTAATAATCGCAATTCCCGAGGTAGGCAATGATTCTATTTCTGATCCGGTTACGTCGTTTGTAAAATTGGTAACGCCGGGATTATGACCAATAATGGCCAGGGTACTTACGTTCTCCTGCAGCCAGTTGATCGCCTCGGTAATTTGTAGGGTATCGCCCAGGTAAAGGTTTTCGAAGTATTTGATATCTTCACTTTCTACCTGGTGCACCTGCGCAAAATAAACGGCTGTTTCTTTGGTCCGCTCAGAAGGACTGCAAAATATCTTATCAATCTTATAGCCTTTGTCCAGTAGACGTTGAGCCATAACTGCCGCATCGCGGTGGCCCCTTTCTTCTAACTTCCGTTTGCTATCTGCGCCATAACCCTGCTCTGCTTTTGCGTGCCTGATAATGATCAATGTCTTCATATAATTAATTTACTATAGCCAGGTTTTTTGGCATCAAATGTATTTATTTTCATTTGGGTTCTTTAAAAAAATTTAGCGCCCCGTATAAGGGTGCTGCTGTGGAGCTTAAACCGATCATCTGCCTGCTTCTATTAGTAACACCCAGTCTCTTTGTATGTAGTCGGGTGGTTGGAAAGTTACTATCCCGATCGTATAGCGCTGCGGCAAGACAGATACGTTCCCGGTTACCGGGTTAAGCCAGCTTATCTTCTTTTTTCCTTTATTCAGACGATCGAGGTTGATTGATATACCTTCAGGCCGTGGCAGATAAATCATTGCATAAGACCTGTTTTTACTGCGCGTTGCAATTATTATATCTCTATAGTCGCTACCCCGGTCAGAGGCAATAAGCAAACTATCTTCCTCCCGCTCCAAATCTTTGTGCAACGACATCAGTTTTTTAAGGTGCTTCATTTGAAATGCACCTTTGGTAAGAATGGCTTGTTTCCAGCCGAGCAGCGTGTCGCCCGTAAAAACCGGTTGATACCTGCTTGTATCTACAAACTGCCATACCTGGTGATGTCCGTATACTGCACCGCAACCTCCTGCGAAAATGCCGCGGTATATTCTGGCCCGTACATCATAGTCATTAAAATAGCCTCTGCCAGCTTTTGTCCACTTTCCGTCCCAGGGCGATACAGGATGATCTTCATAACAGGGCTCCATATCCATAAACGGGCGCCGGGGTTCCATTTTCAGGGCTGATCTGAGCAACTCCCAAGGTGTTACTTCCCTTGAACCGTGCCCGCTTTGCATCGCGTTCATACTTAGCCAGTCGTCTTCTGCTCCGAAATATTCACCTGTAAACCAGTTGGGATGATACGCTATAAATACTTTCTTCCCGTAAACAGCCTGTATGGCTTTTGCCATGGACCTCCAGATAGGCCGGTAGTCCTTTGCCTGGCCTTCATCCCGCTTATCAATCGCAGCCCGGTCCCCGCCTAATATCCAGATTATATTCTTCTGTTGTTTGTACCGGCCCGCTAATTTCCGGGCATAATTATAGGACGCTATGGAATCGGTGAAAATGACAGGTCCTGTTGCGCCGGACACCACTTTATCGCCCCAGGTAGGTAATAATGCAATAAAAATACCTCTTTTTGGCTGCCTCGCGGATCACAAAGTCTACATGGTCCCAGTAATCATAAGCTAGGCTATCTTTTGGATCATTTCCCCTGGTTTCTGCCCATGTTAATGTTTCGATTTCGGAAAAGGGAACGTCGCCATAATAGTTGGAAGTTCGAATTCCATCGAGCTCAGCAAGAGCAACCGCCATAACCACATTAAACCCCTGTTGCTGCCGTACATCAAGATAATGTATGGCTTCATCGCGGCTCAGGCGATGAAAGAGCTCCCAGCCCGTGTCTGCCAGCCAGAAAAATGGCTGGCCACTTTTGGTGAGGTATGTTTTTGAGGGCGAAACCGATATTTGTGAAAATAGCGAACTATAGTACAGCAGAAGAACGATCAGAAAATGCGTTTTTATTTTCCCGTTGAGCCTGTGTTTATGGCGCATACCAATTTATTTTCCCACCTGAAGTAGCCCGATTGCTATGAAGGTTCTTTTACCAACGCCAATATCTGTGCTTTTTCGCGTTCAACGGCAATAATTATCAGAGGTTTCATTATTCTGACAAAGCTAACTAAGGATCGTTAAAAATAGGGTTGATAAAAAAGCCCATACCTGCAGATATGGGCTTTTTTAGTTTTATAATTTTGTGCGTATGGTACCGTTCAGTACCCTCTTTCGTTCTTTCCTTCCATATAATTCATAAACGCCTGGTTCACCACACGGTTACCGCCCGGAGTGGGATAATTACCGGTAAAATACCAGTCGCCCAGGTTATTGGGGCAGGCTTTATGCAAGTCTTCGATACTTTGGAATATTACCTGAACCGGCAGACCCAGATCCTTCGGAGTGATCATTTCCGCTATCTTATTCGAAATTTCTGTACTGGTGCTGCTTTTATAGATCTTTTGAACCAGGTTCTCGGTATGTAACAGGTTCTGAGCTTTCAGATCTTTGCATTGCTGCCAGAGATCATGAAGCAACTGTTCCTGCCCGCGGTCTTTTAATATTTCTACCGCAGCATTAAAGGCTATAAAATCACCCATTTTACTCATGTCTATTCCGTAGCAATCGGGGTAACGGATCTGTGGCGCTGACGATAAAATGAGAATTTTTTTAGGTTGTAAACGGGCCAGCATTTTAATGATGCTCTGTTTTAATGTAGTACCCCTTACAATGGAGTCGTCGATGATAACGATCGTATCAATACCAGGTCGAACCGTTCCGTAGGTGATATCGTACACGTGCTGCACCATTTCGTTGCGGCTGGCGTCTTCTGTAATGAATGTACGCATTTTTACATCCTTAATGGCAATTTTGCCCACCCGGATGCGCCGGTTGATCATCTCTTCCAGCTTCTCTTCATCATAGTCCTTACCCCAGCTTAAAATACGCTCAATTTTAATTTTATTGAGGTACATCTGCATGCCTTTCTGTAATCCCAGGAAGGCTACTTCGGCTGTATTCGGAATATAGGAGAATATGGTATTCTTTAAATCAAAATCAATGGCGTTCAACACCTGCTCACTCAGGTTAAAGCCCAGCGCTTTACGTTCTTTATAGATTTTTTCATCACTGCCGCGGGAAAAATAAATGCGCTCAAAGCTGCAGGCTTTACGTTCTTTGGGCGCTACTACGCTTTCAATTTCGTAGCTGCCATCTTCATGAACGATCAAAGCATTACCGGGCATCAGTTCTTTCACTTCATTTTCACCCACGTTAAAAGTGGTGCGTATAGCGGCTCTCTCCGACGCAGCTACGATCACATCTTCATCAACATAGTAATAACAAGGCCTGATGCCATGGGGATCCCTGAAAACAAATCCAACACCATCGCCGGTAACACCGCCTACGGTAAATCCGCCGTCAAACTGAGGAATGACTTCTTTCAGCACATTCTTGATATCAGGTTTGGCAGGAGAAGCTTCATCGGCATCCACAAGGTATTTATGTACCATCTCCATCATAGCCGCCAGGTCGCTCTGCTTCTGAAAAGGACCAGGCTCAATGCCTAGCTTATTGAACAGCTCTTCGGTATTTACCAAATTAAAATTACCCGCTAACGCAAGGTTACGGGTAGTTATCGTATGCCTTTTGAGGAAGGGGTGGCAAAACTCTGCATTATTTTTACCCTGGGTGCCATACCTTAAATGCCCCAAAAGCAACTCGCCTAAGAACTTCACATGCCCCTTCATCAAACCAGGGTGATTAACGATCTCTGGATTGTACCTGGTGAGCTCATTTACTTCTTCCGCAATATTCTGGAACAGCGCGCCAATAGCCTGTGGCTGCGCACTCCTGATACGGTGCATGAAGGGATGGCCAGGTTCTACATTGAGCTTAATCG
>JBQGCI010000112.1:0-6543 GCA_052038405.1 Acinetobacter pittii
ACCGACTCGAAACAAGACAGCCGGTATAGCTCTTCTGACGGAGGTTCCGCCAACCTCTGGTCTATGTATGCAGTAGTGCTGCCAGCCTTAAAAGAAATTGAACTGATCAATGAAAGCGCAACTAACCAGGGGGTAGCGGCCAATCAAAATGCTATTGCAGGCATTTTGAGGGTTTGGGTTTTTCATATGCTTACCGATGCGTTTGGAAATATCCCCTACACGGAAGCTGTAGGCGAGCAGCCCTTACCCGTGTATGATGATGCTGCAACCATTTATAAAGACCTGCTTACAAAACTAGACGGCTACCAGGCCCAGCTCAACCCATCAAATACTTCCTTTGCAACAGGCGACGTATTATACAATGGGGATGTGGCCAAATGGAAGAAATTTGCCAACTCACTGATGTTGCGCATGGCCATGCGGATGAGCAATGCAGATGAAGCCACTGCGAAGCCTTACATCGAAAAGTCTATTGCGGGAGGTGTTATTGAGAGCAATGCAGATAATGCCATGTTCCCTTATACCAATAATACTACTGAAGCTTTTCCATACAATAATATACTTGGAGATCCTGTACAGTTTGTTGTCACATCTACCCTTATAGATTACATGTTGGAAACCCGCGATCCACGGTTGCCCATGTATGCAAGAACAGTGGATAGTGTATATAAAGGCGCGCCTTACGCCTCAGGTGATAACAACGCCTCAGATGCCAATAATTTTTCAAAGCCTTCAACACGGGTGTTCAGTCCTAACTTTCCTGGAATTATTTTCACAGCATCAGAAGCCCTTTTCTTAAAGGCAGAAGCTGCCGCAAGGAATATAACTACCGGCAGCGCAGCAGCCTTTTACACCAGCGGCATCAGGGAAAGTATGAATTTCTGGGGCGTAAACACTGATAGCACTACGGCGTACCTGGCAAGAGTTCCATATAACACTGCCAACTGGAAGCATAGTATCGGTACTCAAAAATGGCTGGCCTTTTATATGCAAGGCATGCAGTCATGGTTTGAACGTGTGCGGCTTAACTTTAATAAACCGGACGGCACACCTCTTTTCATTGCTCCTGTAGAGGGCTCTTTAGATCCTACAGTCACAATGGTACCCAACCGTATCACCTACCCCACAGCCGAGAACAATACAAACAGGGCAAATAGAGAAGCCGCTGCACAAGCCATCGGTGGTGATACCAAAGGCACGAAGCTCTGGTGGCAAAAATTTTAAATCAGTTATTTTTTATATAAGCCTGAATAACCTTCAGGCTTTTTTTATACATATATCTGGCAGTTGCGAACCTTTTAACAAAGATTTTGTTTGTTTCTTGTCGCCAGCGGGCATTATACCATGCTTTAAAAAATTCAACTTTTCCCTTGAATTTTCGAACCTTATCTTTTAGATTTGCGCAAATTCAGAATTTAAGCATCAGCCAATAGCCGTTGTCGTAAAAGACTTCATGAATCGTATAACACACATACTGTTATTTCTTTTACTTCTTTTTGGCAGCTCTTTCGAAACCATCGATATGGTTACGTACAAGGGGCCGCTGAAGTGTGGTGACAATAAACATCAATCCAACAATAAAGGCGATCACCAGGACGTTGCTATCGATGATCTCATCATTTTAAAGTATCGTAATCTGAATTTAAAAGAAGCCGCGGCTAAAAGAAGCGTTGCTTTCTATTACGATTTTTTTGATGCTGAACCTGACATATACCTACCTTCACTTTTTGGCACCGTATCGAACGAGCCCAGGCAGCTGGCAGGTTTCGGCCATCTGCACCTCTATTATATTTACTGATTCTCCCCCGTTTTGAGTAGCGCAATGCAGAAGCATTGAAACCTCTTAACAGGCAGGGCCTCTTTTGCCTGTTGTTTTCCCGGAGTTGATACTCCGGCAGGATCTTCTATTCTTAAAATTTAATCATGAATCAGCAAAAAAAGTTTTTCTTTTATAGTGCAGTTATATTATTGCTTGCCGCATGCAAAAGCATGTCGCACGAAAAAGCCAATAAACAACAGGACAAGGCTTACCCCGTAATCACTATCGCCAAGCGCGACACCACACTCAGCATTCCATATGTTGCCGATATACAGGCGGGTAAGAATGTTGAAATTCACTCGCGCATCGACGGTATACTTAATAAGATTTATATCAAAGAAGGACAGCATGTAAAAAAAGGACAGTTATTATTTAAAATCAATGACAGCGACCTGAGAATAGAGCTCAATAAAACTGCGGCGGCCTATAAAAGCGCTATAGCGGACGCCCGGGTGGCAGAGGTAGAAGTGGAACGGGTGCAAACACTGGTAGAGAAGGGCATTATTGCCAAAACAGAATTAGACCTGGTTACTGCAAAATACAAAGCACTGCTGGCTAAAGCCGATGTGGCGCTGGCCGACAAGAATGCCGTAAATCAGCGCATACAATACACCAGTGTTACAGCCCCCTTCGATGGTATTGTTGACCGTATTCCATTAAAAGAGGGAAGCCTGATTACCACGAGCTCATTTTTAACTACTCTTTCGGATATCAATACGGTTTATGCCTACTTCAATATATCGGAGAATGAATTTTTCCAGATACAGAACGGAGTTAACGATAATAAAGATATTGTAGCGATCAACCTGGTATTACCCGACGGTTCGCAATATCCGCAGCAGGGTGAACTGCAGTCGGCCGAAAGCGAGATTGATGAAAACACGGGCAATATAGCTTACAAGGCAAAATTCACTAATCCGGCCGGCCGGCTGAGACATGGGGCATCAGGTAAACTGTTGATCACACGACCCTTGCAGGATGTTATTTTATTGCCCCAGAAAACCGTTTTTGAGATACAGGATAAAAACTACGTTTTTGTGGTAGATAAGGACAATATCGTACGTATGAAAAGTATACAGATCTCCCAAAGACTGGCCGATTACTACGTTGTTACAGACGGGCTGCAACCGAAAGACAAGATCCTGTACGAAGGTATACAAACCGTAAAAGAGGGAGACAAAATCACGCCCCGCTCAGCTTAACATTGCTATTTACACAGTATTTGCCACAGGCTCCATTAACACTAATGGGGCCCGGCACCATCTTTTTATTTACCTGAAAGCTATAACATGGTTGAAACATTTATACGACGACCTGTATTATCACTGGTTATCTCAATAATCATTACATTAATTGGAGTACTGGCACTTTTTCAACTGCCTATCACCCAGTTTCCTGATATCGTACCTCCCTCTGTGGCCGTAACGGCCCGCTATACCGGCGCCAATGCCGAAGTATCTGTAGATGCGGTGGCCCTGCCACTTGAACGTGCTATTAACGGGGTTCCGGGCATGACCTATATGTCTACCGTAACCGGTAATGATGGCGTAACCATGATCACCGTTTATTTTCAGGTAGGTACCGACCCCGATGTAGCAGCAGTGAACGTTCAAAACCGGGTAACTACGGTGTTAGATGAGCTTCCTGAAGAGGTGATCAAGGCGGGAGTTACTACAGAGAAAGAAGTAAACAGCATGCTGATGTACCTCAACATCACGAGTACTGATGCAAATGCGGATGAAGACTTTATCTTCAATTTTACCGACATTAATATACTTAAAGAATTAAAACGTATCGACGGCGTGGGACGCGCAGAGATTATGGGCGCCAAGGATTATGCCATGCGGGTATGGCTGAACCCGGAAAAGCTGCGCGCCTACAATGTTTCAACTGATGAGGTCATCACGGCATTGCGCCAGCAGAACGTATCTGCGGCTCCAGGTAAAACCGGGGAGAGCTCTGGTAAAATAAAGAGTGACCTGCAATATGTACTTCGCTATACAGGTAAATTTTCGGAGCCGAAGCAATATGAGCAGATTGCGATCAGGTCTAATAGCGATGGTTCTATATTAAAGCTGCAAGATGTGGCCGATGTGGAGTTTGGCGCCATGAGCTATAGCATGGTATCTAAAAGTGATGGAAAGCCGGCGGCTTCTATCATGATCAAACAACGCCCCGGCTCCAATGCCAGTGAGGTAATTGATAATATCAAAGCCAAGATGGAAGAATTGAAAGGTTCCTCCTTTCCGCCGGGCATGGAGTATAGTTATGCGTATGATGTTTCCCGTTTTTTAGACGCTTCCATAAGTGCCGTTCTGAAAACTTTAGTAGAAGCTTTTCTTTTGGTGGGAGTAGTAGTATTCATTTTTCTTCAGGACTGGCGTTCTACCCTTATCCCTGTATTAGCAGTTCCGGTGGCTCTGGTAGGCACGCTGGCCTGTATGTCCATGTTAGGCTTTTCTATCAACCTCTTGACATTGTTCGCGCTGGTTCTGGCAATAGGTATTGTAGTGGATAATGCTATCGTGGTTGTAGAGGCGGTGCACGTAAAAATGGTAGAAGAGCACCTGCCTCCGATGGAAGCTACTATTGCAGCCATGAAAGAGATCACCGGTGCTATCATCGCCATCACCCTTGTCATGTCTGCTGTATTTGTACCTGTAGCATTTTTAAGCGGGCCGGTTGGTGTATTCTACCGGCAGTTCTCATTAACCCTTGCCTTTTCCATCGTTATTTCTGGTATCAACGCCTTAACACTCACTCCGGCACTATGCGCTATCATGTTAAAGCATACTACTCCAAATAAGAAAAGCTGGCTTGGCCGTTTCTTTAACTCCTTCAACCGAGGGTTTGACAAAACCACTTCAAAATACCAGTCCGTTTTAAAGCGTATTGCCGGTAAGAACGTCATCACATTAGGCATGCTGGTAGCTTTCTTTATATTAACCTGGGGTGCCGGAGCCGTATTACCAGGAGGTTTCATCCCCACGGAAGATCAGGGAATGGTATACGTAAACGTAACCACACCGCAGGGAGCCACTGTTGAGCGTACTGAAAAAATCCTTGACGAATTAAACAACGTTACCAAAAGCATTGATGAAATAGAAAGCGTTACCACGCTGGCAGGCTATAGCCTTACCAATGAAATAGCCGGAGCTTCTTATGGTATGGGCATGATCAATTTAAAGTCATGGAACGACAGGGAACGAAGCGCTGCTGAAGTGATTAAGGAAATTGAGCAACGGGTTTCTAAATTAACGGATGCCAGGGTGGAAGTGTTTGCCCCGCCAACCGTACCCGGTTTTGGTAACACCAGTGGATTTGAATTACGCCTGCTCAATAAGGGAGCCGGAGATATTGGTGAAACCTCAGATATCACCAAAGAGTTTGTTCAGGCCATCAATAATACGGAAGAAGTAACCAATACTTTCACGAGTTTTGATGCTTCCTTCCCGCAATACCTGATACATGTGGACTATGACATGGCGGCTAAAAAGAATGTTACTGTAGACAATGCCATGGGTACCCTGCAAACGTTGTTGGGTAGCTACTATGCCACCAACTTCATTCGCTTTAACCAGATGTATAAAGTCATGGTACAGGCAGGTCCGCAGTTCAGGGCTGAGCCGCAGGATGTATTGAATCAATATGTAAAGAACGCCAACGGAGAGATGGTACCTTTCTCCTCTTTTATCAGGCTCGAAAGGCTGTATGGTCCGGAGCAGCTTACCCGTTACAATATGTTTACCTCTGCTATGATCAATGGAGAACCGGCGCCGGGATACAGCAGCAGCGATGCTATTAAGGCTGTCGAAAAAGTAGCTGCCGAAAAGCTTCCCCGGGGTTATGATTTTGACTGGAGCGGTATGACCCGGGAGGAAATACTTTCGGGCAACCAGGCGGTGTACATTTTTGCTCTGTGTCTTTTGTTTGTGTACTTACTATTAGCTGCACAGTATGAAAGCTTCCTGCTTCCGCTACCGGTAATTCTCAGTTTACCAGCTGGCATATTCGGCTCTTTTATCTTTTTAAAAATGGCAGGGCTTGATAATAATATTTATGCACAGGTTGCGCTGGTCATGCTCATCGGTTTGCTGGGTAAAAATGCCATTCTTATTGTTGAGTTTGCGATACAACGACGCAAAGAAGGTAAGCCTGTTCTGGAAGCTGCCATAGAGGGCGCCACCCAAAGACTAAGGCCCATTCTGATGACTTCTTTCGCTTTCATTGCCGGTTTGATACCGCTTTGTATTGCTTCAGGTGCGGGAGCTAACGGTAACCGGTCGATCGGCATTGCAGCCGCTGGTGGTATGCTGATAGGCACCCTATTCGGTTTGCTGATCATACCCGGATTATATGTGCTGTTTGCCCGGCTGTCAGAACGGAAAAAGAAAAATGTAGCTGTAATATCTATACCTCCATCTCAAAATGCAGACAATGAAAAGAAATAGAATGATCATACCGGTTGGCCTTTCCTTATTGACAGCTTCCTGCGGCGCCCCCAGGCTTACTGCTGTAAAAGAAATACCACCCTTACCTGGAGCATATGAGGAAAAAATGCCGGTTGACTCAAACAATGTTGCCCGGCTCCATTTTAAAGACTTTTTCCAGGATGCCAATCTTATCGCTTTGATCAACCAGGTACTCGCCAACAACCTGGATAATAAGATAGCCTCTGAGCGGATTAAAATAGCTACGGCCTCTCTCGAGGCAAGGCAGGGAGC
>JBQGCI010000113.1:0-14823 GCA_052038405.1 Acinetobacter pittii
CCAGGCAATCTCATAATCATCCTATGCAAGCAGGCTACGATGCATGGTTTTTCGAGGGCGTGCTGGGGATTACTCCTGATCCCTCAAAACCAGGTTTCAGAAAGGTTATTTTAACACCCCGCCTTACGGGGCAGCTGGCATGGGCAACGGGGAATTACCGTTCTGTATATGGTGTGATTAGTTCGGCCTGGAAGAACAGGTCTGGCTCTTTTTCCTGGAATGTTACGATTCCGCCGAACTGTACTGCAAAACTAAAATTTCCTGCAAACCGGGGGGGAACCGTTTATGAAAGTGGACGGCCTGTCCAATCATCTATGCTTGTATCATGCCAGGGCAACCCGCAAAGCGGCTTTACCGTGGAGATTGCATCAGGCACCTATTATTTCGAAGTAAAGTGATCTTTGTGATAATATAATTGCAGATGTAACAATGCAAAAAAGGAGACCTGGATCTCCTCTTGGTATATATAAAAACCGTGACGGTTGCTTATTTGTCGCCTCTGGTATATGTAGAAACCAGCTCCGTGTTGCCAGCCTGGTTGGCATTAATATGTGTGTATCTTTTGTTGTCTTTTAAAACAATACGGTAATAAGTGCCTTTTTTGTTGCTCACTTCTGTTACCCCGTGTATTTGATTACCCCTGAAGTCGATGTTTACGCCATTGAGAACGGCGGCAGGAAGCTGCTCCTCTTTATAGTAACGGATTGTTTGTAATAGCTTCCCCTTCACATCAATAATTACGCGGGTTTGAATACCGTTATCTTCAAAAAAAGCTTCATAGTTGCTGCCGGCATTGCTCCATGACACATTATTTACGTTTTTGAAAGTAGCAACAAAAGTTTGTTGCACTTTTTCATTTACAACCGGTTTAGCCGTAGCAGCCATCACGCTAAAGTTTACAGTTAGAACTGTAGCAACGGAAAGAATAAAATTTTTCATTGTAGTTGTTTGTAGTTATGATCAATTGTTTTACAAACATACAGTAGGCAAGAGTGCCGGAACAATAGCAAAAGGATGAATAGCATTAATATTACCGGTGAACGGTAGTTTTGCGAATGCCAAAACACTGCGATCAGTAGTTGCTATAAACCGGCAATGCTATAATATCGGCTGTTGTACTTAGCTTTTGCGTTAACGCATTAAAAAAGCCTCGCGTTGAAACGGGAGGCTTTAAACCAAAACTAACTGCTTATGAGAAAAATTTTTATGAAGTATTTTTATTGTTTGTAATCATATAAATAACGTAGCCCCCCATAAAATGTTATTGGGTAACATTGGTTTAACTCCTTTTTAACCTTTAACTCTTTTAGCGTTCATCGGGGCCGGTCCGATTTTTCATTTAAGTCTACCTGCGTTTAATTCCGAGCAATTGCCTGTATAAAAAGGCAGGCTTGTAACCGTAGCACAGACATCAGGGTAAAGGGGATCACAGCTTTATTGGCTGCGTGAAACGGTCCGGAACATATTTTAGCATATCTGGCTTTTTGGGGTTGGATAACGGTTCAGGCCAGTTCACGCACGACTTCGCTTTTCCTTATCAGCGCTTTTTGCGGAGTCTTCAGTTTTTTCTGGCTTTTCCTGTTCTTTTTCCGTTTACCCCACCAGATATAAAATCCGGTCACGGGAAGGGATGCGGCTATTAGTCCGGTAAAAAACACCAGGGTACGGCCGGTCAGTCCCGCAATACCGCCGGTGTGGATGTCGTAAGTCATCCGGTTGGCCTTTTCGCCGCCGTTAGCCTCACGATACAATCCCCAGTTTTGAGCGGTAAATTGCTCTGCAGTATATTGGTTGAAATACAAATTATCTGCCGGTGCATATTTACCTTCTTCGAGGTACATGATTACGTTAACGGAAGCGCTGTCTGAATCCGGCAGGCGTACCTGGTAATGTTCGATGCCCGGGTAACGCTGCGTAGCGGTATAAAGTATCTTGTCGATCGCCGGCAGTACAGCACTGTTGCCCTTTAAGGACGAAATAAATTTTGGGGGTATGGGTCTTTCCTTGCCACCGCTAAAGATCCAGTATTCGGCCTTCATCACAGTTTCGAAGCTCCAGGCCAATCCGGTTACAATAATAAACAGCAGCACCCAACTTGCGTAAAAGCCCAGCACCCTGTGCAGGTCATAGTTAAAGCGTTTGGGAGAGGTGCCCAACCGGATCGTGTAGCTAGTTTTGCGGGCATTTTTGTTGCGCGGCCACCATAAAATAAGGCCCGACACGACAATGATGGTAAATACGATCATAGATGCCGCCACCACTACCTTTCCAACCTTTTGCGGAAGCCACAAATACATGTGTCCACGTAAGATAAAACGGAAAAATTCATTTTCTGTATTGTTCGTTTTTAAAACTTCGCCGCTGTACGGATTGAGGTATACTGCCCAATAATAGGGATCGCTGCCTCTTTTAATAAAGTGTACGGTTACCGCGCGGTCTCTGGCATAATAAATGATCCTGGTTGGTTTTTTCCCCGGCAATTGTTGGGAGGCAATTTCCTTTAACCGGGAAATGGGCAGATATGCGCGGGCTTCTGCTTGCACCTTGAGATAAGGCTGCGTTAGCTGCGAGAGTTCTGGTTGATAGGAGTAAATAGCGCCTGTTAACCCCATAATAAAAAACACCAGCCCGGATATTAACCCGAGCCAGAGATGAAACCATCTAATGATTTTCTTAAACCTGCCTTTAGAGTTTGAACGAGACACTGGCTATAAAATTTGATGGTTTTTGTGGCGTTCCGTTGTTGTTCCAGTAACGTTCATTGGAGAGATTATTACCTTTTAATGCAAAACGATATCGCCGCGCATCATAAAATACCGATCCACTCAACAAAGTGTAGCCCGGCATCTTAAAGCTGTTCGCGGCATCGTACCAGGAGTCTCCCACATAATTAACACCGGCGCCAAACCCCAGGCCTTTAGCGGCAGTTTCCAGTATAGTATAACTCGCCCAAAGGTTCCCGATATTTTTAGGACTGAAAACCACATTTTTTCCCTGCAGCGCAGGAGCCGCGTTACGGTAACGGTTTTCGTTAAAGCCATAGCCGGCCACAATGTTCATACCCGGGATGGGATTAGCAATAATTTCGGCTTCCACTCCTCGGCTTCTTTGGGTTCCATCCTGGAAGGTAAAATTCCTGCCATTAATCGGCTCAATGCGGGTAGAATTGGTTACACTGATGTCATAAAGGCTGACGCTCCCCGAGAGTTTGGTATTAAATAAATCAAATTTTATACCTCCTTCCAGTTGATTTCCATATTGAGGTTTCAGCACCAGGATAGAGTTGTCGGGTTGCGTAACAGGCGCCAGGTTTACAAAACCATTCATGTAGTTTCCGAACAGGGAGAGTTTATGGGCTATTATCTGGTACACCAGGCCCAACTTGGGCGACAAAGAGGTTTGCTCATAGGCACCGGTATATAAACCGGTTAAAACATTCAATGTGCCCCTGGTCGTATACCGGTCTACCCTTAAGCTCAACATTGCCAATAGCCGGTCTGTAATATTAACTACATCTGAAACATAAATACTGGCGTTTTTAGCCACAGTGGAACTGGTAGCGAAACCCTGCCTCGCAGCAATAGAATCAATCGCAGGACGGCTGATACCACGTATAGGCCTGTTAATATTCATCGTGTCGAAATTAACGATGGACCGGTGCAGCTCATTATAGTTATAATTATAATCGATGCCGGCTACCAGGCGGTTACGGACAGAACCTATCTTGAAATCGCCAATAAAGTTCTGTTGTATTTCGATGTTTCCAAAAGTTTCAGGTGTTTGGTTCCTGATAACCCGGATAAAGGTGGAGTCGGAGGTCATATTTAAAGCGGTCCAGTAGAGACTTTTGTAATGTCCCACCGAATACAGGTAGTTCGTCTGCGATTTCCACTTGTCGGATATTTTATATTCTACCTGGGCCTGTATATTGTTAATGCCGTTGTTTACATCAACACTGTTGTTGATATAGGATTTTTTATAGTCCAGCGGCAGGTCTTTAAAGTTCCGGGCTGTAATATCAGCCAGCTTACCTAGTCCAAATGAAACGACCGTATAATTACCGCGTGTCATCTCCATATCCAGGATCAGCTTCAGGCGATCGTTAACCTGGTAAGAAAAAGTTGGGGCAATGGTATAGTTTTTATTAAACCCCTGGTCCTGGAAGCTTCCTTCTGATTGCGCTGCGGCATTGAGGCGGAATAAAGCGGTTTTATCTTTATTGATGGGAGCATTAATGTCTGCCGTTACCCGGCCAAATTCAAAACTGCCGCCAGCTACGCTCACCTCTCCGCCAAATGTTTCATACGGACGCTTGGTTACATAGTTATAAACACCACCAAAAGTTACGTTGCGGTTGCTGCCAAACAAGGTACCTGAAGGGCCTTTAATAGATTCAATGCGCTCCAGGATCGCCGGATTGAGCGGCACAATAGCACTGGTAGCCATACCATTTCTCATACCAATGGTGGTAGAAAATCCTCTCATGCTTAAACCCATCGATCCGCCTGCGGAAAAATTAGGTACCGAACCCGGTATATTCCGATACAGATCGGTGCGCTCTGTCACCAGCTGTTCCACTATCAAAGCGCGTCCCACTACATTATAAACCTGTGGGTTTTCCAGGTTACGTAACGGCATACGGGCAACGTATTCACTCGATTTGTATACGAACCTGTTTTTGGAATTCGTAACGATCACGTCCTGCAGCTCGTTGTTGGAGATGGTCATCTGAAAGTTGGCCTCCGCCGCTTGGTTAGCGGTAACGTGTACCGGTTGCTTTAGATTTTCATAGCCAACAAAAGAAGCCTCCAGTTCATAATCACCCACCGGAACTTTTATAAAGGTATAGGCACCCGCTTCATCACTCATCACATTTCTATTAGTACCCACCAGTGTAATGGTCACATAAGGTGCCGGTTGATTATCGCTTGTGATCACTTTTCCCTTTATCGTTCCCGATTGCGCCAATACGGCATTACCTACCACCAGTAAAACAAAAAGCAGTAGTCTTTGGCACTTAAAACCAGATAATTTCATCAATGTCATTTAATTATTTCCGAAAAAAATTTTTCGAAATTATTAAACTGCTGAAATAAGCATTTACGAAATGCGGAAATTCTGTAGTTGTTGGTCAATTAATGGCCGGTAGTGATGAACAGTAAAAGAAAGCGCACCATATTTAACTATCCGGTGCGCGATCCTGGGCGGCCCTGCAAACCATCAGGGCAGGAGCCGGGTTTGCAGGTAACATAATACAGTTGCTTGAAAAGGTTTTTTCGCCAATGCATTGATCCCTTTTGCTCCCCATAAGCGCACCTTTGTTTTCCTGCAAAAAATTTATCTTTGCAGTAACAGGCAGTAAACAAGAGGAGGCGGTTTCGTGTTGCCTATCCGGATAAGGAAAGATTATATCATTTTACTTTAATGCCATGATTTCAGCAAAAAAAAATTGGCTGTGGATCGCCGTTCTTGTTTTTACTTTATTTACCGCGAAAGAAGTATCAGCTCAAAAAGACTCGCTTACGAAAGTATTTATTATACGGCATGCTGAAAAAGCTGACGATGGTTCAAAAGACCCGTCCTTGTCCGTGAACGGAAAAAACAGGGCCGCGGCTTTTGCGAAGACAATGTCTAAAACGCGTATCAACAAGATATACAGCACCCCTTACAAAAGAACCAGGGAAACAGTTGACGCATTAAGTGTGCAGAGCGGTGTGCCGGTTGAAAAATATAACCCGATGGACCTGGACGGTATCAAAGTGTTGGTCGGTAATAACAAAGGCAAAACACTGGTGTTGGTAGGACATTCGAATACGATACCCCCGATATTAAATTTATTCAGTCAAAGCAGCCAATATAAAGACATCCCCGAAAATGAGTTTGATAATATCTGGATCCTTTTCTTAAAAGGCTCCCAACTGGTCGACCTGGTTCAATTAACTTACTGATCTGGTTTTTCTATCAGTCGGTATTTGCCGGCACGATCTGAGAATAAACACCCCTGCATAATACCCCCAACCTGAAGTAAGCATCTATACTATCTTTATTATTGATAAAAGTCAGCAACAACCCGTATATAAACAGGCCGGCCCGAGCTCAGGCTTTACCATTCCATTCCTTGTAAAACCGGTCCAAAAAAGATTCCAGGTAAGCATGTCGCTCCGCGGCAATTTGCTGGGCAGTGCTGGTGTGCATCACATCTTTTAACTTCAATAGTTTATCGTAAAAATGCTGGATACTGGTCAGGCCAGGTTGTTGGGGATTATATATCTCTCTTTGTTTGCTTCCTCCAAAGGCAAAAACCCGCGCCAGGCCAATGGCTCCGATAGCATCCAGCCGGTCTGCATCCTGAACGATTTTAGCTTCGATGGTATCGGCGGTTTTTCCTTTACTGAAGGAAACCTGTGATACAATTGTTACAATATCGACTATGATGTGCCCCGGCACATGAAGCTCATTTAAAATGACCGTTATTTGTTCTTGGGATTTGTCTACCCCATTATTCAGTTTATGATCTCCTACATCATGCAGCCAGGCCGCCAGCTCCGTCAAAAAGAGGTTGGCGTTTTCCTGGCGGGCAATTCTCAGGGCCATCTTTACGACTCTTTCCAGGTGAAAAAAATCATGTCCCGTACCTTCACCTGAAAATTCCCGGTGCACGTAACTTCTTACTGCTTCTAAAATTAGTTGCTGATCCATAGCGGGTAAAGATAAGGTGATACACCATTAACTGACTATGGGCTATCGGTTACCGTTTTTAATGGTATTTACGGTATTCCTTCTTTTGAGGGACGATTTATCCTACCCAAAGGTAAAACCTGAAATTTTTTTTTCCGGCTGTAACATTTGGGTTCACTTGTACGACACTACCTTATAGTGAGCATCATCTTCGTAAAATAATGACAGGTGGCTCTGCGGGGTGGGCATTTTACCCGATAGTGAAATGAGTACCCACATTATTTAATTTTGTCTTCATAAAATGTTAACTGGCTTATCTGAAACTGTTATATCATTTACATGCTACATAAGTATATATTTTTGATTTTGATGCTGATTTTCAGCGCTAACCTATCGCTTTTTGCTCAAAACGGCACTATTACCGGTACGGTTAGAGACACCAGCTCGGGCATTAATCTTACCCATGCAAGTGTGGTATTACTCAATGGAAAGGATTCTTTTATCCTGAAAGATACCCGTGTTGACCAACTGGGCAGGTTTTCCTTTCAAAACATTTCAGACACGGCTCAATACGTACTGTTTTTTACTTATCCCCGTTTTGTAGATTATTCTCACCGGGTAGACATGAAAAATAGTGTCAATGGCCTGTTGAATATGGATAATGTAAGCCTGATACCCAAAGAGAAGTTGTTGGAGCAGGTCATTGTTTCCTCGAAAGCGGCGGCCATTAAAATAAAAGGCGATACTACAGAGTATCTGGCCGATAGTTTCAGAGTTCAGCCTAATGCTTCTGTGGAAGATCTGTTAAAAGAGTTGCCGGGCTTACAAATTGACCAGTTTGGTAATATTACCGCACAGGGGCAAAAGGTAAAAAAGGTTTTAGTAGACGGAGAGGAGTTTTTTAGTGATGATCCGACCCTCGTTACCCGAAACCTGCGTGCTGATATGATCGATAAAGTGCAGGTATTTGATAAAAAATCGGATGCAGCAGCGTTTACAGGTATAGAGGACGGCGTGCGGGATAAAACGATTAACCTGAAAATTAAAGAAGATAAAAATCATGGCCTTTTCGGTAAGGCGGAAGCGGGTGCCGGTACGAATAGCCGTTACAATGCACAGGGTGTTGCCAATCTGTTTAAAGGCAAAAGACGCATGTCAGCCTATGGAACAGTTAGTAATATCGGGCGGACGGGGCTGGGCTCTGCAGATAAAGAGAAGATCGGCGATGACGACCAGGCGGGAGAGAATTACTCGGGAAAGGGATTGCCGAGGGCTATATCCGGCGGGGTACATTATGATAAAAAATGGGGTACGGACAAACATTCCATCAATGGAAATTATAAGCTGAACCTGTTGGATGTGGAGGGAGAAGAGATAACTAATTCTCAAAATAATCTTCCAACCGGGCTTATACTGAGCAGCGCCAACAGCAACTTCAATAATTCAAGCGTTACTCATAAAGCCAATACAAAGTACATTTTAAAATCAGATACCACGTCGACCTTTACGGTTTTTGCTGACGGTCATATAAGCAACAGTAAAAATTCGAGTAATAGCCGTACCAATAACCTGAGGGGCGACAGTACCCGTTTGTATGATAATATGAGCTCGGATTTTAACGACTATGATTTGAATGCTTTTAACGTAAATGTTTCCTGGGAAAAAAAGCTGAAAAAATATGGAAGAACTATATCCGTTTATTCCAGGAACAATTTTTCAAGTGACGCTTCAAAAGGGGGGAGCAGGTCTAACAGTAATTTCTTTGATCTTACCAATAACCCCGATAGTTCGGCTCTGCTGTATTTAAGAAGAAGTATGAACGATGACTGGCGCACACTGAGCATGAACGTGAACTACACCGAACCGCTTACCCCGAAGTTGTCGCTGATACTAAACTATACACTCAATAATGAGGATAACAGGGACGATAAGCGATCGTTTAACCTGGCAGATTACCCGGCGGGCAATGTGATGGATTCGGCGTTCAGTACCAGGATGAGTTCCAGTACATGGGGCAACCAGGCAGGCGCTGCTTTGAATTATGCATTAAAGAAAATGACCATTAAAATAGGTAATAATGTAAAGCTGGTGAAGATGGATATAGATGAAGACTATGCCCTGACACAGTTGAACCGGTCGTTCACCAACTGGTATCCCAGCGCCAGTTTCAATTATAAATTCAGTAACTATAAAGCTATCAATATTAACTATAATGGCTCGTCCGTCAGCCCTGCACGCAACCAGCTGATGCCGTTCCGGTACAATAATTCCCAACTGACCACCTATATAGCGAATACCAACCTGGATAACAGCTTCAATAGTAGCTTTAACGGTTATTTCTACGCCAGTAAAATTGTAACCAATGTATATTATGGAGCCAATTTTAATTACACCCTTACTTCAAACCCTATTACACAGTCTATTTCGGTAAGCCCATCCGGTATCTATAATTATCGATTTGTAAATATGGATGGCTACACCAACAATAGCTACTATTTAAATACCTATTACTCCAAAAAAATTAAAGGGGCAGATATACAAACCGGGGTGGGACTTAATTTCAATGGCGGAACTTCTTACAGTCCTATAAACAACGAGATCAATAAACTCAACTATAACACGTCGGCCTTTGCGGTTGAGCTGCATAAAAACAAATTTAAAAGTTATTCTGTGTACTTCCTGGGACAGGTGGGATACACTATTAACAAATCATCGTTACAACCCGATACCAAAAATAATTACTGGTTCACCAACCTGAGTCCGTCAGTAGATATATACTTCCTGAAGAAGTTCCAGTTGCATACGGACGCGGTCTACCTGTGGCAGGAAAAAACACAGGCATTTGCCAACGATTTTAACCGCACTATATGGAATGCGTGGATTGGCAGAAATTTCTTAAAGAACGACCAGCTTACTGTAAAGTTATCCTGCAATGATATCCTGAACCAGAACAACGGATACGAGCGAACAGCTACCAATACTTTTTTCTCTGAAAACCGGTACACTACAATCCGCCGCTTCTTCATGATCGGCGCTACCTGGAGCTTCACAAAGTTTAACAACCTTAAACAATAGCCGGCTCCGGACTTTCTTTCGGCAGCATCATTTAATTAAATACGATTTCATGAAAAAAATTGCGCTACTCATTCTTCTTTCATTTTCATCATTACTGGTACACGCTCAATATGCTGCTTTTATGAAAAGCGGTAAAATCAGGTATGAGCGCAGTGTGAATACGTTTGCAGCGATGAATATCTTTTTAGGGGAAACCAAACAGGTACCAGCCGACCAGATACCTGCTTTTATGCAACAGTATCGAAGTACAGCGCCCCAGTTCTGGAAGGATAGCTTTGATCTGTTTTTTGATGTCAATCATAGCCTGTACCAGCCGGTAAATCCTGATATCGATTTCTCTAAAACTTTTTCTATCCCGGTAGCTTATAAAAACCAGGTGTACAGTAACTTCGAATCGGGAGTCGTTACCACGGTAAAGCAGGCTTTTGAGAAATCCTTTTTTGTAAAAGATTCTTTAAAAACGATTAAATGGAAGCTCACCGACGAGACAAGGGAGATAGCCGGCTACCAATGCCACAGGGCCAATGCTTTATTTTTTGATTCGATTTACGTGGTAGCTTTTTATACCGATGAAATACTATCCAGGGGAGGGCCTGAATCTTTTAACGGTTTACCGGGAATGATTTTGGGATTGGCGATCCCGCACCAGCATATCAGCATTTTTGCTACCCGTGTAACAGGATTGGATACGGCGCCCGATAAATGGAAATTACCGGTTCAGGGTAAAAATATTCTGACGAATAATAAAGAATTCAATGTCGTTACTTCCAGGATGTTGAAAGATTTTGGTCTGACCTCTGCCTGGGTACAGTTTTTTATGGATCTGTAAGGTCAGGGGCATTATGCTATATCGATTTTTCAGATATTTGAAAAATATTCAAAATAGGAAATGATTTTAAGCTTCCGTCATATTTTTATGTGCCTATAGCTTTTTTTATTGAATATTTTTCAATGGGTGTATTTTTTCTTTTAATACGCTTCAAGCCTTGCAGCCATCCTGTTTCGGGCAACCTTATACATTTGTAGCTTTCGTGAATTTATTTTTTAAAGCTATATGAAACATATTAATACGCCGATCAACCTGACTAATGCTGAGTTAAAAAAATGGGTAAGCAAAATGGTTGACCTTTGCAAACCATCGCAGGTTTACTGGTGCAATGGGTCTGATGAAGAATACAGCCGCTTGTGTGATGAGATGGTGGAAAATGGAACTTTTATTCGTTTAAATGCGGAGAAAAGGCCCAATTCATTCCTGGCCCGTTCTCACCCTTCGGATGTGGCAAGGGTAGAAGACCGTACCTACATTTGCTCGCTGGCGCCGGGTGATGCCGGGCCTACCAACAACTGGATGGCGCCCCGCGAGATGAAAGAGATACTGGAACCCAAATTGAGCGGGTGCATGCGGGGCCGTACCATGTATATCATTCCCTTGTGCATGGGGCCGATCGGTTCGCCGATTTCGCAGTTTGGCGTACAAATTACCGACTCCCCTTATGTGGTGGTAAGCATGAACATCATGACACGTATGGGATCAGGGGCGCTGGAAGCAATGGGTAACCGGGAATTCGTTCATTGTTTACATTCTGTGGGCATGCCGCTTGCCGATGGCCGGCAGGATGTTCCGTGGCCCTGTTCACCTGATCCGAAAGATAAATATATTGTTCACTTTCCAGAGGAGCGGCTGATATGGAGTTATGGTTCGGGCTACGGCGGTAATGCTTTGCTGGGGAAGAAATGCCTGGCGCTGCGTATTGCTTCTACATTGGCCCGTGAGCAGAACTGGCTGGCAGAACATATGTTGATTGTAGGGGTAGAGTCTCCCGACGGCAAAAAGGATTACGTATGCGCCGCCTTTCCCTCGGCCTGTGGCAAAACAAACTTTGCGATGATGATTCCACCCAAGGCTTTCAGGGATGAAGGCTGGAAGGTAACTACCGTAGGCGATGACATCGCTTGGATCAAACCAGACGAACAGGGAAGGTTGCATGCCATCAATCCCGAAGCGGGTTTTTTTGGCGTGGCTCCGGGGACTAATTTTAAAACCAACCCCAATGCCATGGAAACCATCAGCGCTAACACCATCTTTACGAATGTGGCGCTTACCGACGATGGCGATGTTTGGTGGGAAGGTATGGACGGAGCTCCACCTGCCCATGCCATCGACTGGCAGGGTAATGACTGGACGCCGGCAAGTGAAACTAAAGCGGCCCATCCTAACGCGCGGTTCACGGCCCCGGCAGCACAATGCCCGGCTATTGATGCGCAGTTTGATGATCCCAGAGGTGTGCCCGTTTCGGCGTTTATCTTCGGTGGACGCCGCAATGCAGCGGTGCCGCTGATCATGCAATCATTTAACTGGTCTTTTGGTGTTTACATGGCCGCTACCATGGGCTCTGAAATGACTGCCGCGGCCTTCGGGAACATTGGCGAGGTGCGCAGAGATCCTTTTGCTATGTTACCATTCTCGGGTTATCATATGGGAGATTATTTTGGCCACTGGTTGAATTTTGGTAGACAGATACCCGAACCGCCGCGTATCTTTTCCGTAAACTGGTTTAGAAAAGGGGAAGACGGTTCCTTCCTTTGGCCGGGCTTTGGAGAAAACATGCGCGTATTAAAGTGGGTGGTAGAAAGAGCGAGGGGCAAATCGAAAGGAGTGGAGATGCCTTTAGGCTGGATGCCGAAGTATGAACATATGGACTGGCGCGGCCTCGAAGAATTTACGGAAACGGATTTCGAAAATGTAATGAGTATCAACCGCGACCTTTGGATCAAAGAAATTGCCTCGCAGGATGAGTTGTTCTTTCAGCTATACGACCGTTTACCCAAGGAAATGACGTTTATCCGGGAGCTGTTGCTGTCGAATCTCTGGCGATCCAATAAAAAGCAGAAAAAGGCAGTGCCGGCGTAATAAATACATTATAATAAAATAGCCCACGGTTGAAACCATGGGCTATTTTGTTATGTTATTAATTCAACTAAACTCTCTCAAAATGGTTGAAGAAGAAATCGCCTTCAATTTTAGCGTTTTCATCGCTATCACTTCCGTGAATAGCATTAGCTTCGATCGACTCTGCAAATAGTTTACGGATAGTACCTGCTGCTGCATTCGCAGGGTTAGTTGCTCCGATCAGGTCACGGAAAGAAGCTACTGCGTTTTCTTTTTCCAGGATTGCAGCAATAATAGGCCCGCGGCTCATAAATGCTACTAGTTCGCCAAAGAAAGGCCTTTCTTTATGTATGGCGTAAAACTCGCCCGCTTTTTCAGCTGAAAGTTGTGTTAATTTCAGCGCCACCAGTTTAAATCCTTCTTTAGTAATGCGATCTAAAATAGCTCCTGCATGGCCATTTTCCATAGCGTCAGGTTTGATCATCGTAAATGTACGGTTACTCATATATTCATTTTTGGGTCGCAAAGGTACAGAAACTTAATATTTCTTCATGACCTTAATTTGCCTATTTTTGCCGCACTTTTGAAATGAAGCCTATACACAACATATTTCCATTGATCACGCAGCCCGCCCGGGTTGTTATTACGATGCACCAGAAACCCGATGGTGATGCCATGGGCTCTGCGTTAGGCTTGTGCGGGTTTCTGAAAAAGCTTGGCCACGAAGTAGCCGTTATTTCTCCTACTAACTGGGCCAGCTGGTTGAACTGGATGCCGGGTTGCGACGGGGTTCTGAATTATGAAAAGCATCATGAACGTGCTGCTGAACTGTTAAATAAGGCCGATTATCTTTTTTGCCTGGATTTCAACGTGTTTCATCGAACCAAGAATCTGGCCCCTTTGTTAGCAAATGCCACTTGTATTAAAGTGCTGATCGACCATCATGAACAGCCTGATACAGTAAGTTTTAACTATGGTATCAGCGACATAACGAAAAGCTCTACCTGTGAAATGGTATACGATTTTATCCAGGCAAGCAATAACGATAAGCTGATAGATGCCAATATTGCCAAATGCCTGTATGCTGGCGTAGTTACCGATACGGGGTCTTTCCGGTTCTCTTCTACACATGCATCTGTACACCAGATGGTGGCAAGACTGATGGAAACAGATTTTGATCACGCGCTCGTTCACAGTAACCTTTTTGATAACTTCCTGGAAAACAGGTTGAGGTTTATAGGCCACGTATTAAGTAACCGGATGGAGTTTTTTTACGAGTATAATACAGCTTTGATATCCATTACCAAACAAGACTTGCTGAAATACTACATTAAAACGGGAGATACGGAAGGCCTGGTTAACTATCCAATGTCGGTGAAAGGAATTGAACTGGTAGGATTTGTAATAGACAGGGATGAAGAGCGCAAATGGAGTTTTAGAAGTAAACGCCATTTTGATTGCAATACATTTGCGCGTAAGTATTTTAACGGGGGCGGCCACTACAACGCATCGGGAGGAAATAGTAAAGACAGTTTAGCCCAGACAGTCGAATATTTCAAACAGACCATCAAAGAAAATGAGCACCTGTTGGTCGAAGTAAAATCGTAAATTATAATTAACAATAACAACAAATGAAACGTTCACAAATCTTAGGAGCATTGGCTTTTGCAACAATAGCGTTTGCTGCCTGTAATAATGCTGACTACCAAACCAGCGCTAGCGGTGTAAAGTATAAAATTATCGACGGAGGAAGCAAAGACAGCTCTAAAGTAGGAGATGTTTTAAAAATGCATGTCATTCAGAAAATTGAAGGAGCAAAGGATACTATACTGACAGATACTTATGGAAAATTACCTGCTTTCGTTAAAATTCAGGATGCAGCCATGCCGAACGCCTATGGTCCTGACGAGTTTTTCAAAAAACTAAAAAAAGGGGATAGCCTTATTACTGTTTTATATGTAGACTCTTTGATTAAGAAAGGCTTAGCGCAGGAAGCGCAGTTACCTCCGTTTATGAAAAAAGGTGATAAAATCCTTTTAACATTTAAAGTACTGGAAGTATTCAAAAACGACAGTTTAGCGCAGGCCGACTATCAGAAAGAAATGGAAAAAGATGCCCCCCGTCAGAAGAAGGAGCAGGAAGAGATGATGAAGAAAATGATGAAAGATCAGGAGGATGCA
>JBQGCI010000114.1:0-4879 GCA_052038405.1 Acinetobacter pittii
GATAGGCAGAAAAAATGAGTATGGAAAACTGGAGATACTTGGTGTAGGCAAATCCAGGAGCCTTGGTGTGGCCAGAGGAGTTGTTAATAATATTACGCAGACTATCCAGTCTATCCAGCAGGCCATACAGGAAGCTGAGGCCGACTCAGGATATAAAATTAATGATGTGGTGGTAGGCATAGCCGGCCAGCACATACGCAGCATTCAGCACAGCGATTACATCAGCAGGAACAATCCTGAAGAGGTAATTGGCGATGCTGATATTGATATGCTTATAAATCAGGTACACAAGCTGGCTATGTTGCCGGGAGAGGAAATAATCCACGTATTGCCACAGGAATTCAAGATTGACGGCCAGGCCGAAATCAAGGAGCCTATCGGTATGTATGGTGGCAGGTTAGAGAGTAGCTTCCACGTAGTGGTAGGTCAAGCTTCCTCAATCCGTAATGTAGGCCGTTGTATAAAAAGCTCAGGTCTTGATCTTTCAGGCCTTACGCTTGAGCCGTTAGCCTCTGCTGATGCTGTACTTAGCCAGGAAGAAAAAGAAGCCGGCGTGGCGCTTATCGATATAGGTGGCGGTACTACCGATCTTGCCATATTTAAAGACGGTATCATTCGCCATACGGCTGTTATACCTTTTGGAGGAAATGTAATTACTGAAGATATTAAAGAAGGCTGCTCTATCATAGAAAAACAGGCCGAGCTTTTAAAAGTAAAATTCGGTTCGGCATGGCCGGGTGAAAACAAGGATAACGAAATTGTTTCTATCCCCGGACTTCGCGGACGTGAACCAAAAGAAATATCGCTTAAAAACCTTAGCAAGATCATCCATGCACGCGTGGTTGAAATCATTGAGCAGGTATTTGCCGAGATCAAGGCATACGGACATGAAGATCCCCGCAAAAAACTTATTGCAGGTATAGTGCTTACAGGAGGTGGCTCTCAGCTAAAACATATTAAGCAGCTTGTAGAGTACATTACAGGTATGGATACCAGGATAGGGTATCCTAACGAGCATCTTGCAGGCAACAGCGATGAAGAAATATCAAGCCCCCTATATGCTACAGCGGTAGGCCTTGTTATGAACAGCATCCGTAACAATACAGCAAGTGCAACGCCGCTTGTGGCATTGCAAAAGCCCGCTCCGGAACCTGTGAGGCAGCAACCGGTACAACAGCAGGCACCTGTTATAAGCCAGCAGCCGGTATATGAAGAAGAGGAGGATGAAATTGTAACTGCACATCAGCCGGTACAGCAGGCTACTGCTACGGCAAGTGTGCAGGAGTCTACAGAAAAGAAAGTGAAGAGGTCGTTTTTCGACAAGTATATAGACAGGATTAAAGATTTTTTAGATAACGCAGAATAATAAAACCCGAATGATATGATAAGCAACTCAGAATTTGGAAGTATCTCGTTTGATTTGCCAAAAAATCAATCGAACGTGATTAAAGTGATTGGTGTAGGTGGTGGTGGCAGTAATGCTATAAACCACATGTTTAAGCAGGGGATCAAGGGTGTTGATTTCATAGTTTGTAATACTGACTCTCAGGCATTGCAAAACAGCCCTGTGCCTAATAAAATCCAGCTTGGTGTTGGACTTACCGAAGGACTTGGCGCAGGCGCTAACCCTGAAGTAGGACAGCAGTCGGCACTGGAAAGTATAAATGATATTGAAAAAATGCTGGACACCAATACCAAGATGATTTTCATCACTGCAGGTATGGGTGGCGGTACAGGTACTGGTGCGGCTCCTGTTATTGCACAGCTGGCTAAAGAAAGGGATATACTTACAGTGGGTATTGTAACCATACCTTTCCAGTTTGAGGGTAAAGTTCGTTCTGACCAGGCATTGGCCGGTGTGGAAAGGCTTAGGAAACAGGTAGATTCGCTTATCGTTATCAATAATAACAAACTTAGGGAAGTGTACGGCAATTTAGGGTTTAAAGCCGGTTTCTCTAAAGCTGACGAGGTGTTGGCAACCGCATCAAGGGGTATTGCTGAAGTAATTACGCATCACTATACACAAAACATTGACCTTAAAGATGCCAAGACAGTATTGTCTAACAGCGGTACCGCAATTATGGGTTCTGCTATGGCATCGGGCGATAACCGTGCAAAAGACGCGATTGTTGATGCGCTTGATTCGCCATTATTAAATGATAACAAGATTACAGGTGCTAAAAACGTATTGTTGCTTATCGTTTCAGGTACCAACGAAATCACGATTGACGAAATTGGTGAAATTAACGACCATATACAAACAGAGGCCGGATACAACGCTAACATCATTATGGGTGTGGGTGAAGACGAGTCACTGGGCGATGCTATTGCTGTTACTATTATTGCAACAGGCTTTAATGTAGAGCAGCAGAATGAGATTGTAAATACTGAGCCTAAAAAAATTGTTCATGCCCTTGAAGGCGAGCAGAAAATGGTTCATGACCTTACGCACAAGCCAATAGTGCCTTCATTTGATTTTTCTGCCCCAACTGTAATTGCAGAACAGCCAAAACAGGAAATAAAACAGCCGGAGGCAAAACTGCCGGAGGCGGAAGAAAAAATTGTATTCGCGCTGGAAGAAGAGGAGATCATTGAAAAAAAGCCAATAGCTGAAGTTGAAGCGCTTCCTTCTTCAGACTTTATAAATAACCTTGATGTGTTTTTCGAAATAGTATCGCCGGTTAAAGAAGAAGCGCCGCAACAGCAATTCCAGATTAAGGATGTAAGGGATATTGAAGTGATAGATCCTGAGTTTGTGATTGTTGAGAAAAAGGCAGAAGAGCAGATAACATTTTCTTTTGATATGAGCATCGATAATGTGCAGAAGGAAGAGAAAATACTTTTCAGCCTTACTGAAGAAACACGTAATATCAAAGTAAATGAGCCGGTACAGGTAGTGCCTATGACCGAGCTTAATGAGAATGGTATCGTGAGGTATTCGCTGGAAGACTATCTTGAAAAAGAAAAAGAGTTGTTAGGCAGTAAGCCTGCTGCTCAGGTTCAGGAGCCGGTAGCGCCTGAGCTGAACCTGACACTTAAAACCGACCAGCCTATACAGGCACCGGCAGCATCGCATCATGAGGATTTTTCTCCTGTTGAGATGACTATTGAAGAAACGCTTCGTCTTAGGGCAGAGGAGCGCAGGAGGAAAATGAAGGAATTTAACTATAAGTTCCATAACAGTACCTCAAGGATTGACGAAATTGAAAGGGAACCGGCTTATAAAAGGATGGGTATAGACCTTAACGATTCCCGCACTGACAATAGCAAATCGCGCCTATCATTAGGAACTGATAGTAATGACGACTTACAGTTGCGTACTAATAATTCGTTCCTGCATGATAACGTAGATTAAACTAACCCAAATGTGATTCTTTAACCCGAAAACCTCTGTTTTCGGGTTATTTTTTTTATTTTCGCATCCACATTTAAAACTTGTACTATGAGTTTACAAACAAAAATCATGGACGCAATGAAAGACGCCATGAAAGCTAAGGATACAGTAGCTCTTGAGTCGTTAAGGGCAGTGAAGTCGGCATTATTGCTTGCGCAAACTGAAACCGGCGCTAAGGAGGAAATTTCTCAGGAAGACGAAATAAAGATTTTACAAAAACTGGTAAAGCAAAGGAAAGACAGTGCTGCTATATATGTAGAACAGGGTCGCCAGGATCTTGCTGACCCGGAAATACTACAAGCTGCGGTAATAGAAAAATTCCTTCCTGCCCAACTTAGTGAGGAAGAAGTGGAAGCTGTAGTAAAAAAGATTATAGCTGATAATGGTTTTAGTGGAATGGCCGATATGGGTAAAGTTATGGGTGTAGCCAGTAAGGAACTTGCAGGTAAGGCTGATGGAAAAACTATATCTTCTGCTGTAAAAAAAGCATTGGCGTAATCGATTTTTAGATTGTTGGATTTTTCAATGTTTTGACAACTTTACTGAAGCTTAGCTGCAAAATGTAAAAATCTAATGATCGAAAAATCTAAAAAATCGAACAAGGCTCCATAGTTCAATGGATAGAATATCAGATTCCGGTTCTGACGATTTGGGTTCGAATCCCGATGGAGTCACTATTAAAAAGGCAACTCATTATAAGTTGCTTTTTTTATTATAATTATTGAGTTTTCAATGCTCAATTGATTGATTATTAATTTTTAAATCGGGAACAACAGCAGGAAATTTGTAAAAGAATAAACACAGCTAAAGCACCCTTATTACAATACAAAAATACTTTTTCCGGTTCTCAGGTCACATAGCCGGATTGAAAGTTTTTATATACTTTCAATCTTTTTTGGCAGGATTTCTGCTGTGAATTCCTAAATTTGCAGTTAATGAGGTATACCAAGTACCATATCGGACAGAGAATATTGTGGCTCATGATGGCACTACACATACTAAACTTTAGTATCGATACCCCGCACACGCTGTTGGACGATAGTCCTGTTGATGTTGATTATGAGGAGATTGATAGTATTGTAGAGCTTTTGCTTGAAGATATAATGTGTATTGAGAATGCTATTCCTGAAAATCATTCAAAGTCTCCGGTTAACAATAAATTTTCTGCAAAAAAAATAGTCTGGCTTTTTGAGCAGCAGCCGGTAATAGAGTTTCGACAGCTTGTTGAAGAAAATTACAAGGTAGTTGCCGAAAATCCATTTTACAGAACACGTGTTTATGCATCTCCGCAGGTAAACATTGTTTCCCCTCCTCCCGAAGCATAATAATTTTAGTGCAGGCTAAAGGCCTGCAGTATTGCTATGCATCTAAGCGTGGCAGTCATGTATGCAATACTACTGCATGCAATACAATTATTTAAAGCTTTATACTACCATGATTTTAATATTAAAACGCATGGCTGCGACAGGTATATTACTGTATGTA
>JBQGCI010000115.1:0-17222 GCA_052038405.1 Acinetobacter pittii
CACTTTGGCGTCCTGGAAATACAATTGTACGGTTGAAGATCCTTTAATACCCATTTTATGTTCTTCGGGGCCATTGGTGAAACCTTCTGTTCCGCGTTCAACAATAAAGCCGGTAAACCCTGCTTTTCCGTCATCTCCCACCACCTTGGCAAATACCGTATACACTTGTGCAAAGCCTCCGTTGGTGATCCAGCATTTTTGCCCGTTCAGTATATAATGCTTCCCGTCTTCACTTAACCTGGCGGTTGTTTTGGAGCTTAACGCATCGCTACCGGCGTTGGGTTCGGTAAGCCCGTAGGCGCCTGCCCATTCGCCGGAAATCAGTTTGGGGATATATTTTTGTTTTTGCGCTTCGGTACCAAAATACAAAATAGGAAGGGTTCCTATACCCGTATGAGCAGCTATCGCAACCGAAAAGGAGTGGCCGGCCCCCAGGTATTCGTTAATGATGGTAGATGTGATAAAGTCTTTGCCCAGGCCGCCATATGCTTCCGGAAAGGCGCCTGCAAGCAGGCCCTGGTCACCGGCTTTTTGTACGAGTGATTTCATCAACCCTTCTTCCAGGCTATCGATCCGGTCTAATATAGGCATTACTTCTGCTGCCAGAAACTGCGTACACATATCGCGGATCATCAGCTCTTCTTCGTTGAACTGCTCGCTGGTAAAAGTGGACGCAGGGGACGATTCTTTAATCAGCCATTCGGCTCCTTTTATTAATTCTTTGGTTTCATTGGCGGCACTCATAATATGTAGAATTTAATATGTGGAATCAATTATTTCAAATTATCGTAAACCTGCTTCAGCACTACTTTACAAATCTCAATATCAGCCAGGCTTACTCCGGCCAAAGCTTCTTCAACGGTTTCAGCAGCCAATCCATGGCACTTGTCCTGGATCGCTTTAGCCTTCCCGGTTAAATACACCAGGTTTTTACGGCGGTCTGTTTTTGAAGCAATTCTCGTTACCAGGCCCGCCTTCTCCAGGTTGTCTACCAGCCGGGTCATACTGGGCTTGTCTCTAAAAGTTGCCTGGCAAAGATCCTGCTGACTAATGCCGTCTTCCTTCCATAAATGATAAAGTACGCTCCATTGCTCTATGGTCAGATTCAAATCCGCGTTATTAAACTTCTTCTGTAGTCGTCGTGCTATGGCCGTACTTGCAATCCCCGTGATAAAGCTATACAGCTCGCTTTTTTTAAAATGGTTGTTTGGCATATAGTTGTTTTAACAACTAATTAAAGTTAGGAAGATTTCCTAATTACAAAAACATAAAATTATTTATTGATCTGGCTTAAGAATGGCTGGCGAGCCCGGCGGGGAGCCGGGATTTTCCGGCTTTTAAATAAATCGTGTAAATCAGAGGTCAGACTTTAGTTTTGCGCCATGGTTTTTTTCTTTATAGCAATATTATTATTATGGGTATTATACGCGGTAATCATCTTTTATTATAATACTCACTGGCGTGCGATGCCCGAGTATGCGCCCAGGAATATTATGATACCGAGCACCACATTTTCAGTCATTATTCCTGCAAGAAATGAGGCCGGTAATATCGGGGCATTGCTGAAAAGCATCTTGGGCCAAACCTACTCGAATAATTTATTCGAAGTGATCGTTGTAGATGATCATTCAACAGATGAAACCGCAGCGGTAGTGAAGCAGTTCGAGGGGGTGAAATTAGTGCAGCTAAAAGAAGACCGGATCAATTCTTATAAGAAAAAAGCTATTGAAACAGGGATTGCGGCCGCCAGAAACGAGTGGATCGTATGTACCGATGCGGACTGTATCGTAACGCCCCACTGGTTACAGGTACTGGCATCTTTTATACAGGATAAAGATCCGGTGTTTGTAGCAGCGCCGGTTAGCTTTGTTGCGGGCGCTATAAAACAAAAAAAAGAATCAGTTCTGTATATCTTTCAGGCATTGGATTTTTTGACATTGCAGGGCATCACTGGTGCGTCCGTAGCCGGTAAGAAGCACAATATGTGTAACGGGGCCAACCTGGCGTACAAACGGGAAGCTTTTTATGAGGTACAGGGATTTAAGGGAATTGATAGTATCGCGTCGGGCGATGATATGCTCCTGATGCATAAAATATGGAAACGGTATCCGCAGCAAATCGGGTACCTCAAATCAAAAGAAGCGATAGTAGAGACGGAAGCCGCACCCACCTGGAAGGCATTTTTTAACCAGCGCATCCGGTGGGCCAGCAAAGCAACCAGCTACGACGATAAAAGGATCTTCATAGTGTTGTTATTGGTTTATTTATTCAATTGTTCTTTTCTGGCACTGCTGGTATTATCAGTTTTCAACATGGTATACCTGTATGCTTTTTTAATTTTTATGGTATTAAAAACCCTGGTTGAGATATCCTTTGTGGGAAAGGTAAGCCGGTTTTTTGACCGGCAGTATCTTTTAAAATATTTCTTCTTTTTTCAGCCGCTCCATATCGGGTATACGATTATATCCGGCTTTTTGGGAACCTTTGGTAGTTATGAGTGGAAGGGGAGAAAGGTGAAATGAGTTTGTTGATGTTTTACCGTAATGTTTAGCTGAATCATTCTAGTGTTTTAATTACATTTGAGAACAATGAGCGGAATATTTAAAAACCCCGCCTGGAGGAGGCTTAAAAAGAACAAGGGCGCGATGGCCGGGCTGGTGGTGATCATCATTGCTGTTTTTACCGCTGTGTTTTGCTATTTTATTGCGCCGGACGGATCGCCTTACGCTAACAGGATCATCCTGGAAACAGGCGGTGAAAAACCCGGCGCCACCAGGCAGTTCCTGCAGGTACAAAAAGAAGCGTATGAGGCGCGCGGTTTTTGGGGTAAGTTATTCTATGGACAACCCGATGCGTATCATTGGATTCCCATTAATACCTACCGCGTAAAAGGTGATAGCATTATTGCAGAAAAATACATAGATGAAGACGTAAGTGAACGCGTCGGTTATGCCAAAACCGCCCTTGCAGACAAGCCTGTAACCACAACAACTTACTGGGTAGGAACAGATAGTTATGGACGCGATATATTAAGCAGGCTCATTGTGGGAACCCGGGTGAGCCTGAGTGTGGGATTGATCACCGTGATCATCTCCATCAGCATCGGGCTTATATTAGGATCGCTTGCCGGGTTTTATCGAGGGAGGACGGATGATTTGATCATGTGGTTCATCAACGTGATATGGAGTATACCCACGCTGTTGCTGGTGTTTGCCATTACACTGGCATTGGGTAAAGGCTTTTGGCAGGTATTTATTGCAGTAGGTCTTACCATGTGGGTGAATGTGGCACGGCTGGTACGTGGCCAGGTATTGGCTGTACGCGAGCTCGAATATGTAGAAGCCGCCAGGGCGTTGGGCTTCAGGGATATCAGGATTATTGCCATGCATATATGGCCTAATATCGTGGGGCCTGTATTGGTGATCGCTGCAGCTAATTTTGCTTCCGCTATCGTTATAGAAGCCGGCCTGAGTTTCCTGGGCGTTGGCGTGCAACCACCCATGCCCAGCTGGGGGCTCATGATTAAAGAAAATTATAACTTTATTATTACTCAAAACCCTATGCTGGCGCTCGCCCCCGGCTTTGCCATCATGATACTGGTACTGGCGTTTAACCTGTTGGGTAACGGCCTGAGGGATGCGCTGAATGTAAAAGGAAAGCTGTAAGAAGTTGACAGGTGGTAGATGACTGTTGGCAGGATGCTACTTCAAATATGCTGAACCAGCCCTGCCAACGGTCATCCGCGAGCGATCATCTTTACATTAATAAAGACCTTCGATGCTCAAATATCTTTCCCCGGTATCATAATTAAAAGTAAGTACCGTTGCCCCTTCAGGAATTTCCGGCAGCTTTTTCGCAACTGCCGCCAGCGCGGCACCGGTAGAAATGCCGGCAAAAATGCCCTCTTCTTTCGCCAGCCTTTTCGCGTAGTCGAAAGACTCCTCTTTACCTACAGCGATAGCACCGTCCAATACTTCGGTTTTCAAAATGCCCGGGATAAAACCTGCCCCCAGTCCCTGCAAGGGATGCGGTCCCGGTGCACCGCCGCTGATAACGGGGGATAGCTCAGGTTCTACCGCAAACACTTTCAGATTAGGAAATTGCTCTTTTAAGATTTCGGCAACACCGGTAATATGGCCACCGGTACCCACGCCGGTGATCAGGTAATCGATCCCTCCCGGAACATCTTCCAGGATCTCGGCTGCTGTTGTTTTGCGGTGTATGGCAGTATTGGCTTCGTTGTTAAATTGCTGGGGGATCCATGCGTTGGGTGTAGTGGCAGCCAGTTCGTTGGCTTTTTCAATAGCTCCCGTCATACCTCTTTCGCGGGGTGTTAACACAAATTCCGCTCCATACACACTCATCAGCTTGCGGCGTTCCACACTCATACTTTCGGGCATCACCAGTATTAACTTATATCCTTTTACAGCGGCAACCAGGGCCAGTCCTATACCCGTATTTCCGCTGGTAGGCTCAATTATAACCGAATCTTTATGTAACAGGCCTTTTGCTTCTGCATCTGCTATCATAGCCAGGGCGATCCGGTCTTTAATACTGCCGCCCGGGTTGGCCTTTTCGAGCTTGATCCATACTTTATGCGTATCGCCAAAAAGCCGGTTGATTTGTACATGCGGTGTATTACCGATGGTTTGCAGGATGTTTTGCGCTTTCATTTTTTAAGTTGATGGGGTGACAGGCTCCAGTTGGCAGGTGAATAACCTATTGCCGGTAGTAGCCCGTTACCGGTTATCTGTTTATATTACAAAGTTTAATACCGAATCATCGGGCGGTAAAAGATCTTTAACGCCTATTTCACTTTTGTGGTATACTACAGAATTGCGGGGAACGCTGCTCGTTAACCAAACATTACCACCAATGATACTATCTTTTCCTATTATAGTATCGCCGCCCAGTATAGTTGCCCCCGAGTAAATAACTACGTTGTCTTCAATGGTGGGATGTCGCTTGGTGGTAGCCAGGGTTTTAGCAACGCTCAATGCACCAAGGGTTACGCCCTGGTAAATTTTTACATGATTCCCGATCAGAGAGGTTTCCCCGATCACCACCCCTGTTCCATGGTCGATACTGAACGAATGGCCTATGGTGGCGCCGGGGTGAATATCGATGCCTGTTTTCCCATGAGCATATTCGCTGAAAAGACGCGGCAATACCGGCACTTCGAGCTCGTGTAACTGGTGCGATAACCGGTAAACCGCCGTAGCATAAAATCCCGGATAAGCAGCCATTACTTCTTCGAGCGATTTTGCGGCCGGGTCAGATTGCAAAAGAGCTTCCGCATCTTTTAAAAGTAATGAAAACAGGGAGGGCAACGATTCAAAATAGCTGTCTCTTATATCCCCTATCACATCGGCATCCTCTATCACATCCCGCAGTAAGTGGGTAAACTTATCTTTTAACGAGGTAAACTGATCTCTGAGCTGAGCCTCGCATTTATGATCAATATCGTTTGGGAGAAACAGTATTGTATATAGTTCATCAATAAAGCTTTCTACCGCCCCTTTATCAGGGAAGCCGGAAAAGCACCTGGAATTTCTATTAAACAGAAACTTGATAAAATCTTCACTCATTTTTATCCTATTAACACAGTAGACAAAAATAACTGATAAAAAGGGAAATGGAAAATGAAGGTTTTTTAAAGGAAAATTTGGAAAAATGAAAACTAGTGGTATATTTACACTGTACTACATAAATAGTACACCAAATCACTAATTATGATAACGATCAACAATCTGCATTTCTCCTATAAAAAGAAGAAGATCTTCAACGGTCTTTCCCTGTCATTTTCACGGGGCCATATTTATGGGTTGCTGGGTAAAAACGGTACCGGTAAATCTACCTTGCTGAAGAATATAATAGGCTCTTTATTTCCCGTGCAGGGAAAGATAGAAGCTCTTGGATATGAGCCACGGAAAAGACAACCGGCTTTTTTACAGGATGCCTTTATAGTTCCTGAAGAGTTTTATCTGCCTGATGTGGCCATTGAAAAGTTTGTATCCTGCAACGCACCGTTTTATCCCAAATTCTCCAGGCCGCAATTCAATACCTACTTACAGGAGTTTGATATACCCCTGGAGAACAGCCTGCAACAAATGAGCTATGGACAAAAAAAGAAAGTGCTGATCAGTTTTGCGCTGGCCTGCAATACCTCCATCCTGCTAATGGATGAACCTTCTAACGGGCTGGATATCATGAGTAAAAGCCAGTTTAGAAAAGTAATTGCCGGTGCGATCGACGAAAATAAATGCGTGATCATCAGCACGCACCAGGTAAAAGACCTGGAGAACCTGATAGACCGTATTACCATAATCGATGAAGGAAATATTTTGTTTGACCAAACTATTGACGCCATCAGCTCTAAACTTTCTTTTAGAATTGCATTCGATGATGAAGACACCCGAAACGCTTTTTATAACGAAGCATCTTTAAAAGGTAATGTCATTGTTGCGCCTAATACTTATAACGAAGACTCTAAAATAGATCTTGAGTTACTCTATAAAGCAGTTGTTACCAACGGCAGCAACGTTAATACGCTATTCCAAAACAAACCTTAAACCTTATCATTGATATGACTGCCAATTTTAGTTTTAAAAGAACCCTGCAACTCGTTAGCAAGCAATGGATAGAAAACAGGCGTATGTACCTGATGTCGGTGTTGGCATTGCTGGGACTGCTGGGAATTGTATTTGTATTCTGGGCATCTGCAGGCGGCTCCAGGTATAATGAAGAGTCGCTATATATTGCCGGCTTGTTTGGCCTGTTTATTACCGGGAGCATCTTTGCCAGTACTGCTTTTAATATGTTGAGTTCTAAAGACAAGGGCATTTACTGGATCAGTTTTCCGGCCAGTCATCTGGAAAAATTCCTGGCTACCTGGTTTTTCAATTTTATTGTTTTCTTCCTGGTGTATGCGGTATGCTTTTATTTTTTTAAAACGCTGGCCGAAACCTATGTGCAGATGCTCATAGAAAAAGACCCGTCCAGGTTCTCGTATAAAAAAATAGAATGGTCACGTCCCGGCAGCCTGGGAGCCGTATTGCCCTATTTTGTGAGCGCTTTCTTTGCCGTGCAGGCCACGTTCCTGCTGGGTTCGGTGGCTTTTAAAAGATTTGCTTTCATCATTACCATCGTCCTGGTCGCCGCTTTACTGTTTTTGTTTATATTTTATCTCTCTAAAATTGATGACTATGCTTTTCCCGATCATAACTGGAATCTTTTTTCTTTAAGAGATAAATATGTGCCGGGAAATGATACCTACAAGGAATATATAAATGCTTCGGTAATAGAAAAGGGTATTACATTCTTTTTGAAATTCCTGATGGCCCCTGTTTTATGGTTTATTACCTGGATAAAGCTGAAAGAAAAACAAATTTAATTCGCTCTACTGAAATAAATACTTATGCAATTTGATAATAATGCACAGGCCATTTACCTGCAAATAGCCGACTACGTGTGCGAAAAAATATTGTTGAAAGAATGGCCGCCCGATGCCAAGATCCCCAGCGTAAGGGAGCTGGCCGTGCAGCTGGAAGTAAACCCTAATACGGTTGCACGTTCTTATGAATTCCTGAAACAGCAGGAGATTATACAGGATAAGAGAGGCATTGGGTACTTTATAACAACCGAAGGGTTGAAGACCGCAGCTGCTTACCGGAAGCAGGAGTTTATGGAAAAGGAACTGCCATCGTTCTTTAGAAATATGTACCTGTTAGGTATAGAACCGGAGGATCTGAAACAGAAATATGAAAAGTTTAAAAAACAATACTCATAAAATATTAAATGTTCACGAATGAAGACGAGTAATAAATTATTGTTAGCCCTGGTATTGTTGATTTTCTCTTTCCCATTGATATTGATGATGGGCTTTAAATCAGCTTTGAAACATAACCGCTATATAGTGAAAAGTGATAACGGTTACCAGGTGTCGGCACCTCACAATGTGAAGCCTTTTACGGCTATTAAGCTTAACGGTATGCCGTTAAATAACAATTCCGGGTTGAAAACTTATATCAAACGCGGCGATCAATTTAATTACCATATCAGAAACTACAATGCGGCTGACCCCGAACAAGGCAGAACGGACAGCTGCCGTATCAGTTGGGCAGGCGATACGTTGGTGGTTGACTATCATCTTAAAGAGCCTAATACAAAGAGCGGGTCCAGCTTTTTTTATGGGGTAGAAATTGATATTACGATTCCAAGGGCAGTGCCGGTTATAGCCCGTGGTGCTGCAATCACTATCGATAGCAGTACGGCAGCCTTAGGTGCTATGAGCTTTCTGTTGTCTAACGAAGCCTCATTAGGTGTTGATGGGGTGGTTACAACACAGCGGGAGGAAGCAGGTGGCGGTTCCTACAAAGAATCGGTAGTGTACCGAACAACCTTCCCCGATTTGGCTATCGAAGCCGATAATGCTTCTGTAAGGATAGGCGACCAGGTAAGTGTCAAAAAACTCAGGCTTGGCTTGAACGGACGGTCTGTTATTAATTTTTCGGAAGCCGTTTCTATTGATACCCTGACGGGGCATATATCTGAAACGTCGTTTTTTAATGCACCGTATAAGTTCAGCAAGTTTTTAAAATAAACGCGGCTGTTTATAAGCAGGTTGTATACTATCTTAGCCGAAATAATCCGGCTATGCTACAACCATCTACGATACAATTTTTAAAAGATTTAAAACTTAATAACAATAAAACCTGGTTTGACGATAACCGTAAGACTTACGAGAACGCTCGTCAGGATTTTGCTTCGTTTATTGATACGGTAATTCAAAATTTTTCTAAAACTGATCCCGCTATTGCACACCTGTCGGCAAAAGACTGCATGTTCCGCATTAACCGTGACATCCGATTCTCAAAGGATAAAACACCGTATAAAACCAATTTCGGCGCCTTCATCAACAGCGAAGGAAAAAAATCGATGACGCCCGGGTATTATTTTCACCTGGAGCCGGGCGCCAGCTTTACCGGTGGCGGCATGTGGCAGCCCCCGGCAGATATGCTGGCGAAAGTAAGACAGGAAATAGATTATAATCTTGCCGATTTTGAAAAGATCATTCTATCCAAAAAATTTAAAACGACCTATGGCAGTCTTTCGGTAGAAGAGGGGCAGGTGTTATCACGCGTGCCCAAAGGATATGAAGCTGATAATCCCGCCGCCGGATACCTGAAACATAAAAGTTTCGTGGCCCTTACGAATATTGCCGATGGGGATTTGACCCACAAAATACTGCTGACAAAAGTTACCGGTGCTTTCGAGGTCCTGCTCCCACTCAATAACTATTTAAATAACGCCCTCGCGTAGCTTTAACGTTGTTTTATCAGAATACGGGAGTTTTCTTAACCTACATTAATTGCTGTTGTAACAATGAAATGTAGTTTTGTGTTCTAAATCACTAAAAAATAAATTTTATGGCAACTTGGACAATAGATGCAATGCATTCGGAAGTAGGTTTTAAAGTGAAACACCTGGTAATATCAACAGTTTCGGGGAAATTCAAAAGTTTTGAAGGAACAGTAGTAGCGGAGAAGGATGATTTTTCTGATGCTAAAATTACCTTTAGCGCAGATGTGGATAGTATTGATACCGGCGTGGAGCAAAGAGATGCGCACTTAAAAGGGGCTGATTTTTTTGAAGCAGAAACCTACCCTAAACTGACATTCGTTTCTACTGCAATTGAAAAAGATGGCGATGATTATAAATTGACAGGTGACCTTACCTTGAAAGGAGTTACTAAACCTGTTACTTTTAATGTAGAGCATGGCGGTGTAGGTTTAAGCATGTATGGTCAAACAGTAGGCGGTTTTGAAGTAACCGGTAAAATCAACCGTAAAGAATTCGGTCTTACCTGGAACGCGGTTACTGAAGCGGGCGGTATTGCAGTAAGTGAAGATGTTAAACTGATCGCGAATATTGAGATAGTGAAAGAAGCTTAATAGATAAGAAGGGAAAACAGGCAAAGCGGTCTCCGGATGGAGGCCGTTTTTGTTATGGATACACCCCGACGCCTGGTAGGCCGAACCCGTTCGGCAGGGCAAGCATTAAAGATATCCCAGCCTGGAGGGCCGGCCCGATCAAAAATATGTTTGGGGATCCTGCAAAATCCCGGAGGGGATGATACTATTCTAACCTGCGTATAATAATCGTTTAAAAATGTGCATCTTCTTTCAGCCCGGATGGGGTATAGAGGATTTTCGTCAATTAATTGCTTAGTTTTATGTTAGTGCAATCATTCACCATCAAAGAAAACTCCTTTATTGCCAGGCTGGCTGCACGAAAGCTGCGCAGCAAAAATGTAGCGATCGTTCTAGGGAGCCGCATTCATTTATATGGCGTTACAAAAGAAAATTTTCTTGGTAACCGAAGATGGCTGCGTCATGAATTAAAGCATATTGAGCAATACCGGCGACTGGGTTTTTGGGGTTTTATTGCTACTTATTTGTGGCAAACCTTAAAAGTGGGATATTATAGATGCAGACTGGAATGTGAGGCAAGGGCTGCGGAAAGTGATGAAACCATCGAAGGTAAATTCACATTTTTAAAATAATAGTATTTGCTTCTAGTCGTCACTTTCAAAAGCGCGTTATCAAATTATAAAGAATTATCTTGCTCCCCGGTTCGATCTTATCAACATATAATTTTGCTGTATGAAGCATGTAATCTTAGCCCTTATAGCGGCGGTTGTTGTGAGTAGTTGCGCTATCCGTAAAGCTGCGGTAACCACTTCAATTCCATTTATGAATAAAGTAATCGCCCATCGCGGTGCTTTTAAAAACACCGGCGCCCCTGAAAATTCCATTGCCTCGCTGAAAGCCGCCATCACTTTGGGGTGCGGGGGGAGTGAATTTGATATCCATATGACCAGCGACGAGGTTTTAGTGGTTAATCACGATGATCAATTTTTAGGTATGGAGATCGAAACCAATACCTATCAGCAATTATTGGAGAAGACATTGGCAAACGGCGAAAAAATACCTACACTCGAAGCTTATTTAAAAGAAGGGTACAGCCAGAAAAAGACTATTATGGTGGCTGAAATAAAAACCTCGAAAATGGGTAAAGAAAGATCGTTGCGTTTGGCTACCAAAGTAGTAGAAATGGTTCGAAGTCTCAAAGGGCAGGCTCAAACGGTTTATATAGCCTTTGATTATGACGTATGTAAAAAATTACGCGAACTCGAACCCGCTGCGCCGGTACAGTATCTGAACGGAGATGCTTCACCCGAAAAACTAAAGGCCGATAAGCTGGATGCCGACTATCACTATAGCGTTTTTAAAAAAGATAATAGCTGGATCAAAAACGCCAAAGCTTTAGGGGTTAAAACCAATGCCTGGACTGTAAATGACGCAAAACTGATGGATGAGTTCCTGGCGCAGGGTATCGATTTTATCACCACCAATGAGCCTGAATTGCTGTTGAAAAAAATAGGTAAATAAATGGCCGTTCATTGCTAATGATGTAACTTTAAAGGATGAGAACCGATAATAAGTTGTTCATTTTAAGCAATGGCCGCGTAGCTGCCATTGATAAGAAAACCGGGGAGATTGCCTGGGAAGTAAAGCTGAAAGAGTACATTAAGACCACCTTAAGCTATACTGTTGGCCAGATATTTCTGGAAGATGACAAACTGTATATCGGCGTATCAGGTATCCTGCTTTGCCTGAGTGCGAAGGATGGTTCGTTTCGCTGGAAAAATGAGTTAAAGGGGTGGGGGTATAGCTTTATCAGTATCGCAAATGCCAATACCGGCGCTGCTGCGCAGGACCAGGCAAATGCTGCTGCAATGGCCGCAGCTGCGGCGACTATAGCGGCCACCACTGCTGCTACATCTACCTCATAGAAAAACAAATAATTAAGTTAAAGCAGTTCGTGAACCAGCACTTCCGGAGGGCAGTTCCCGTCAATGACTAGGTTGGCCGTATCAGCCAGGCTATTTCACCGAAATCGAAAGATACAATAGAAGTGTGGGTTTGAACCTGCAGCTTGCCATCAATTGTCACTTCTTTCACTATGCCCTCGAAGTTGTTGCCACCTTTCTCAAAAGTTACGGTCTGATCTTTTTTGTATAAAAAAGTATTGTACTCAGCCATCAGCTGAGGAACAGCTAGGTTCTGGTATCGGACTAATATCTCATCCCTTACCTCCCGGGCTACTTCAAAACAGTCAAAGCTTTTACCCGTTATTTGTCTCAGCGATACCGGTTGACGATCTGTCACATCCGGAAATTCAACCTGGTTAACATTGATGCCGATACCTGCTATGGCCCACCTCCATTCCATTCCGCTGATGATGTTTTCAATTAAAATACCACAGGCCTTACGGTTGCCAAAGTAAATATCGTTCGGCCATTTGATGAAAATATCGCTTTTTGCATATCGCTCAAAAACAGTTCTTACCGCCAGCGCGACTAAAGAGATCAGTGCAAATTGCTGATGTAAAGATATTTTGCACGGATTGAGTACCACGCTCAAATGGACGTTTTCGCCCTTTTTTGATTGCCAGATTTTCCCCCGCTGGCCTTTTCCCGCATACTGCTCATGTGCGAAAATTGCTGACCCATGGTGCAGCACCTCCTGACGCTCCGTCAGGTTAGACTGCTTTAGCCGGCTTAGGGCATAATTATTGGTGCTATCGATGGATAAAAGTTCGATTACAGGCGGAAAAGGGCAATTATCTGCTGATTGTTGTGCCAATATTCGCTATTTTTGAGCAAATTAAATAAGGAATTCTGAAACACGACAAAATAAGTGATGAGCCGGAGACTGCCGTCGCGTCTGATGTTTCGCTTTTCTGTACTAAATGTCTTCTTTTAATTAAAATCGCATCTTCTATTGGAACCATTGGCTTCGCTAACAAAACGCAGAAATTTATCTGGAAAACTTACAAAAAATTCTAAATTATTCAAATCCATCATTGCCGCCATACAGGAAAAGAAGGGGGAGAATATTGTGTCACTTGATTTAAGAAAAATTCCGGAAGCCGTAGCTGATTTTTTTATCGTATGCGAGGCCACCAGCCAGCCGCAGGTAAAAGCGATTGCCGATAATATTGAAGAGCGCGTAAAGGAAAATTGCGGGGAGAACGTTTTCCATAAAGAGGGGTTTCAAAGTATGCAATGGGTACTGGTCGATTTTGTGAATGTGGTCATTCATATTATGCAGCCCGAAACCCGCAAGTTTTATAACCTCGAAGAAATGTGGAGCGATGCTGTAGTGGAAGAGCATCAGTAACTTTTTTAAAGTCTTAATAAACAATTTACAAGGTTTTTACCTTATACATCAAACAGAAAAAATGGCGAAGCAGGAAAAGAGAAATCCGTTTTCAACAAATAATAATAATAACACACCGGGCGAACCGAAAAAGGGGCCGAAATTCGGTAGCTACTGGGCTTTCATCATCATACTGGCGATTATGCTGGCCTTCCAGTTCCTGAATCCCTTAGGATCATCCAGGCAGGAGATCAATATATCCCAGTTTCAGAATATGTTCGAGAAAGGACATGTTTCGAAATATACAATCGTTAGCAATAAAGATCTGGTACGTGTTTGGATTAAACCCGACTCACTTGCGGGATATCCTAATGTTGACAAAAATGTAGTTAAAGGTGCAGAAGAAACGCCACAGTTTTATTTTGAGATTTCTAGTCCGGAAGTCTTTAACGACCAGATGGAAAAGTTTTATGAGCGCCACCCCGGCATGGCCAGGATGGAGCCGGAAGTAAAATCAGACAATGATTTTTTAAGCAAAGCTATTGGTTACCTCTTACCGTTTGTGTTGTTATTGGGTGTTTGGATATTGCTGATGCGCAAAATGAGTGGCGGAGCCGGCGGTGCTGGCGGTCCGGGTGGTATATTCAGCATAGGTAAATCCAAAGCCACTTTATTCGACAAAGGAACTAAGGTAAATATCACATTTGCAGATGTTGCCGGACTGGATGAGGCGAAAGTGGAAGTAATGGAAATTGTGGATTTTCTCCGCAATCCTAAAAAATACACCAGCCTGGGTGGTAAAATTCCCAAAGGAGCTTTATTAGTGGGTCCTCCGGGTACCGGTAAAACCCTGTTAGCTAAAGCCATGGCGGGTGAAGCGCAGGTGCCTTTCTTTAGCCTGAGCGGCTCAGATTTCGTAGAGATGTTTGTGGGGGTGGGCGCCAGCCGTGTACGCGATCTGTTTAAGCAGGCCCGTGAGAAAGCGCCTTGTGTGATTTTTATAGATGAGATCGACGCTATCGGCCGCGCCCGCGGTAAAAATGCCATGATGAGCAACGACGAGCGGGAGAGCACCCTGAACCAGATGCTGGTGGAAATGGATGGTTTTGGCACCGATTCGGGTATCATTGTATTAGCCGCCACCAACAGGCCCGATGTATTGGATTCAGCGTTACTGAGGCCGGGCCGGTTCGACCGGCAGATATCGATCGATAAGCCGGACCTGGCAGGTCGTGAAGCGATCTTCAAGGTACACCTGAAAGAGATCAAAACCTCACAGAACCTTGATATCCATAAATTAGCGGCTCAAACACCGGGTTTTGCAGGTGCCGATATCGCTAATGTTTGCAACGAAGCCGCGTTAATAGCGGCAAGAAACGGTAAGAATGAAGTAGAAATGCAGGACTTTAACGATGCCATCGATCGTATTATCGGCGGTCTCGAAAAGAAAAACAAGATCATATTACCCGATGAAAAGCGTGTGATTGCTTATCACGAAGCGGGTCATGCCGTAACCGGTTGGTTCCTCGAACATGCACACCCGCTTTTGAAAGTAACGATCGTACCCCGTGGCACGGCTGCATTGGGGTTTGCGCAATACCTTCCCAAGGAAAAGTACTTAACGCTTACTGAAGAGCTGGAAGATGATATGTGTATGACTTTGGGAGGCCGTGCTGCCGAACAGGTTTTCTTTGGGAAAATTTCAACAGGAGCGCTAAGCGATTTGCAACAGGTAACCCGTACAGCTTATGCTATGGTAAGTATTTATGGTATGAATGAGCAAATCGGTAATATTTCGTTCTATGATCCTCAAAGCGAAGGCAGTTTTCAAAAGCCCTATAGCGAGGAAACGGGCAAGCTGATCGACCAGGAAGTAAAGAAATTATCCGATAAGGCTTATGCTAGGTCTAAAGCACTGATAGAAGAGAAGAAAGAGGAAGTGCGCATCATCGCCGAAGCATTGCTCGAAAAAGAAGTATTGTTTAAAGACGACCTGGAGCGGTTGATAGGAAAGCGTCCTTTCGAAGAGAAAAAAGCACTGGCAGAGGTGGTATTGCCAACTACGAGTGGCGATGCTGATGTAAGCGCATTACCTCCTTACAATAGTACTACGAACACGGCTTCACCTAACGAAGAATAAAGTGCAGTCCGCCAGGGGAAATATTTTAAAAAAAATAAGAGAGGCGTTGGCGCAACCAACGCCTATCCCTTTTCCAAAAAGTGAAGGGCAATCATCTGTATTCACACCACTTGAGCAGGATATTGAGGTAGAATTTGCAGAGCGGTTCACTGCTTTGCAGGGGAAATTTGCTTTCTGTTTCGACGAAAAAGAACTGGTACAGCAATTGAACCAGCTTGCTACAGAAAAAGGATGGAAAGCTATTTATTGTATTGACAACAATATCACTGATATTTTAAGAGGCAGCCTCAGTTTTTTAAATGATTTTAGCAGTCTTGCGGGTTGCGATGTGGCGGTTACCGGTTGCGAATACCTGGTAGCACGTACCGGCAGCATTGTGATGAGTGCCGCCGAACAAAGCGGCCGCAACACCAGTGTATACGCACCGGTGCATATTTGTATTGCCTATACCAGCCAATTGGTATATGATATAAAGGAAGCCCTGGAAGGGGTGAAGGAAAAGTACGGTGCCTCACTTCCCTCGCTGATTACTTTTGCAACCGGGCCGAGTCGCACTGCCGATATTGAGAAAACCCTGGTAGTAGGCGTACATGGGCCAAAAGAAGTGTATGTTTTCCTGATAGACGACAAAAGCTGACCGGTACGGCAGGTTCATTTCAAACGAAACTTTATGCAAACGCACAGTCATTTTCTTTTTGTTTACGGCTCGCTTCTTAGCGGATTTAAAAGCCCGGCTTATGAGTATATTTCTAAATACTTTAAGTTAAGAGGAAACGCTTTTGTAAAAGGAACGATCTATGACATGGGAACATTCCCGGTAGGTACTTCTCATGATACCGGACGTATTATCAGAGGAGAGTTATATGAAATCCGAAATCCTAAGGAACTATCTTTTATACTGGCCCAGCTGGATGATTATGAAGGCCTTTACCCGGATGATGGTGAAGATATTTACTATAAAAGGGAGCTGGTAACTATTACCACCGGGGCCGGAGATGAAATAACCGGATGGATCTACTGGTATAATAAAGATGTAACAGGAAAGCCGGTCATTGAGTCGGAACATATGATGGACTACCTGAACCGTAAACGGTCTTAATGTGTGGGCTCCCCTTGAACCAGGTCGAACTGATTGCTTTCTTTTATTGCTTTAAAACCGCCGCTTACATTTACCACGTTGCTAAAACCACGGGCTTTTAAAATAGAGGCAAATGCCATCGACCGGTAACCGGCGGCACAGTGAATGTATTGCGTTTGATCTCGGTTGATGGCCGAAAGATGATCATTAATGTAATCCAGCGGAACATTTCGAGCGTTGCGGATATGCTCCTGCTCAAACTCATTTTCCTTTCTGACATCAACGATATGGGTATTATCCCCTTTCGAAAGTTCTTCGGCTGTAATGTTCTCTATGTAATCCAATTCTTTACCGGCTGCGCTCCAGGCATCCATTCCTCCTTTCAGATAACCAATACAGTAATCATACCCTACGCGTGCCAGGCGGGTCACCACTTCTTCTTCCCGGCCGCCATCGGCAATGATCAATAGTTCCTGTTTTACATCAGGTATCAAAGTGCCCACCCAAACGGCAAAGCTGCCATCGATGCCTATGTTAATGGCGTTAGGTATAAATGCCTTCGAAAAGTCCGCTGCCTTCCGGGTGTCTAAAATTACAGCGCCGGTATGATTAGCGGCCTCTTCAAATGCATCAGGCGAAAGCGCCCGGGTGCCTCGCTTAATCACTTCATTTATATTGTCGTATCCTTCAATATTCATTTGCACATTCTGCGGAAAATACTGGGGCGGTGGTGTTAACCCATCAGTAACCTGCTCTACAAATTCTTTCCGGCTCAGGG
>JBQGCI010000116.1:0-5582 GCA_052038405.1 Acinetobacter pittii
GTTATTCATTTCGCCGTAGCTGCCAAAAGCGCTGTTCATCAGGTCAAACTCACTTTCAATACCTATCACCTGGTAACGATAAGGATGTAATTGAATAAATACTTTACCGGTAACATTACGCTGGCTGCTTTCGAGATACGCTTCCATATCGCGCATTACCGGATCGAGGATCTGCCCCTCATGCAACCAGGTACCATAAAACTGCGACACCTGGTCTTTCCACTGTAACTGCCATTTGCTCAAAACGTGCTTTTCAAGCGCATGGTGCCCCTTTAAGATCAGCATAGGCGCTGCGGCTTCAAACCCTACACGTCCTTTAATACCAATAATGGTATCACCTACGTGAATATCGCGACCGATACCATAAGGACCGGCAATCGCTTGCAAATATTGAATAGCTTCTGTAGGATGATCAAAAGACTTCTGATTTACTTTCACCAACTCTCCTTTTTCAAATTCCAGGCTAACCTCTTCGCTACCTGTTTTCGTAACCTGTGTAGGCCATGCTTCTTCAGGTAACAAACCCTTTGAATTTAAAGTCTCCCTGCCGCCCACACTCGTACCCCAAAGGCCCTTGTTGATGGAGTAAACCGCTTTTTCGAAATTCATCTCGACACCTTTGCTTTTCAGGTATTCAATCTCCGATTCCCGGCTAAGTTTCAGATCGCGGATGGGTGTGATGATCTCTGTACCCGGCGCAATAATATTTAACACCATATCAAAACGCACCTGGTCATTACCGGCACCGGTGCTACCATGTGCTACAGCATCTGCATTGAGGCGCTTGGCGTACTCTGCTATATGAAGCGCCTGACTCAGCCTCTCAGCAGATACGCTTAATGGGTAGGTATTGTTTTTTAAGATATTACCAAAAACCAGGTATTTGATAATAGAGTCGTAATAGTTTTTAACGGCATTCACGGTTTTGTGCGATTTCACACCCAGCTTTTTAGCATGGGCTTCCACCTGATCCAGCTCCTGTTGACTAAACCCTCCGGTGTTCACAATAATGCTATGTACTTCATAGCCTTTTTCTTCGGTTAGATACTTCGCACAAAAAGTAGTATCTAAACCGCCGCTGAAACCTAAAACAACTTTTTTAGCCATCTAATAATTTATTTAATGAAATAGTGAATTAAAAAATACTTTCAACAACGAGCCGCCGCCGCCATTTTTTTCCTTGCGACGAAAAGGCTTTAAAAATTTCCACTGCTTGAAACGCAGCAGGCGCTCGAGGCCCGACTGGTTTTCTTCAAAAAAGGCCTTTGTTTCTTCAGGCTCATAATGATCTTTAGGATCATATAACATGGCCGTACACATACAGTTCTTTCTTTCCTTGCTCATCAGGATCTCGTAGTTAACACAACTCTTACATCCCGCCCAAAATTGCTCATCCTGTGTTAATTCCGAATAAGTAACCGGCTCGTAGCCCAACTCGCTATTGATCTTCATTACTGCCAACCCCGTAGTCAGACCAAATATTTTGGCCTGGGGATATAATTTCCTGCTTAAATTAAAAATGGTTTGCTTGATCTTTTTGGCAACACCGCTTTTACGATAATTGGGAGATACGATCAGACCTGAATTGGCCACATATTCATTGTGACTCCAGGTTTCGATATAACAGAATCCTACCCAGTCGCCACCTTGGGTAACCGCTATCACCGCTTTGCCTTCATCGATCTTCTTTTCGATATATTCGGGGCTGCGTTTCGCAATACCAGTGCCCCTTGCTTTAGCAGAAGACTCCATCTCATCTGTAATGATGGTTGAGAACTTTTTATCTTCAGAGTTTGCTGCTCTAACTATAATTTCCTGATTGTCCACTATTTGTATTTGTAAATTGTGTTGGGTGCCTGCCCGAAAGTTTGTTAGGTTCCGAATTTTTCCACTGACAGGCGCCTCTGGCGATAGGTATGTCCTGTCAGCATAGAGGACAACAGCGTTGGGGACGTGGCGAAAATATAAACACATCAAAGCCTACCGCGTACACTCCGGTCGTAATGTCGGGGTGAAACATGAAATGTTTGGTATGACTTAAAAGATTGTTCATATAAAAACAAATAGTACTTTTAGAGCCGCAAATTTAGTGCAATAAATTAATATTGTATTATTAAAGTTTAATTAATAAAACCTTTTTATGCCTATAGAACCTATTCCGGCATCAACCGTGCCACCTAAAAAACGGGGTGGCTGCGCCAGGTACTTTTTCATGGCAGTTTTGCTGGTCTTATTGCTGGGATCGGGGTATATCTACTGGAAGTTCTACTATCCGTATACTTCAGACGGTGTAAAGTCGGGTTATTTAAATTTTGCGGTGGAAAAAGGACAGATTTTTAAAACTTATGAAGGTAAGCTGATACAGGAGGGTATCAGGGGGTCTGCAGCCGGTGGCGTTCAGTCGAACGAATTTGAATTTTCCATTAAAGACAAAAATGTATTCGATATTCTTAAAATGAACTCAGGAAAACGGTTTGACCTGCATTATAAAGAGTATAACGGCGCTTTACCATGGCGGGGCAATACCCGTTATATTGTTGACAGCATCATTTCTATGAAAGATGCAGCGCCCACCTCAGGCTTTTAATATAAAAATCGCCGGCTTTTTATGTAAATCAACAACCTGTTGTTTCCATTGCTGGGCAGTAAGCGTTCTAATGCTTTCATCAGGCCCGGTAATGTTAACTGCTACACATATCCGGGTAGCAGGCTGGCAGGTTTTCACCAGGGTCTCCAGCATCTGGTTATTACGATAAGGCGTTTCTATAAAGATCTGAGTACTGTTTTTCTGCCTCGATTCAGCTTCAAGCTCCTTTATTGCTTTTATTCTATGCTGGTGATCTATTGGAAGATAACCCGTAAAAGCAAACTGTTGACCGTTCATACCGCTGGCCATGAGCGCCAGCAAAATAGAACTGGGGCCTACCAACGGTGCAACGGTCGCTTCCATTTCCTGGGCGACTCCTACCAGCAACTGTCCGGGATCGGCCACACCCGGGCAACCAGCTTCGCTGATAATGCCAATGGTTTTGCCTTCTTTCAAACAGGTTCGGAAAGCCTGAACCACATCCTGCTCCGCCTTCCCTATCGTAAACCATTCATAATCATCAATAATGATCTCCCTTTTCAATTGCTTGATATACCGCCTGGCCGAGCGCTCATTTTCTACAAAAAGCACCTTACATTTTTCTACGGCATCCAGTAAATAGGCCGGCAGCACGTATAATGCCTCTTCATGCAAAAAAGTTGGAATGAGATAAACCTGTGCAGACATAGCTATAATTTGCACAATGATACTACAATTAGGGTTTTCCTGATTGCACATTGCTCGCTTCCTCCATTTTACACCACGCCTTGCGACAACATGGCTTCGGCAACTTTTACAAACCCGCCGATATTTGCACCTTTTTCGTAATTAATATGGCCCTGCTCATCTTTACCATATTTAACACAGATATGATGAATATCCCTCATAATTGCCTTCAGCTTATGATCCACCTTGTCCCTGCCCCAGTTATACCGCATTGCGTTCTGAGACATTTCCAGCCCCGAAACTGCCACACCGCCGGCATTAGCCGCTTTCCCGGGTGCATATAACACCCTGGCATTATTAAACGCGGCTACTGCTTCAGGCGTGCAGGGCATATTGGCCCCTTCTGCAACACAATAGCAACCATTTCTAATCAGCATCTCCGCATCGGCCAACGCCAGTTCATTTTGTGTGGCATTCGGCAATGCTATATCACATTTGATCTTCCACGGTTTTTCCCCCGCATGATATTCACAGCCGAAATGATCTGCATACTCCTGAATACGGCCCCTGCGTTCATTCTTAAGTTGTTTGATTAAATCGAGCTTTTCCAGGTCAATGCCCGACGGGTCGTATATAAATCCACCCGAATCGGACATAGTAAGCACTTTAGCTCCATGATTGATGCATTTTTCCGCCGCGAACTGAGCTACATTGCCCGAACCGGAAATGAGCACTTTTTTACCAACAAGGGTTTCCTCCCGATCCTTCAGCATCTCCTCCACAAAATAAACCAGCCCATAGCCCGTTGCTTCCGGCCTGATGAGACTGCCTCCCCATTCCAAAGCCTTTCCGGTCAGCACGCCGTTAAAGACACCTGTGATCCGCTTGTACTGACCAAACAAATAACCGATCTCCCTTTTACCCACACCTATATCGCCCGCAGGAATATCTGCATCATCTCCTACATGGCGGTACAGTTCGGTCATAAAGCTCTGGCAGAACTTCATGATCTCGTTGTCTGACTTACCCTTGGGGTCAAAATCAGCACCACCCTTCCCTCCGCCCATAGGCAAACCAGTCAGGCTGTTTTTAAATACCTGTTCAAAAGCAAGAAACTTGAGTACGCTGAGCGTAACGGTGGGATGAAACCGGAGCCCTCCCTTGTAAGGACCTATCGCGCTATTCATTTGAACGCGAAAGCCGCGGTTAACCTGCATCTCCCCGTTGTCATCTAACCAGGGAACCCGGAATATAATCACACGCTCCGGCTCTGCTATGCGTTCCAGTATTTTACTGTTTTTATATCTGGGCTGAGACTCGATATAAGGGATCAGCGACTCTGCTACTTCAGTAACTGCCTGTAAAAACTCCGGCTCTCCTGCATTTCTTTTACTAACCAGTTCCAGAAACCGGGTGGTAGATGGATTCAAATTGCACCAATAATTTACGTTAACCGGAAAAGTACGTCAACACTGATGAATGATCATTATTTTTTTTAGATTTCTTTCATGAAATTTCATTAAATACTGACAGGTATGGATCACCGTATCGGGATTGTTAGAGACCTTCTGAGCATATACAAAAAAAACAGCCCTGCGGCTGCTTTAATTAGCTCTTATACGATACAGATCAATTTTGTGTTTTACTGCCATAAGCCAGGTCGCCGGCGTCTCCCAATCCCGGTACGATATAGCCCTTTGCTGTAATTTCCTCATCAATATCTCCGCACCAGATGGTGGCCTCGGGCACTTCCCTTGTTACATATTCCAAACCATCTACGCAGGCTATTGCCGCTGCAATATGGATATCTTTGGGCTTGCCTTCATTTTTAAGAAACTGTACGGCTTTCACGAGCGAAGCACCAGTAGCCAGCATCGGATCAGAAATGATAACGATACGGTTATCCAGCTCAGGTGTACTTATATACTCAATCTCTATTTCGAAGCTGCCATCCTTGTGATGCTTGCGGTAAGCTGATATAAATGCATTATCGCCTTTGTCAAAATAACTCAACAGCCCCTGATGCAAAGCCAAACCGGCCCGCAGAATAGTGGCCAGCACCGGCTGCACTGATAGCTTTTTACTATTCGAAATGCCTAAAGGCGTTTGCGTTTCCACTATTTCAAAAGGTAGTGTTTTACTGATTTCATAGGCGATCACTTCGCCAATACGCTCTAAATTGCGCCGGAACCGCATACGATCGTTTTGCAATTCCACATCCCTCAACTCACTTACCCAGTTACTCAGCAGGCTATGATTCTCACTTAAATTTATGATCATTGGTATTGGCTTTTTTTGTTGAGCGATATAAATTACTGGTGTGTTTTAT
>JBQGCI010000117.1:0-6062 GCA_052038405.1 Acinetobacter pittii
GTAACCGCGAACAGGAGATCAGTACCATTAGCCGGAACCTGAAAGGGTTGGCAAAAGAACTGAACATCCCAATTATCGCCCTGTCCCAGTTAAGCCGTGCGGTGGAGCAGCGGGGTACTAAAGAAGGTAGCCGTGTTCCCCAGCTGAGTGACCTTCGTGAATCGGGAGCGATTGAGCAGGATGCGGATATGGTAATGTTCCTGTACCGCCCCGACTACTACGATATCAATACCAATTCGGAGGGCGAAGATCAAAAAGGTCTGACCGAAGTGAAGATCGCCAAGCACCGTAACGGTTCGCTCGAGACTGTGAAGTTGAAAGCCTTGCTACATATACAGAAATTTATTTCGTGGGATGAGGATCCCTATAACGCGGTCGGATTAGGTGGCGGTACCTGGCGTCCTGTAAACGACGACGCGGATGCAGGTGGTGGAGGCGCAAGACTCTTCCAGGCGCAGAGCAAGATGAACAATATGAGTGATGATGAACTGGATGAAGCGCCATTTTAGGTTACAGATGACAGTTGTTAGTTGACCGCAGCGCCATCATTTTGGAAAATTTAAATCGGGATATTGTTACCTTACTTCTATATACAAGGGCTGGAGCTGAGTTCTGAAATTTTCAAAAGCGAAGATGCAGAAGGGACGGTTGCAGGTTTCCCGGTGGACCAACCCAATGTTTTTTTTGAAGATGAGGCACAAAACGGTGCGAAAGGAGTAAGGCTGACTTTGGGAAAAAAAAGTAGTTCTGATCTGGGAATGACCATTACCTTAGATGAAACCAATTCCAAACACGCCATCCAGGTACTAAGAATGAAAGTGGGCGATCCAATGTACCTGACCGATGGAAAAGGGCACCTGATTACCGCTACTATTGTTAACGATCACCGGAAGCATTGCCAGGTTTCGGTAGATCGTATTGAGCCTAAAGAGAAGCAGGGAGCCGACGTAACGATCGCGATCGCCCTTACCAAAAATACCGGCCGGTTCGAGTGGTTCCTGGAAAAATCTGCAGAACTGGGCGTTAGCAAGGTGATCCCCCTCATCACTAAACGTACCGAAACCGAAAAGTTCAAAGAAGAACGTCTTCAAAATATATTGGTAAGCGCCATGTTGCAAAGCCAGCAAGCCTGGCTGCTGCAAATGAGCCTTCCTGTTGAGTTTAATCATTTTTTAGCTAATCGTCAACCTGCTGTACATAAATACATTGCCCATTGTATTGAAACGGATAAGCAGGCTCTTCAATATTCAAAATCTTCCTCTCTCATTTTAATTGGCCCCGAAGGTGATTTTACGCCGGAAGAAATTGACGCCGCTTTAAGTAAAGGCTATCAGCCAGTAACGCTGGGCGAAACCCGCCTGCGTACTGAAACAGCAGGCATGGTTGCCGCTTCCTTATTACGCATCGGCAATTAACGCCAATAACTTTCCTATGTTTGTCGAAAAAACGCACCATGGGAAAGGCAATTATCAATGCAACTGTTTTTACAGGCGCTGAAGTTTTAAAAGATGTAGCTGTATTGACCAGCTATGGAAAAATAACAGAGATTGCTGCTCAGGTGCCACAGGGTTTTGAAGTGATGGATGCCGCCGGAAAAAACATAGCACCCGCCTTTATCGATATACAACCCAACGGGGGATACGATTTGTATTTTTCCAAAGAACTGTCTGTTGCTGCCTTGCAGGATATGTACCAGGCCAGCACTGACCATGGCACGGGGTACATACTGCCTACACTGATCTCGTCTGGCTTTGAAACCATTTTGAAGGGAATTGAAACTGTCAAAAGCTTTATGCAACAGCAGCCCGGTGTATTGGGTATGCATCTCGAGGGGCCTTTCATCAATGTTAACAAACGGGGTGCACATCCGGCGTCTGTCATCCGTAAACCGACTGATGATGAATTAAAGCAGATCATTGTTTCGGGTAAAGATGTCATCAAGATCATCACAATAGCTCCCGAATGTTTTACAGATGATCAATTACAATTATTGCTGGATAGCGGTATTAATATAGCAATAGGCCATACAGCTGTTACCTATGATCAGGCACAATATTATTTTTCAAAAGGCATTCAACTGGTAACTCACTTGTATAACGCTATGAACCCAATGGGACATAGGGAGTGTGGCCTGGTAGGAGCCATATTCGATAACGAAACTGTATATGCGCCTATTATCCTGGATGGAGGCCATTGTCATTATGCGGCAGCAAGAGTGGCTTATAAGCAAAAGGGTGATAAGCTGATATTATTATCCGACGCGGCTTTCCTGGGCAGGAGAAAGCAGGTATTTGACTGGGAAAACCTGAGCATTAAAATGGTAGACGGTTACTACCGGGATGGCGCTGGTAATCTGGGCGGCGCCGCCATATCAATGATTGACGCGGTTAAAAATGCAAGAGAGCAGCTGCATATAAGTTTACAGGAAGCTGTTGAAATGGCTACCAGCCGTGTGGCCAAAGCTATAAAAATGGACGACCGGATCGGATTTATACAACCCGGTTATGATGCGAAGTTCGTATTATTTAATGACGGCTTCGATTCGGTTGAAGTGATAACCGGCTAAATATCAGACATCATTTTCTTCAAATGAAAGCGCAATTTGCTTTTGCCGGGCTTCCATCTTTCTCATGGTGATACCTGCTTTTCCCAGCATTTTTTTGGAAGCAATGAAACTATCCTGCGTGGCGTACTTATCGGAAAGATAAATCACTTCGCCGATACCTGCCTGTATAATGGCCTTGGTGCACTCATTGCAAGGGAATAATGCCGTATATATTTTACAGCCCTGAAGGCTGATGCCGATATTGTTGAGTATCGCATTCAATTCTGCATGACACACATACGGGTATTTAGTGTTGAGGAAGTCGCCTTGCTTTTGCCAGGGAAATTCATCATCGCTGATGCCAATGGGCAAACCATTATAGCCCACACCTACAATTTTGTTTTGGGTGTTCACAATGCAGGCGCCTACCTGTGTTGAAGGGTCTTTGCTGCGTTTGCCCGAAAGCAATGCTACGCCCATAAAGTATTCATCCCAGCTGATATAATTTTCTCTTTTTGACATGGCCTAACTTTAACGGTTTCTGCAAAATTATCAGAAACAGTGTAGTTGATAACAAACCCGTACCGATTTGTTATGAGCGTTTGATGGCCTCTGCAGCTTCGATGTATAGCTGATACACTTTCCGGGCCCCCTGCAAAGCCAGGTCGTGATCTTTGCATCGGTTCATTACCCCGAGGAATTGTTTCCACATGATGCCGGTGTGCTCTGCATAAACATTGTAATAAGCCAGGGGCAACTGCGAAAAAGAATCATTTTTTTTAAGCTGCCTGATGATAAGCTGCCCGCCTAATGTGGCGCCTTCCAAAACATACAAAACACCCAGAGCCTCTGCCTCACTATCAAGAGCGGGGTACTCTACCGGTATATTCCCATTATCAGAACAATCCATTCCTGATGCCTGCATATCGGCTTCAAGAGCGGCCAGCTTTTGTCTTTTGCCGAGTTCAATTTCCCCGCTGGTTTTTTTCCCAATCGCATCGAATAGAAGCGGCTCCAATAGCCGGTGCATGAAGTAGTTGACACGCAGCACCTTTTTATAGTCTGCAATGCCAAAGCTACCGTTCATAATAGCAGCGGAAAACAGGAGCTGCTCCAGCCGCGAATGCAATGGTGCCGTAGCTGCTTTGATAATATTACTCAGCATTTATTTTAAGATGGGGTATTGGGAAATACGAGGTAGAAAGCAGTTGCCTCGCCCAGGTTACTGATGCACCAGGCATAACCTTTGTGTTTTTCAAGAATCGTCTGAACAATAGGCAAACCTATACCCGACCCCTCGAACTCACTGGCATTCTGGCAACGATTAAAAAGGTCGAATATATGCGCATGGTCTTCGGGCGGAATACCGATCCCGTTGTCCAATATCCTGTAACAGGTGTAAGCATCCTTTTTAAATCCATCGATCTCTACCCTGGGAACATTGGTTTTAGAACTGTACTTCAAAGCATTGCCAATGATATTAGAGAAGCAATGATAAATAAGATGGTGATCTCCGAATATTTCGGGTGTATCGCCAATAATAATCTTTGTTTTATGGTATTCGTGCGCAATAGTATGATCGCTTACTATGTCTTGAATCAATTTCAACACATCTACTGCTTTAAACGTGATTTCGTTCTTGTTAATGCGGGTAAGCTGGTTGACGCCGGAGATCATCTCGTTCATTTTGTCAACGCTCGTCATGATCTTTTTAGTGATTTCCTTCTCCTTCGGGCTCATCGATTCGCCGGCCAGCATCAGCAACTGGGCGTAAGACCTGATCACCGTTAACGGGGTTTTCAGGTCGTGAGAAACCGTATAGCTGAAAAATTCCAGATCCTTTGTGATACGGTTAAGTTTACTGTTGTAGTCCGAAATCTGTTTTCTTTCTTTTTCAAAAGACGAGTCTATCAGAAGCGTCACCCGTTGGGCTGAGCTGATTTCTTCCTGGGTCCAGCTTTCAGATTGCTGTGTAATATTTTCCCGCCAAACCGCAAATGATTTGCGGGGAATATATCGTTTGAGCTGCTGATTACCCTTTACAGGCTGGGTATCTTTATCATGAGGATTGCCTGCCCATTGAACCACGTACCGGTGTTCCTTCTTGAACCAGATCAAGTACCCGCCTTCAACTGCCAGCGGCGTAATGAGTATACCGCTGGCCTTTTTATAATAGTCAATAGCTTTTTCCTCTTCCTGCGAAAAATGCTGGGTATAATACAGGCCGTAAATGCGTTTGGCCTTGTGCCATTCGATGATGGATAGTATCTGGTCTCTTTCAGGTACCAGCCCATAGCTGTACAGCTGGCCGTCAAACATCATGGCAAAACCCGATGCGCTGGTGCTTTGCTGTAAGTGTTGCAAGCCTTTATTAAGGCTCGACTTAAAATTGTGTTCCTGGATGATCAGCTCCTGCAACTTTGAATAACTGGCTGTATATCGTCGCTCCGCCTGTTTCGAAAGATCCTTTAGTTTTTCGGAGATCCTCGATATCATCACCTTGGCAATCAGCAAAGTAGCCTGCCGCACCTTATAATCAATCATTTTAGGTGTACGGTGATGGCAGGATACCAGGCCCCACAATACATTGTCATCCATAATAGATACACTGTAGCTGGCGGTTACACCCATATTTTTTAAATATTCAATATGGGTGGGCGACACAGCCCGGAGTACGGAATAGGTGAGATCAAGCGGTGCCGGCGTGGATGAAATGATCTGCGGTGTGGCGCCACCCGCTTCATGCATCAGGCGGATATGGTTTTTTTTGTACAATTCGCGTGCCTGCCGTGGTATATCTGCCTCCGGATATCGTAATCCTATAAACGGCTCGAGCACTTCATCTATAGCTTCTGCCACCACCTGCCCACTTCCATCATTGTGGAACTGGTATACCATAACCCTTTCGAAACCAGTGATCCGTTTTATTTCCGAAACAGCTGCGTCCATAATATCCGCGATAATATTTTGCCCGATAACAGTGTCTACTATTTCGAAAATCTTATCAGAAACATCACCCTCCTGTAACACAGGTTCGGTTTCAAATATGATATAATTACTGCTGAAAGAATGAATCAGGTAGTATCTGACGTCATTACAGGTTACGACAGGATAATGATTAGCTACACTTTCATCGCCTTTACCGAGTGATGCGGCATAACGGGAGAATAAAAAGCCGGGACCGGTGATAAGCTGATCCAGGATTTTACAATGTCTTCCAATAATATCGCCGGCAGTAACGGATAATAAACTGTTTACGTTTTCACTCGCATGGGACACCAGTTCTTTTTCCTTTTCTATGCCTATTAAGAATCCCCTGTCCTGAATTTTACCAAGAATGTGAATGGGTTCCGTATGGCACTGAAGTATGGAAGAAGGATTACTCATAAACGGTTTTAGGGATGATTCCTTAAACGTGGGATCAGGTAAATGTAGCCATTGTTTGCCATATAGCATCTATAAACGTTCAGTTGAACTATTTAGTATTGAGTTTCATGCCAGTAGATTGTTAAAGTTG
>JBQGCI010000118.1:0-24993 GCA_052038405.1 Acinetobacter pittii
TATGCCGATCCATCTACCAACCTAAGTGCGATAAATTTTACGCTTATAACCTGTGAAAAGCAAAGCATTATATTACGAAACAGCAGTTATGCGCGTTTTGCCGCTTTTAACGTTCCTGATGGGAATGGTCTGATAACCGGTATACCGGGTATTTTTAATGGCACTATGCAAATAACAATTCGTGACACCGCAGATGTTCAGTTTAACGGGGTGCGTTGTAACGGACAGGTGCCGGTACCGGTTTTGAAAACCGTAGGAGAGCTCAAAGCCTACGCTACCGGGGATTCCTCTATTCCGGCCGGAGTGTTTGTTAAAGGAATTGTCGTTTCCAACACCCGGAATGAAGCCGCCGGAAACTACCGCCTGCAGGATGAAAGTGGAGGCATCCTGCTGCGTTTTACCACCGGAGCCAACCCCAATGCGCTGCCTGGTGACTCGTTGACGGTAAATCTGGGAGGGCTTGTGTTAAGTACATTCAATGGAGGGTTACAGGTGAACAATGTAGCCGCCGTGATAAAGACCGGAACCGGGGTTGTTATCCCAAGGCCTGTAACGATTGCCGATATGATAGCTAATAACCGAACCTGGGAATCCACACTGGTTACCATCAATGATATTGACATACAGGCCGCGTCTTCCAATAACACCGGGACTAACTACATTATATCAGATGCAACCGGGCAACTTACCACGTATGTTCGCAATACTTCAGGCATCGTAATGCCCGCTGCTGCAACCAGTATTACCGGTTATGTTTCTGTTTTTCAACCGGCGGGAGACAACGCTCCACCTGAAACACAAATAACACTCCGTGATCAAAATGATATTGCCGGCGGAACCGGAGGCTATTTTGCTGCAGTATACGATTTTGCGAGTGTCACCAATGTATCGGGCACTGCCGACCCCGGAGCTCCTCCAACGGTTGAAGGGGTACTATTGGGCTCATTTTCAGCAGTAGGAGTAAGTTCCAATCCCACCGCCGGAGACCGATTTTCTTTTAATGGCTGGCCAACAGGCGCGGTTAATGGTATTGATACATTTACCGGCAGTATTGATTTAAACAAGTATTACGAGGTCATGATAACTCCCGATCCCGGTAAAAAAATAGATATCCACAAAATAGCATTTACGCTTCAACGTTCGGGAACCGGCGTCAGGCAGTTGGTATTGCGCTCGGATACTGATGACTACGCTACGAACCTGCCTGCATTTATTGCTCCCTCCAACGATCGTCTGTCAGTCGTACCTAATCATGTCTTCCAGGTAGCCGATGCTGCTACTACTGCACAGGAGGGCTGTGTGGTAATGCCGGGCGAAAAGCTTACCGGTATCAGTGCCGCTATCCGGATCAGGTGGTACGGGTTTAATGCAGAAGCCGCGGGTGGAACGTTCAGCATTGATAATGTAAAGATAGAAGGGGTGGTGCGATAGCCCGGGCAGCACCATCATTGGAGATCGGTCAATTTGCGGCTCTAATCTGTACCTTTGCGCCACTTTTACAAGGTTGCATTACCGGCCTGCGAAGACAGGACTATAGAAGGGATGCAACCGGCAATGGGTAACAAGGTATGACTAATCAAAACATACAGAGCAGGCAGTCGTGGCTGATCACCGGTTTCATTTTCGCCATTCTTTGGCCCTCAGCAGCCACGGCAACAAAAGTGGCCCTGAAAGATGCACAGCCCCTGGTTGTAGCTGTATTCAGGTTTGGTATAGCGGCCGCTATTATGCTGTTTGTTTCGCATATTATTTTGAAAAACAAATTGCCTCAGCGTAAAGATTGGCGGCAGCTGGCCACTTACGGTTTGCTGAATATATCTGTTTACCTGGGTATGTATGTTGTTGCCATGAAAGAAGTAACAGCCAGCGTTGGAGCACTGACTGTAGCTGCCAGCCCTGTTTTTATTAGCTTTTTGTCATTGTTCTTTTTAAAAAAACCGGTGAGCCCGCGTATCATGATGGCGTTATTGGTTTGTGTAGGTGGTTTTGTAGTGGTAGCATGGCCCCTATTTGCCGATGCCTCTGTTACCGCACGTGGCCTTGCTTTATTGATGGGAAGTATGTTTTCCTATGCGTTGGGTACTATTTATTTTACCTCACGCAAATGGGAGGGCATGCATTTACTTACCATTAATGGTTGGCAAACGCTCCTGGGAGGCCTTTTTTTGCTGCCATTTACCCTGTTAACCTACAAGCCCGGGGCTAATCTTTTTTCCACGGGCTTCTGGGCAGGTACACTTTGGCTGGCGCTGCCCGTTTCTATTGCGGCAGTTTTATTGTGGTTAAAGCTGATCAAACAGGATGCTGTAAAAGCCGGCCTGTGGTTATTTTTATGTCCTATATTCGGTGTCATTATAGCGGCGGTTTTAGTCGGAGATCCTATTAGCCTGTTTACTATTGGTGGCCTCGTGATGGTGCTGGCAGGACTGGGTCTCAGCCACTACGATAAAAAGCCAGGCAAACCTGGGAAATAAGACGCCGGAATTAAATGAAAACAAGTCCCTAATTTTACCAATTACATCCGGTTATTTTGGAACAGCAGAAAAATATATACTTTTTATCAGACTTTCACCTGGGAACTCCTTCTCATGCCGATAGCCTGCTGCGCGAAAAGCTGATCGTTCAGTTCTTAAATGAAATTGAAGATAAGGCAGCCGAAGTCTTTATCGTAGGCGACATGTTCGATTTCTGGTATGAGTATAAATATGTAGTACCCAAAGGATATGTACGCCTGCTGGGCAAACTGGCCCAGCTTTCGGACAAAGGCATACAACTGCACTTTTTTGTAGGAAATCATGATATGTGGATGACCGACTACCTGCAACAGGAGCTGAATATGCCCGTGTATTTTGAACCAAGGGAATTTAACCGCAACGGTAAACAGTTTTTAATTGGTCATGGTGACGGGTTAGGACCCGGGGATAAGGGCTATAAAAGATTGAAAAAGGTGTTCAGAAATCCTGTATGCCAGTGGGCATTTGGTATGTTGCCGCCTATGATCGGCATGGGCGTGGCCAATTATATGAGTCGCAGAAGCCGTGCTAAAACGGGTGGCTCGGAAGAGATCTTCTTAGGAGCAGAAAAAGAGTGGCTGGTACAATATTGTAAAGAAACGCTGCTGAAAAAGCATTTCGATTTTTTTATCTTCGGACACAGACATCTACCAATCGACTTTCGTCTTACTCCGGATAGCCGTTATATCAACCTGGGCGACTGGATCAGCTTTTACACTTACGCAGTGTTTGACGGGAACGAGGTTCAGCTGTTATCATATCAACACAACGATCATAAAATAATACGCAATCATTGAGACTTTTAATTACGCTGTTTTCTTTTTTTGCGACAGGCTTTTGGGTTGCCGGCCAGCCGGCATTACCGGGGTCAAGGGTGAAAACGGTGCCTGGCAATTACCTTTCTTTTTCGGTGGATAACCTCGACAATATTTACCTGCTGGGGGCTTCCAATCAACTTAAAAAACTGAACGCTAACGGAGATTCGGTTTCCGTTTTCAACGATATTAAAAAATTTGGCGAAGCCAGTCTGGTGGATGTATCCAACCCGGTAAAGATTCTCCTTTATTATAAAGGATTTTCGACCATTGCCATATTGGACGGTATGCTAAATCTGAAAAATACGATCGACCTGCGCCGGCAAAACATTTTCAATGCTACAGCCGTAGGACTTTCATACGATGGAAAGATATGGATGTACGATGATATGGACAATGTGTTGAAGAAGCTGGACGATGAGGGTAAAGTTATCTTCAAAACGGCCGATTTCCGCCAGTTATTTGATAAGGCGCTCACACCGGTAAAGGTTTTTGATCAGAACCGGCTGGTGTATCTCTACGATTCGCTACAGGGCATTTTTGTTTTCGATTATTATGGTGCTTACAAAAACAGGATAGATATTACCCGCTGGAGCCATTTACGGGTTGCCGATCAATTCATTACTGGAATTAACAACGGTAAGCTGTACCGGTACAATGTATCCTCTTTAAAATACGACGAATGGCCCGTTCCTGAAACAATGATGAAGTACCGGCAGCTTTTGTTAAGAGGGAGAAAGTTGTATGCGCTCGGTGAAGAGGGACTGGAAATATATCAATTGAATATTTCCTGATCTGATTTGTTTTATTTATCCGGCTGATGATCATATTGTTTAGAGGCGATAACGTATTTGCTTTAATTCCATTTTCTTGCTTTGCTGATAGCAATATTAAAGCGAAAGGCAATTGAGCATTATTAGGAATGATTTCCCTGCTGTTACTTTACTTTTATACCAGCGTGCTTACTAGTTGGCGCGCTGCCATACACCGCTGCCAGCCGGGCAGCTTCCAACTTTGGCTGATTATGGCGGTGCCAAAAATAATGTGCTCTTGGTGTTGGTTTGCGTACCCATCAAGGAAAATCACTTCTTTTTGCTTACTACGAGTTTACGCGGAAAACGTTTATACCGCTCATGAGTAATGTATTTTATAAAGGAGTTTAGAAAAAAGGAAAAAAGTAGCCTTTTTTTTGTTAATGACTTTTATTGTAACAGGCAGCTGTGTGGTATTATTTACACAGTTTACCGGATACCCTAATCCGGCAAAATGCAGAGCAGTAGCGCAGTTTACACGGTGCATAACAGGCAATCGTTTAAAACTGTAGAAACTGTTCTACGGCACTTCTTTTAGAACCCCCTACTGCGCTGCATTTCAGCAGGATGTCTTCGTGCTTTTTTATAGATTTTGGTACACTAATTGGATAAATCGTTTTGAAGAAATTAGTACCTATAAAAAATAGATAACCTCTAAAAACGAGTAAAAATGGAACACAAAGCTTGTATCGATGCATTAAACGACCTTATTCAAATTAATAATGACCGTATTGTCGGATATCAAAAAGGTATCGACGAACTGAAAGACGGGCAAGATGCAGATCTGAAATCTTTATTTGGCAGTATGATCAGCGAAAGTACCACCTATAAGAAAGATCTGGAAGATCTCGTGGTAGCATATGGCGGCACTCCTGCTGATGGTACCACTACATCCGGTAAGCTGTACCGGGCCTGGATGGATGTAAAAGCGGTTTTCACAGGCGGCGACAGGGAAACGGTTTTAAACAATTGTGAAGCTGGTGAAGATGCCGCGCAAAAGGCTTACCAAATGGCGCTGGATGATGAAGATGTAATGCCCCGGACTAAAGAACTGATTCGTTATCAAAAATCGGCATTAAAGGCTTCTCACGACCAGATCAGGAGCCTGCGGGATGCAATAGTACATTAGGCAAACTCCATATAAATCGGGCGGCGAAAACCTCGCCGCTTTCTTATTAATCATTTCAATTTTCAATCATGCGTATTTTTCACAACAATACTAATAACGACCAGGAGAATGGTCCCACCATCCCGGTCTTGTTTACAGGGAGTTCTATCGCCTATTTAACCAACGTCAATACTTCCATTAATCTTTCCGAATGGCAATGGCACGAGGAGATGATCGATGGGCGGCGAACCCGCATCGTTACCGATAAATTGCATGATGATCTTGAAATATATACTGTTGGAGCTTTTTAAGATTAGTAAGAACAGACGTGCAGAAATTTAATTATTACAACTACCCAATATCCTAACCCATTCATTTTTAAATCCTATCATTATGGCAAAGGCAAAACAGGCAGCGCCTAAAAAGGCAGCGGCCAAGAAATCTCCCGCAAAAAAATCTGCTGCAAGAAAAACAGCACCTAAAAAAGATGCGGCCACAGAACTGAGAGAGCTGTTTGAACACGGCCTGAAAGATATTTACTGGGCCGAAAAGGCGCTGACAAAGGCGCTTCCCAAAATGCATAAAAATGCCACTTCTCCCGATCTTCAGGATGCAATAGCTACCCACCTGGAAGAAACCAGGGAGCATGTATCTCTTGTGGAAGCCGTTTTTGAGTCTATTGGTAAAAAAGCGCAGACTGAAAAATGTGACGCTATGCAGGGGCTGGTGGAAGAAGCCGATAGCATCATAAAAGAAACTTCTCCGGGGCCTGTGAGGGATGCTGGTATCATTGGCGCAGCACAAAAAGTAGAACATTACGAAATTGCTACTTATGGCACGCTGGCCACCTATGCTAAAGCATTAGGCGAAAACACAGCGCTGGAACATTTACTGGCCATACTGGAGCAGGAGAAAAATTGTGATGCGTTACTTACAGAGTTAGCTAAGGGAGGAATTAATATGGATGCTATGGAATAATTTGAACGACTACTCCATAGCAAACCGAGGTTGCAACAACAGTTGCAGCCTTTTTATTTGATTATCAGTTAAATGTTCTTCATCTTTTTAAGCAGCTGAAACATTAACAGCAACCAATCCTTTCGGCCCTTGTTGTACTTCAAAAACTACTTTGAGATTTTGCTGCAGATCGACATTTGAAGAGTTGATATGCACGAAAATGCTTTCCTGGGTACGGGTGTCTTTAATAAAACCATACCCTTTACTACCGTCAAAGAAAGTAACAATACCATTTCTTTGAGTAATGGCTTCTTCATTCAATTCCCTGCTGTTGGCAACAGTGGGTGGTATAGGAAGTGACGAAGGGCGTTTATCCTTAGGTGGAGGTGTATCGGAAAGATTTCCAAATTCATCCACATAAGCCATCATTTCGTCCAGGCTTTTTCCTTTAGACGCGTTCTCTTTACGCTCCTGTTTTTTTTCGTCTTTTTGCTTTTTAGCGTTGCGCTTTTTTTGTTCTCTTTCCCTTTTATTCCAGGTTTCTCCCATTAAAATGTTTTATTGTTTAAGAATGATTAATAAAAATACCTATTGCTTACCCGATGCGGTAAGTTTTGTAAATGAAGCGCCATTGAACAGGCGGGACAGTTCCATATTACCGGTTTGTTCCCATTGCTCAATATGTTTAACATTTACAACCCGCCAAAAGTTCTTGGCTTTTAATTCGTCGTAATCCCTGAGGTTAACAAAAAGGCCGGTTACAGTAGACCTATCCTTGAAATGAACATTTACCACCCGGGCACTTGATTTTGTTTCCAGGAATTTTTCGATTGATACGCTATCCATGCAATTTATTTATTTTCTGCCGTAACCGGCGATTTTTTACCAACGGTTAGAGTAACCTGTTTTCTCTTCTTTCGGGCGAGCTTCTGCTACCTTAATAGAGCGGCCATCCTGCATAGTACCGTTCAGGTCTTTGATGGCTTTTAAAGCAGCATCTTCATCGGGCATTTCAACAAAACCAAAGCCACGGCTCTGTTTTGTGAATTTATCTGTAATTACCCTTGCAGAGTCTACCGCGCCATAAGAAGCAAATAACTCATTTAGGTCGTCAGTGCTAAAACTGTACCCAAGATTGGACACGAAAATGTTCATGTGTAATAATTTAATTAATTGTAGAAAGATTCGAGGAAATGACAAACTTGTAAAACAAAGAGAGGGGACGCAAGGTGTTTACAACAGCAGTAACTCAAATTAACCATACAAAGATACGATTATAGCAGCATATAAGGGAATTTTTTATAAGAAACAATATTTTAATTATTTTATTTTAACATATATGTGGCAATAATTGATAGAATTAGCCTTAGTTTGCAGTGCTGCCCAATTATTCCCCGAATACATGCGCTGTTCCCGATTTTTTATCTAATTTACTACAATGAAGTCTCTGCAAACGCTTACTGACCCCACTTATAACGTTGATTATCAAACAACGGCATACGATCGTTTTTGGTTAAAGTTCATGAATGACAAACGTGACCTGCCCTTCATTCACTTATTGACACTCATTCACCTGACGGTACTGCCTTTAGCTGTTTTATTGTTTACCAATGTTCTTGCCGGCTGGATGTGGTGGGCAGTAGCCGTAGTATATTTTTATATTGCCCAGTTTTATTTCAAAGGACGCTTTGGCTTAATGTTTCATTGCTTTTGCCATCGAAAAACCTTTAAGCCGGCCTATCAAAGTAAGTTTCATGCTTATATTACCTGGATACTATGCCCGCTTTTCGGTCATGCGCCTGAAGGGTATTTTAGCCATCATATGGGTATGCATCATGTAGAAAATAATAATGAAGAAGATACCAGCAGTACCATGCATTACCAGCGGGATAGTGTGATTGATTTCATCAAATATTTTTTAAATTTTATTTTCCTGGGGGTAATTAATACTATTCAGTATTTGTTCAACCGTAAAAGAAAAAAATTATATACCCGCCTTACATTGGGCGAATATGTGTATATGGCTTTTTGCATTGCTATGTGCTTTGTAAATTTTAAAGCTACAATGGTTGTGTTTGTTGTTCCTTTATTATTTGCACGGCTTGTAATGATGTTAGGTAACTGGACTCAACATTCCTTTATAGATGCCCAGAATCCGGATGACTTATATACCAACTCCATCAATTGCATTAATACGGCGTATAATCATACCTGCTGGAACGATGGATACCATATTATCCATCACATCAGGCCAGGCTTGCATTATACTGAGATGCCTGCAGAGTTCTTAAAGCGAAAAGATGAGTTTGCCAAAAGAAAAGCTATTGTATTCGACGGCATTCATTACCTGCATATATTTGTCTACCTGATGACCAGGCAGTACCATAAGCTGGCCGACAACCTGGTTAATATCAACGGTATGTTTGATAACCGGGAACAGGCGATAGCGGTGATGAGGGCGCGCACCAAAAAATGTTGCCGGCAGGTTTAATACACTTTATTGAGGCTCATAAATCAACTGTACTACTCCTGATCTGAAAACATTGGTTTTGATCAGCTGTAACCCTATCCTGTTTTTCAGGTCTTCAAACAAAGGCTTGCCGGCTCCCAGTACTACCGGATGCACAGAGATGCGATATCTGTCGATCAAGCCCTCCCGGATAAAGGTTTTTATAAGGTTGGCGCCTCCATACAACCAGATGTCTTTCCCCTCTCCGTTTTTAAGAGCTGATACCGCAGACGCTATATCCGACTGTGGAAACACGGCTTTACCATCTTCCCTGTTCTGACTGGAGAAGACGACTTTTTTCTTTTCATGTACCGCCTTCCAAAGGCTTATCTCTGCCTCCGATGCATGGGCATCCGGTTGGTAATTTCCCCAGGCATCATAACTCACCCTGCCATAAAAGATGGTATCGATGCTTTCTAAAAACGCATCAAAATTCATATCATCATCCATAATACACCAGTCGATTTCTCCGTTGGGCCCTTCGATAAATCCGTCCAGGCTTACCGCCAGGTCGAGTATAACTTTTTTCGCCATGATACAATTTTTATTATTTTATGTTGTGTTCCGTTTCAAAAAGGAATGTCATCAGATGCCGGTAATGCAATTTCAGCAGCAGAAACGCTACCCCGTTAATTGTTTTACAGGTACCCGGTAATGGCTTTGTAAGGTTGTCAACAGCATTCAATTCCTGTATCCTGTTATTTTTCTTGTCATCATTCATATAAAACGTTACAATACCGGCAATTGCAACACTGGCAGGCATATTTTAATGATACGGGTGCCCTGTACAACCACAACGCACATCACTTATTTCAGCTATCTTCATGTCGCCAAATTTTATTAGCTTGCCCCGGTAAACATTTTTTCCATGAAGAAAGAAGAAATTCCGCAGGATGATGGCGCTTTAGGCCGCATAGCGAAAGAAGTGACTTATGTGGTGGGTGCAGATGGTAGATACGAGACGGCTCAAAGTTCGGGCTGGGATGTGAAAACGGAAGCACTGAACGTAGCATGGGATGAGGTAAACGGTAAGATAGCAGCAGCGAAACAGAAGGTCATGAGCGGAGAGGCCAGTCCTGTGCTATATTTTATGGAAAAAAAGATTATGGACCTCTCTATACTATCAGCCTACACCGGTTTTTGGAAATGGACCATCAAAAAGCATATGAAACCTTTGGTGTTTAATAAACTTCCGGAGGAAAAACTAAAAAAATACGCAGCACTTTTTGAGGTAAGCGTGGAAGAGCTAAAGAAACCATTTGGTTGATCATTACTTATTTTATCAGCCGGTCTTTAAATTAAAAACAAGAAATCAATATTTTGGATTCCATTCATCAATCAACCGTAGCAAATGGGTTTCATCATTTGCAGGCAGCTCACTGTGAAAACGGTGTAACTACTGCTTTATTAAAACATTACGGCGTTCATAAATTAACCGAACCTCTGGCCTTTGGTATCGGTTCGGGGCTTTTTTACATTCAATTACCTTTTATGAAGGTAAATGGTGGGCCAGCCATTTCATTCAGAACCATGCCCGGTCTGATTTTTAAACGTACCTGCAAAGCCCTTGGCATCCCGGTTACCCGTAAAAAGTTCGTGTCTCCTCACAAAGCGATGCAGGAGTTGGATGAACGCCTTATCGCAGGCAAACCAACAGCTTGCCAGGTGGGGGTTTTTTACCTGACCTATTTTCCCAAAGAATACCGGTTTCATTTTAACGCGCATAATTTAATTGTGGTGGATAAACAGGGTGATGATTATATTATCAGCGACCCTATTATGGAAACCCTCGTTACCATGAACAGCTATGAACTGCAAAGAGTGCGGTTTGCCAAAGGGGCTTTTGCGCCAAGGGGACAAATGTATTACCCGGGGGATAAACTTTCTGAGGCAACCGACGAACAAATACGTAACGGCATCATTTCAGGAATCAAACGTAATTGCCGGGATATGCTGATGATTCCCGGCTCTTTTGGAGGAGCCAAGGGTATTGCTTATACGGGAAGGCAAATCAAAAGCTGGAAGAACAAGCTGGGTGATGAAAAAGCCCGCGGCTACCTGGCGCAGCTGGTGCGCATGCAGGAAGAGATTGGCACCGGAGGCGGTGGCTTTCGTTTTATTTATGGCGCTTTTTTACAACAGGCACATGCTTATTTGCCTATTGATGAACTCCTACAGATATCTCAACAAATAACCGCTACAGGCGATAAATGGCGCGACGCAGCGATACAGGCTTCGGGCATTTACAAAGGCCGGCTGGGTGCGCAGGCTGATTATGATAATATGGGCGACCGGTTGATCGAGATCTCGGAGTTAGAGAAAAAAGCCTTTAAAGATCTGAAGAACGCGATTAAAAAAGCCAAGTAGCTGTCAACACATCATTTTATGATCCCGCAACTGATTCACCGTTGTGGGATTTTTTTTAATCTTTCCCGGGTCATGATCCCGCTACCAGCTTCCGCCGGCCCCGCCGCCACCGCTGCGACCGCCGCCCCAGCTGCCGCTGCTACCAGAGGAACTGCTGCGTGAACCGCCCGAACCTGATGACGAACTTTTTTGTAGTTTAGGAAGAATAACGGTGCCGAACGATTGTTTATACTTACAAAAGGTGCAGTCCTGTATTTTTTCTCCCAGGCCCGTTGAACTGTAAGTGGCAGCCCTGATCGTTTTTGTATGCACTTTATTGAGCGTGCGGTTGTCACACCTGGGGCAGTCTTCGTACCTTTTGTACTTCCTGCCGTTCCATTTTACCAGTTGTATCGTTGCATTATCCGCTTGTTGCCATATTTCGTAGCTAACTGATTGTATTTTTTCTTCCTGAATTTGTCCATCGCTGAGGTAAGCGGTGATACCCCTTATTTCGTCACGGTTAAGCCTCACCCATTTGCCCGAGCCATCCGGTGGCTGTAGCCTGAGTTTTAAACGGGCCTTCCTTCTGAGATACCCGATGATGAAAAAAAGCAATACGGGGCAAACCAGTACCAGCAGCCAATACCGTTTTTGGTAACTTCCCAATGCAGTTACAATATTTACCTCGTCTTTATATGCGTTGATAATGTTTTGCCGCTGGCTGATGTACGTAGACAATAAAAAGATGGTACCCAATATAAAGGCAATCCATGGACTGCTTTGTATGGTGAATAATTGTTCTACATGAATACCAAAAAAGGCCACGACGAATATGCCAAAAAAAACAATAACAAACACAACGGCGCAACCTCCTATAAAAGGCTTGTAGCTGTTTTTCCCGTTTGATAGAGGGATCACCTTTTTAAAAGAGGACAACCAGTAGCATATGGCAACAAATACCAGTATAACAATGGCGGCAGTCAGGAGATCATCGCCGTTTATATACCAGAATGAATTTTTTTTTGCCTCTATCTTCAATTCTTTTATTACTTCGGGGTTTTCCAAAACATTTTTTATAGCATTCATGGCGTCTAGAATGCCGCCACCATAATCCCCCTGTTTAAATTTGGGTACCAGGTAACGTTCCCCGATAGTACCCAGTGTTACATCAGGAAGTGACCCTTCCATACCATAACCTGTTATAAACTGGTACTTGCGCCGGTCCCTGGCTATAAACACCAACAGGCCGTTATTATTACCTGCTTTACCAATACCCCAGAGGTTAAACAGGCTATAAGCAAAGTCAAAATCACTGGCTCCTTCAAAATCGTCAATAGCAACTATAGCCACTTCAGCAGAGCTCTGCCGTTCAATAGCTGAACAAATCTGGTTAAGGGCATCTACGGTGGTTAATCCCAAAATGCTGTTTGGATCACTTACAAATGAGTTTTGTCCTTGCTTCCTGGGATCGGGAATCGTTTCAATAGTATATTGACCCCAGCTGCTGAAATGGATCAACAGGAGGAGCATAGCGAGGAACTTATGTTTACTCATAACAGTACTTAATGTTCAAAGAGGTTACAATTTATTATTTTTAGCGCATTGAACCGGTTCCCAAGACAATAATAACATTAGAATCGTCGATAAATGAAAAATTTTTTAACCCTGCTGATTATCTTAACTGCCACTATTGGCTTCTCGCAAAACAGGCTTACAGAAGACGTAGCGCTAAAGCTAAGCCAGTTGCCATTACACTGCATTCCTGCTGAATTTCCTAATAAAACTTCCCACTTAAGCGATGGCCCAGATGATGCCCGGCTATTGCCTCATGAGTTGCACCCGGTGTTTTACGGATGCCTGGACTGGCACAGTAGCGTGCACGGTCACTGGATGTTGATCAGGTTGATGAAACAGTTTCCGCAAATGGCTGGCAGGGACAGTATTGTTAGGGTATTGGAGCAGTCATTTCAAAAAGATAAAATGGAACAGGAGGCTGCTTATTTCGGTAAATACACGGCCTCCAAAGGATATGAGAGAACCTATGGCTGGGCCTGGTTGCTAAAGCTGGATGAAGAGTTATTGAGCTGGAAGGACCCGCTGGGTAAGAAATGGCACGAGGCGATGCAACCTCTCACGCAAAAAATAGAATTATTATGGAAGGAATTTTTACCCAAACAAACCTATCCCAACAGAACCGGGGTGCATGGCAACACTGCATTCGGGCTGTGTTTTGCGCTGGACTGGGCCCGGGCAAAAAAGGATACCGCTTTTGAGCGGCTGATCATTCGACGTTCAAGAGATTTTTATTTGAATAATAAAAGTATACCGGCACATTTAGAGCCGGATGGGGCTGATTTCTTTTCTCCCAGCCTGATGGCTGCCGACCTGATGCAGCGAATTTTGTCACAACCTGAGTTTGTAAGATGGCTGGATGCCTACTATAGCGCTGCCGGAATTCAGCGCATTTGCAAAGCTCCTACGGTTAGCGACCGCAGCGATTATCAGATCGTGCACCTCGATGGGCTTAGTTTTAGCCGCGCCTGGTGCATGAAGGGAATTGCGCAAAAATTACCTGCGAATCACCGTTATAAGAACCTGTTTAAAAATACGGCGCATCAGTTCTTAAATGAATCGCTGCCTAAAATATTCAGTGGTGGTTATGGCGGAGAGCATTGGCTGGCCTCTTTTGCAGTGTATGCATTGGCTGTAAAATAGCGCCCCATTAAAAGCAAAAAGCCGCAGCAGAAACCTGCTACGGCCTGTCATCAATATCGCGGGGCTATGCTTATTTCAGGTCGAACCTGTCGAGGTTCATTACCTTATTCCAGGCTGCCACAAAATCTTTTACAAATTTATCGCTTCCGTCAGCGCTTCCGTACACTTCCGCAATAGCCCGCAACTCAGCATTCGAGCCAAACACGAGATCGGCACGTGTTGCGGTCCATTTGGCAGCGCCGGTAGCGCGGTCCGTTCCTTCATACAACTCACGATCCGGTGATGCGGCCTTCCAGGCGGTGTTCATATCCAGCAGGTTTACAAAGAAGTCGTTGGTGAGCCAGCCCGGCTTGTCGGTTAATACACCGTGAGCCGAACCATCAAAATTGATATTTAATACACGAAGACCGCCTGTTAACACGGTTAGTTCGGGAGCTGTTAAAGTGAGCAACTGTGCTTTGTCTACCAGTAATGACTCTGTGCTTGCACCCGACTTGTATTTGCGGTAACTACGGAACCCGTCTGCCAGGGGCTCCAGGTAAGCTACTGATTCCACATCTGTTTGCTCCTGCGTGGCGTCTGCACGGCCCGCTGTAAACGGAACCTGTATGTCCTGTCCTGCATCTTTAGCGGCTTTTTCTATTGCAGCAGCTCCCGCTAAAATGATAAGGTCGGCGATGGAGACCTTTTTGCCATCAGAGGCCAGGCTGTTGAACTCTTTCTGAATGCCTTCCAGTGCTCCCAGCACTTTTTGCAGTTGTGCAGGATTGTTTACCTGCCAGTACCGCTGGGGTGCCAGCCGGATGCGTGCTCCGTTGGCGCCTCCTCTTTTATCAGACCCGCGGAAGGTGGATGCCGATGCCCAGGCGGTAGCAACCAGTTCCGACACGGTTAACCCGGTGTTCATTATTTTGGCTTTTAGGGAAGCGACGTCGCTATCATCAATCAGTGCATGATCGATTTCAGGTATGGGATCCTGCCAAAGCAATACTTCTGCCGGTACATCTGCGCCGAGGTAACGGGTGCGCGGTCCCATATCGCGATGGGTTAACTTAAACCAGGCTCTGGCAAAAGCGTCTGCAAACGCATCCGGGTCGGCTAAGAATTTGCGTGATATTTTTTCGTACACCGGATCCAATCTTAACGAAAGGTCCGTGGTCAACATAGTGGGTTTTTGTTTTTTACCGGCCTCGAATGCATGCGGAATAATCTCTTCCGCATCTTTTGCCACCCATTGATGGGCGCCGCCGGGGCTTTGGGTTAGTTCCCACTCAAAACCAAACAGATTTTCAAAGAAATTATTGCTCCACTGTGTCGGTGTGGTCGTCCAGGTTACTTCCAGTCCGCTGGTAATGGTGTCAGCTCCTTTGCCACTACCAAATTTATTGCTCCAACCCAATCCCTGCTGCTCCAGTCCTGCAGCTTCGGGCTCTTTACCTACATTAGAGGAGGGTGCTGCTCCATGCGTTTTACCAAAACTATGACCACCGGCAATCAGGGCTACGGTTTCTTCGTCGTTCATAGCCATGCGGCCAAAAGTATCGCGTATATCTTTTGCGGCAGCAATAGGGTCAGGATTGCCATCCGGACCTTCGGGGTTTACATAAATCAGACCCATGTGTGCCGCTGCCAAAGGCTCTTCGAGGTGGCGGGAATGAATAGCTCCTGAGGGATTTTCGTCAGAAGACACGACGCCATGGTCTTTCCCGGGTCCTTCCACGCCTGCCGCATAACGCTCCTCGTTGCCCAGCCAGGTGGTTTCCGCACCCCAGTATACATCCTCATCCGGCTCCCAAACATCGGCACGGCCTCCTGCGAATCCAAAAGTTTTGAAACCCATCGATTCAAGGGCCACATTACCGGTTAATATCAATAAGTCGGCCCATGAAATTTTATTGCCGTATTTCTGTTTAACAGGCCAGAGCAGGCGGCGTGCTTTATCCAGGCTCACATTGTCGGGCCAGCTATTCAAGGGTGCAAACCGCTGCTGGCCTGAGCCGGCGCCACCGCGGCCATCAAAAACCCGGTAGGTACCGGCACTATGCCAGGCCATGCGTATAAACAACGGACCGTAGTGGCCAAAATCTGCCGGCCACCAATCCTGCGAGTCGGTCATCAGGGCATGAAGATCTTTCTTTACAGCGTCGAGGTCCAGGCTTTTGAAAGCTTCTGCGTAATCAAAATCATTGCCCATAGGATTCGATAACGAAGAATGCTGCCTGAGTATGTTCAGTTTTAACTGATTCGGCCACCAATCCCTGTTTTTGGTGCCGCCGCCGCCTGTGTTTTGTTTTAAAGTGCCGTTATGAAACGGGCATTTGCTGATGTCGTTAGAATTTTCCATTTTATAAGTTTTCGCGATTGAATAATTGGTAAGCAGCACGCTGATTTTGTACAGCGAAACAAACTTATGACAACATACGTATAATCAAAATCGATTAAATCTATATTTCTATAGTTGTAAGCTATTGTGCAACTTAAAAACAAAAATGGATGGGGCTATTATATGCAGTGCAAGGAACTCCGCGTTTACAGCGCGTAATCCCGTAAAGTAAGGATATAAGACTTAAAGAAAGACTAAGAAACGGCCTCTTTCTTTTTGATCTGGGCCTGTATATAGTTATAAAAATCCTGGAAGGTAACCAGAGGTAAAAAGTCTCCGGGCTGTACTTTAAAATGAAAATTGCTTTCAAGAGCAACTACCAGGTCAATATAGTCAAGGCTGTCGAGGTCCAACACCTCTTTCAGGCTGGCTTCGGGGGTTATCAATGAAGCATCTGCCTCAAATTCTTCAACCAAAAACGCGTTAGTTCTCTCAATTATTTCCTGCATTTCCATATTTACCACTTTTTGACGATTAGGGTAGAGTTCGTTCCCCCAAACCCAAAAGAATTTGACAAAAATACATTTATATTTTTGTCTGTGGTATTTTTTATGATATTGAGATGTTGTGTGTCTTCATCGGGGTTTTCAAAATTGATATTCGGAGCGATGAAGTTGTTTTGCATCATCAAAGAAGCGTAAACGATCTCGCTCGCCCCTGCCATCCAGCATTCATGTCCTGTCATTGATTTCGTGGAACTTACGGGTGTATAAGCCGTTCCGAATACTTCATGTATGGCCTGAGCCTCGCTGGCGTCGCCCGCTGGCGTACTGGTAGCATGCGCATTGATGTAGTCTATGGCTTCGGGTTTTAGTCCTGCGTCATTCAGTGCCATTTTCAACGATTTGGCCGGGCCTGCCACTGTAGGATTGCTGATATGCTCGCCGTTAGACGAGAAACCGTAACCTATGATTTCACCGATAATAGGAGCCCCGCGTTTTTGGGCGCTTTCAAGGCTCTCTATCACCACCGTAGCTGCGCCACCACTGGGAATGAGGCCATCGCGGTCTTTATCAAAGGGGCGACTGGCCCGTTCGGGATCCGCTTCTTTTACAGAAAAAGCGCCCAGCGCATCAAAAGTACCCATAGAGAGATGATTGATTTCCTGCGCGCCGCCGGCAATGATGCAGTTTTGCAACCCCATTTTTATTAATACATAGGCCAGCCCTATGGCATGCGATCCACTGGCACAGGCTGCGCTTACGGTTAAATTGACTCCTTTCAGTTTAAAAATGGTAGAAAGGTTCATGGTTACGGTAGAGTTCAGCGTTTGAAATACTGCTGCTGATCCCACCAGCATGGTATCTTTCTTTTCCCGGATCAGGTCTGTTGATTCTATAACCGCTTTAGCCGAGCTGTCGTTGCCGTATAAGATACCCGGTTGTACTTCAGCTATATAGGATTCATCAATGCCGGCATTTTTCAATGCTTCTATAGTAGCCATATAAGCGTATTCTCCTTCCTCAGGCAGCATAATGCGCGAACGCCTGTCCAACAAACCCTTTAATGAAGGCCGGTCCACCCAGCCCGTCAGGGCCGAGCGATAGCCGAACTCTTTACGTACCGGGTCGAAAATAATACCCGACCGGCCGGCTTTTAAAGACTCCGTTACTTCCTGCAGGTTTTTGCCTATGCAGGAATAAATACCCATACCTGTGATTACCACTCTGTTCATAAATACAAAAGTAATGTATGATGTAGGATTTACAGTGTATAATGTATGATATGCGATGTAGGATTTACGGTGTATGATAAACCTAAATCAGATATTTCTACATTGCACCCTAAAAAGGGTTGCACGCTCCTTGCTATTTCATAAATAATTATGAATAAATGCCTTAAAGCCTAAAGTTTTGCAAAGAGCTGTGCAACCAGGCCTATCTTTTCATCTTAATAGCAAATTATTGATCATTTAAAATCTTATCACATGAAACAAATTTTAACCGCATTGGCATTTTTCTTTTCACTGCCTGCTTTTTCACAGATAGGTGAAAAAAACTTTATCGACAAAAACTATATTGAAGTAACCGGCAAAGCTGAAATGGAGTTTACTCCTGATAAAATATTCATCCAGGTGCTGCTTACTGAAAAAGACAGTAAAAATAAAAATGCAATACCTGAGCAGGAGAAACAAATGTTACAGAAACTGCAATCTTTGGGTATCAATACCCAAAAGGACGTTATGATTAAAGACCTGGCCAGTGGTTTAAAAACCGGTTTCCTGTCGAAAGACGTATTATTAAGCAAACAATATCAGGTTCTTGTACGGGATGGCAAAACTGCCGGCCTGGTGTTCCTGGCCCTGGAAGACATAGGTATCTCCAACGCCAGCATCGAAAAGCTGGAAAGCAGTAAAATAGAAGCATACCGCCAGGAAGTGAAAATTAAAGCCATTAAAGCCGCCAAAGACAAGGCCGCCCTGCTTTGCGAGAGTATTGATCAGAAAGCGGGTAAAGCATTGTATATACAGGAGCAGCAAATTTTTGAACGTCCTTATGCTATGGCTAATGTGATGATGAAACAGGCCGATGTTGCAGGCGGTGCGGCCGATCTGAACTTTGAAAATCTGAAAGTGGAAGCTACGGTGATGTGTCGTTTTGAGATCCTGTAGAGCCGTTGTTTTACATAAAAAGAGCCCATGGGTTACATCATGAGGCTCTTTTTTGTGTCTTAATTACGTGATCTTATTTAGCCGCTTCAAATTTTTCTGCTACTTTATCCCAATTCACTACACTCCAAATTGCTTTCAGGTAGTCGGGTCTTTTGTTCTGGTATTTCAGGTAGTAAGCATGCTCCCACACATCGATACCCAGTATAGGACTGCCTTTTACTTCTGCAACATCCATCAACGGATTGTCCTGGTTAGGAGTAGAGGTTACTTCCAGTTTGCCGTCTTTTACGATGACCCATGCCCAGCCGCTGCCAAAACGTGTAGCGCCTGCAGTGCTTACTTTTTCTTTTAATGCGTCTAAAGAGCCAAAAGCTTCAGTAATAGCATCAGCTAATGCACCCGTTGGTTGGGTAGCGCCACCCGGAGTTAAAATTTCCCAGAAAAAAGTATGGTTCCAATGCCCGCCACCATTGTTTCTCACCGCAGGGGAAATGCTGCCTGCGCTTTTAACCAGGTCTTCCAAAGACTTTTCTGCATGCTCTGTTCCGTCAATCGCCTTATTTAAATTATCTACATAAGCCTGGTGGTGCTTATCGTGATGTATTTCCATTGTTTGCGCGTCGATATGAGGTTCCAATGCTTCTTTTGCATAGGGAAGGGCTGGTAAGGTAAAAGCCATGATTGTACAATTTTATATGATGATTAAAAAATAATGGTTTGCCTGGCAATATAACAAATTTAAAACGAGATAGTTGAATTTACCGCCTCAATGGGCTCAAATACTATTCCAAAAGCTGCCATAATCATTTTATCGTTTAACTGCCCGCTCGAAGGCAGTTATCTTTTCCCCTTAAAAAAAGCCTTCATCAAAGCGGAGCACTCATCGGCCATAATGCCCCTGGTAATTTCTGTTTTTGGGTGAAAAGGAGATACTGCGGGCTGGATGCGGGTATATCCGTTTTTAGGATCGGAAGCGCCCCAAACTACCCTTTTCACTTTGCTCCAGTATAAAGCGCCTGAGCACATTACGCAGGGTTCTACGGTTACATATAAAGTGGCCTCCGGTAAATATTTAGCACCAATCTCACTAAAAGCAGATGTGAGCGCAATGATTTCAGCATGGGCTGTTGTATCGGTAAGCTTTTCCGTCATATTACGGCCTCTCGCCAGTATGCTGTTATTTTGCACTACTAATGCCCCAATGGGTATTTCATCTTCCTCAAAAGCCAGCATGGCTTCTTTCAGCGCCAGCTGCATAAAATATTCGTCTGTATACATATTGTTCTGTTTCGATAACCGGGAGCCACCCGTAATGGGTCCGTTCCATAAGTTTTGCGAACAGGCTTTCCCCTCGTTTACCACTTGTTATTTATCTTCAAACAAAAATAGACGAAAGCGTTTCCATTCGTTATAATTTTATCATCCTAATTTATTGCCATGAGCTATATACCCAACCTGGAATCTGTACGCCATTTCTTTAACAGTGGCGCTACGCAGGAACTAAGCTTCAGAAAAGAGCAACTAAAAAAGCTTAAAGAAACGATTGTTAAATACGAAGAGGAGCTGAACGAAGCGCTGTATAAGGACCTGAGGAAAAGCAAAGAGGAAATATGGATTACTGAAACGGGGTTGGTTTTATCTGAAATCAGTTATTTTTTAAAAAACCTCGATGACCTTGCAGCGCCTCAAAAAACAGCCACCAATTTATTAAACCTGCCGGGCAAAAGTTATATCATGTATGAACCATTGGGTGTGGTATTGATCATAGCACCCTGGAACTATCCCTTTCAATTGTCACTAATTCCTTTGATAGGGGCCATAGCTGCCGGGAACTGTGTGGTGCTAAAGCCCAGCGAAGTAGCGATGGCAACAGAAATCATTATTCAAAAAATACTGGCCGAAACATTTGCCCCGCAATATATCAGCTTCGCATCGGGCGATGGCGCTATGGTGGTGCCAGATATGGTACGGCGTTTCAGGTTCGATCATATATTTTATACCGGCAGTACTGCAGTAGGCAAGGCTGTTTATAAACTGGCGGCGGAACAGCTGATACCGGTAACATTAGAGCTGGGAGGAAAAAGCCCCTGTATCGTTGCGGCAAAAGCCAACCTCAAACTGGCCGCTAAACGGATTGCTATGGCGAAGTTCTCTAATGCAGGACAGATGTGCATTACACCGGATTATTTATTGGTACACCAATCCGTTAAAGAGGCATTTGTTGATATATTAAAGCAAACCATTACCCAATTTTATGGCGATCACCCCGTAGAAAGCTATGACTACGGACGTATCATCAACAAAAAGCAGTTTGATCGCCTGATGGGCTACCTGCAATATAATACTGTAATAGCTGGGGGTGCACATAACGACGAGCTGCTTTATATTTCTCCTACTTTGATCGACTCACCAAAAATGGATGACCCCATTATGCAGGAAGAGATTTTTGGACCCTTACTGCCTGTTCTTACCTACACCGACGAAGCTTTTGCATTGGATGTGATCAATTATAATCCCAATCCATTAGCGTTTTATGTTTTTACAGATGATAGTAAGGAAGCGGACAGGTGGCTGCGAAAAGTGCCAAGCGGGGGAGCCTGTATCAATGCGGTAGCCATGCATTACCTGAATAAAAACCTGCCTTTTGGAGGTCGTGGGAATAGCGGTATCGGGCGTTATCATGGCAGGTTTTCGATGCAAACTTTTAGCCATGCCAAAGCTGTTTTAAAAGCTGCTACCTGGCCCAACCTGCCCATGGCTTATCCCTCTTTTAAGGGACGCCTTGCAATATTGAAAAAACTGATCGGTTAAGATTTAGTATATTAGTAACACTAAAACACCCTTTATGCATCGCAGAAATTTCTTAATCAAAACGGTTTTAACGGCAGGCGGTTTCAGTGCAATGCCTTTATTCGTTCAAGCTAACACATTATCTACGCCGCCCGATGAGCTCATGATGATCGGGCCTAAAGAGGGTTACTCGCCCCAGGTGGGCACGCTGGTCTCCATGCTTGATTATAATCGAAGTACTATTATCGGTATTACGAAAGGGCTTGGTATAGAACAACTCGATTATTTACATGACGCAAAAGCAAATACTATTGGTTCTTTGATCATGCACCTGGGGGCGACAGAAGTTTTTTACCAGGCCAATACTTTCGAGGGAAGAGATGATTTTAATGACGCTGAAAAAAAATTATGGAATGACGCCATGAACCTGGGTGATGCCGGTCGTAAAAATATTAAAGGTCATGAGCTGAAATATTATATGGACCGGATTACAGAAGTAAGAGAGAAAACATTGCGAGAGCTGAAGAACAGAGATGATAAATGGTTGATGGAAATAGACAAAAAATGGTCTAACGAAAAAAGATCCATCAACACTTATTGGAAGTGGTTTCACGTTTGTGAACATGAGTCTAATCACCGGGGGCAGATTGCCTGGCTAAAAAGCAGGTTGCCGGGGGCGAAAGCAAGTGCTGATTAATTTAGAATCTAAACGTTAATAAGAGCCCGGCTCTTACCCCGGCCCATGGACCACTTAACCGCATGTTAGCTCCGTTAGCGTTTACATCAACGGTTGTTTTGATAAAAGGTATATCCAGGTCGTTCTCCAGCGATTCCCGTATATCCTGCTGAACATCAGAACCGATTGGCTGATTGGACACCCCGGTTATATGACCGTTACCGCCGCCGATATTAGGGCCCAGTATCCACCAGTCCAGTCCTACAGTATTACTCAGCATCCATTGCGCGCCTATTAAAAAACCACCGGTGTGTGACTTCAGGTTCCCGTTAAATCTGATTGAGATATCCTGATCAAAGTCTTCATAAGTGTAATGCAATTCTTTTATTTTATATTGGGCAAACCGGTAGTATGGGGCTATATAAAAACCCTGCCCATAACCTTTTTTACCTAAATAGAACCTTACTTCAGGCGTAATCGCATAATTACTGAACCGGGCCTGGTTAAAAGCGTCCGTCATAAGGGCATCTTCTTCTTTAATTACTTCTTTCCGGATAGTACTTTTAAATGGTAACGTAGATGCAGGCATCAGCCTTCCCGAAAGAGCTACCGATATCCGTTTGTTAAGGATCCTTTCATATTGTAGGGAATAGTTCTTTAGAAAAGGCGACGTAAGATTTAATTTAACCAGGTTACTTTTTCCGTAATAGGTATTTTCATCCTGTGCCGCTGACGATAACATACATAATACGAGCAAACAAACGAATAACGGGGGCTTCATTAGTACAATATTATAAGTGCTAAGATATTTAATTGTGACGGTTCCTTTAAATTATTTCCAATTTCTTCATCAGGTAACTGGCACTTAAAGTATTACAAACACCATCTTTCAGCTGGTAATCAAATAACAATTCATCGTTAATAATGGCCGACTCAAAGGCTTTATTGGCAATGAAGCCGGGGTATTCTTTTATCAGGTCGGCTACCACGATATCATGGGTGGCAATAATACCAAAAGTGTCGAAGCCGGCCATTTTGCGAATGAGGCCAATGGTACCATTGCGTTTATCATTGCTATTGGTACCCCTTAAAATTTCGTCAAGTATTACGAAATGGCGCCGTCCGCTTTCCAGGCTCTTAATAATAGATTGTAAGCGCTTCAATTCTGCATAAAATAACGATTCACTATCCTGCAACGAATCGGTAATGCGCATGCTTACAAAAACCTCGAAAGGATAAAATTCGAACCGGGTAGCACAAACAGCAGATCCAGCCCTGGCCAGAACGAGATTGGCGCCCAGGGTTCTTAAAAAAGTACTTTTACCGCTCATGTTGGATCCGGTAAGTATCACAAACTTTTGATCATTAAACGATACATCATTACAAACTCTTTTGTCTGGCTTAACCAGAATATGGCCCAGGCCAGACGCGTCGAGTGCTGTTGTATCACATAACCGGGGCGTGCAAAATGCGGGATTATTATAAGACAGGTTGCCAAAACTGCTCAGGGCTTCCCATTTTCCTATCAACTGTAGCCAACCTTTTATATGGTGCGCGTGCTGTTTTTTCCAGATACCCAACCGGTATAAAATATGCACATGAAAAAGAAAAAGCCCGTTCAGGAGCAGGCTAACCACCAGGTTTACTACCGTTTCCAGGTAATTAAATAAGGAAGCAAGCTGACCAATAAGCGTTGAAGCCGTCAACCCGTTTCTCCCCAATTGTTCCTGGTATTGCTGCAGTAAGCCGGATTGAAAATTTTCTTTTTCAATTAATTTTAGCTGGTTACTGTAGTTCTGCAGGATTTTAGTAACTGAAGTGGAAACCGATAATTGTGCAGTTATTTTCCTGGAGAAAGAAAAAGCTATGATCAGGTTAACTACAAACAATTTTGAAAAGACGGAAAAGGCGGTTTCATTTTCTGTGGCTATATAATAAACCAAGCTCCCCATGGTGGCTAACGGAAAAATCATTAACCCATAGTACCAGGATGCAGGGATCATTTGGGTATCGGCGTCGATCCACTGTGTCAGCCGTTCCTGTTCTTTCTTTTTGATTTCGTGTAAGCTTCCGTGTGCATACAGCTGTTGTCTGAAATCGATTTTCCCCGCCAGCTCTTTGATCGCTTCCTGTTTTTTTTCAATGACGCCAGTGTCCGGATCCAGGAGGTCACCAGCCAGGGCTTCCTTACCAAAGGAGGTGCTGCAGCGATTCAGGTAAGCGAATAACCCACCTTCACTAAAAAGGTCCAGGTCGTAAGAATAAGGATGATGAGGGTTTTCATATTCTCTACCTGTATCATAACCAGAGCTATTGGTCTGCAAAAAAGCAGCTTCCCGTTCATTCCATTGGGCTAATGCCAGGTAAAACTGTTTTTCCTGTTGCACACGTCCATACCACCGTACCAGCAATAAAAAAGCAGCAAATAATAATAAGGCGGCTATTATGGTAAAACCCGATCCTGTTTGGGAAGACCGGTAGATCAGGTATACAAATAGTAGAAAACTCATCAGTCGAACAAGGCTTAGCCAACCCAGCTTTTGTTTAAGATCATCAAACTTTTTATGAAACAGGGCCGCTTTTTCCTGGTAGATGGTTGCATTCATATACTGTAAAAATAAAGAATGCCGCAAAAATAAAACAGCACAAGTATAATAATCAGGCATTTACAATTATTGTTAACATCCGATGAGAAGAATTAAATCTACGATTTGCAGCCGTCTGGCAATATTGTATGATATTTAAAATAAACCGG
>JBQGCI010000119.1:0-10409 GCA_052038405.1 Acinetobacter pittii
GTGTGGCTGGAATTATATATGCGAAGGATATTTTGATGGCTATGGGGGCCACCGAACCAGCCGCAGCGCATGGCAAAATGTTTACCCAAATAATGATGGGGAGTAGCATTGCCATTATGTTGCTGTTCCTGATCAATGGTATTTTCAGGGGAGCGGGTAATGCTGCCATTGCCATGAAGAGCTTGTGGGTGGCTAATATATGCAATGTGATTTTATGTCCTGTGCTGATTAACGGATTGGGGCCGATACCTGCAATGGGGTTAACAGGTGCTGCCGTAGCTACAGCCACCGGAAGAAGCATTGGTGTATTGTACCAGTGCTACCATTTGTTTTGGGGGAAGGGGCTGATGCGTTTGGCCGCAAGGCATTTTAAAGTGGATATGGACGTGATCCGGTCGCTGGTTAAAATTGCCACACCTGGTATTTTTCAATTTGTCATCGCCTCCTGCAGCTGGATTGTTCTGGCAAGGCTGGTAGCGGTTACGGGAGGCGAAGACGGAAGCGCCGGCTACCAGACGGCCCTGCGATTAATGATGTTCTTTATGCTGCCTGCCTGGGGACTGAGCGGGGCCGCGTCTACCCTGGTAGGACAAAACCTGGGTGCCGGCGCGCCCGACCGGGCTGAGCAAAGCGTAATGAGAACCGTAAAGTATAATGTTATCTTTATGCTGACAGTATCGCTGATCTTCTTTTTACTGGGAGATTGGCTGGTAGGTTTTTTCAGCGAGGTAGAGCAGGTTCGCCAGGTAGCAAGGAATGCCATGTATATTATGGCCGGCGGATTTGTTTTCTATGGGGTAGGCATGGTAATGATCAATGCATTTAATGGTTCGGGAGACACATGGACGCCAACGAAAGTTAATTTTTTTGGTTTCTGGCTGTTCCAGATACCGGTAGCCTATCTGCTGGCCCGGTATTTCGAACTGGGAGCTACAGGCGTGTTTATTGCCATACCTGTAGCTGAAACCGCTATTACCATAGTTTCCTTTATTTTATTTAAAAGAGGGAAATGGAAATTGAAGAAAGTATAAAGTATTGCTGAATACTTCAACCCGGCCGGCTGTAACAGCTGGCAGGGTTTACTAAAGTAACAATGCTTTCGCCCAGGGGTGTGACCGCCGCCTGGGAAAATAATTGGAGAAACGGTACCGGTAAGGTTAGTAAAAGGTCATAAAAATCAGTACTTTTAATCTTTTTTAGAGAAGGCTATGACCTATTGCTTAGGAATTAAATTGAAAGACGGATTGGTAGGCATTTCAGATACACGTATATCTGCAGGCACCAATGTCACCACCCGCAAAAAGGTGTCGGTTCATGAAGATGGCAGTAATTCTCTTTTTATCATGACCAGCGGATTGAGATCGGTACGAGATAAAGCAATTACCTATTTCCAGGAGCTCGTAGCAGACGGTATTCCGTATCACAAATTGTTCGAAGCTGTAAATGCTTTTGGTGAGCAGATCAAGAGGGTGGCGAGAGAAGATGAGCCCGAATTGACGGCGTCGGGTTATAAATTTAACCTGAATGCTATTGTTGGCGGACAATTAAAAGGCGATAAAGAGCATAAGTTGTTTTTACTGTATAGCGAAGGTAACTGGATAGAGATGGCGATGGGTTCCCAATACGCTATCATTGGTAATAGCGGGCAGGGAAAAGCTATTTTAAACCGGGTATTGGATGAGCAAACTACCGTTAAACAGGCACTGAAAGCTGGTTTCTTGTCTTTTGATTCTACAAGAGTTAGTTCTAATGATGTTGATTTCCCGATTGATGTGGTAATTTACGAAAAAGATCAGTTCAATATTATTGAAAACCGGTACGAATATGATGAGCTGAAGCCGGTAGCCGATGCATGGGCTCAAAAATTACATGAAGCGCTGGATGAAGTGCCGGATGGGTGGATGGAAAAAGCGTTCGAGCAAAATAAAACGGAAGGCCGCCAGGCAGGATAGAAGAAGATAAATGATTTTAGTAACGGGCCGTCCTTCTTTATCGCTATTTGTTGGAGCAGGAACGGCACACCTGAATGAGCTGCAGGGACGCCTGCCCTCTCAAAAAAATATAAACGCCCGTTGGGCCCAATAACAATAATATACTCTATGAAGTTCAGGATTTCAAGCGGGTTGTCGTATCGGGTAAAAGCAGATACGACTTTTTTTTTCAATATCCAGGCTGCTCAAACGAAGTCGCAGACGGTTACAGATGAGCAGATCGTTACGACCCCGGCCAACCTGAAAATAGAATCTTTTGACCTGGGCGTCAGGAAGGCCCGGTTTTTAAGAGTACAGGTGCCTAAAACGGATTATTTTGAAATAGCCTATACCGCGGTAGCCGAGCTGAAACTGAAGCCCGTTCGTTTGAAGCAGGAAGAACTGCATGTGGCGAACATCTCACCGGATGCCATATCTTACCTGTTCCCCAGCCGCTATTGCCAGGTAGACCGGTTATACAAATTTGCTGAAATGGAATTTGGCAACATCAAAACAACTTATGGAAAAGTACAGGCTATCAGTAACTGGATATATAAGCATGTGCACTATGTAAGTGGAAGTACCAATGCGAGCACATCTTCTCTTGAAACGATTACGCAAAGGGAAGGTGTTTGCCGGGATTTCGCGCACATGGGCATTGCTTTATGCAGGGCTATATCGATACCCGCCCGCTATTTCGCCTGCTATGCTTACCGGTTAAATCCTCCCGATTTTCATGCCTGCTTTGAAGCCTATATCGATGGTAAGTGGATGCTATTTGATGCCACGCGTATGGTACCACAGCATGGGTTGGTTAAAATAGCTCATGGTTACGACGCAGCCGACACCTCTTTTGCCAATATTTATGGGGAGGCAGATGCCTTGAATGTCGTAGTGAGCTGTGAAGCGCAGGATAAACGTGTATTTGACAAGCAGGCTGATAAACTAAAGATAGTGTGCTATGAATAAGCAACGGTGTGGCCGACAGCTGGAGCCGGACCGTTTGTTTATCATTCATAGTTTATCGTCATAGTTCATAGTTTATCGTCCATAGTATATTCTTTGATCTGCTACCTGCCAAAAGCTTTTAATATGCCGGCTATACCCAATCCGCCCTCAAATGTAGAAATAAGCTTTTTGTTTTTATCGTAAAAAGCCAGGTATGGCAGGTTTTTCATTTCGTAATAAGGAGGCATGACGTAAGCAATATCACGGCCTACCGTAATGCCATAGTTTGCCAGTTTGTATTTTTGGGCAAACTGCTTCATATCTTTAAATGGTTGGGTAGTAGCCATTACTATTTGTATCCCCTTAAACTTTTGAATATTTTTTATGATCTGCTCCGTTTCATGCTGACAATGGTCGCAATCGGGGCTGAAGAAGATAAGCAGTAAAGGTTTATCTTTTTGCAGTTTAGCCTTCAGGTTCCACTTAGTAACACTGTCTGTTAATAACAATACCGAAGGCGGCGGCGTTTTTTGCTTCAGGTACAAAGGGGTTTCCTGCGCGGATGCTGAACAAAACATCGCTATCGATAGCATTATTGTAACCAGGTACTTCATAATAGAAAGATTTTAAGCTGATAAAGGTAATACATTGATGCAAACCCGGGGCATTAGGATGCATAGAGATAATTTTTTTTGGAAAAACTACGAAATTGTCGTAGTTTAGTATTAAAATCGTAAAAAATGATAAAGCTTACACCGCAGGAAGAACAGTTGATGATTGCTATTTGGAAAGTAGGCGAAGGACATGTAAAAGGTTACATGGAACATATGCCTAACCCCGGTCCTTATACAACAGTAGCGTCCACCATCAAGAACCTCGAAAAAAAGGAGTATATATCCGGACGCCTTTTTGGTAATACTTATGTATATAAACCACTGGTATCGGAGGAAGAATACAAGAAAAAGTTTATGGGCAGTGTGGTTAAAGATTACTTCAGTAATTCTTATAAAGAGCTGGTTAATTTTTTTGTCGATCAAAAGAAGCTTTCTGCCCAGGAGTTGAAGGAAATTGTGAAGATGATCGAGGGAGGGAAAAATAAATAAGCAGCATAGTCACTTTCTGACAATAAAATAAATAGCTATCTATGCCATTATTGATTGATTATATTCTGAAATTGAATATTTGCCTGGCGGTGGTATATCTGTTTTACCAGTTGCTGCTGCGCAGGCTTACCTTTTATAACTGGAACCGCTGGTACCTGCTGGGGTACACGGCTCTAAGCTTTATTATTCCCCTCATAGATATTATGCCCTCGCTGGAAAAACGTGCCTTACAGCAAAATCTGATGGTGCAGTGGATACCGGCCATCAGCTTTACTGCACCAGGGGAACGTAATTTTTTTGAAACACTTACTTACTGGGACTGGGCGGTTGCGATACTAATATTGGGCTCACTGGTATTGCTGGTAAGATTCCTGATCCGGTTTTACTCCTTCAAAAAAATGAAGGCAAAAGCGCAACTGATATCGGGACAGGATACCCTGATCTACCAGCTGGATGAACCGATCAGGCCTTTTTCTTTCGGAAATGCCATATTCATTAATACCGACATGCATTCGGGTGAAGAACTGGAGGAAATTATACGCCACGAATTTGTGCATGTTAAACAAAAACATACCGTTGATATCATGTGGTGCGAATTACTATGTATGCTCAATTGGTTTAATCCTTTGGTATGGTTGCTGCGCCATAATGTGAAGCAGAACCTGGAGTTTATTGCAGATCATAAGGTACTGCAAAGCGGATTGGACAGGAAGGAGTACCAATACTTATTATTAAAGGTAATGGGTAACCGTCAGTTTGCGTTCACCAATCACTTTAACTTTTCATCACTCAAAAAGCGTATTGCCATGATGAATACTATTAAAAGCGCGAAAGTGCAGCTGGTTAAATTTATGTTTTTATTGCCGGTACTGGCAGTACTGTTGCTGAGTTTTAGAAAAGAAATGAAAGATTACCGGGAGCAGGTAGTGAACCAAAAAACTGATCAGAAGTTAAATGCGGCAAGTCCTGCGGCTTCAGCAGACAAGGCTGCAACAACGATTTTTGTCGAAGACACGATACCTGCCCAATCAATGGACACCGTGGCGGTAATAAATGTAAAAGACCGGGTTCATAATGCTGACCCCTCAGTAAAGCCGTTGATTATTGTGGATGGCGACCGTAAAGACAAAGATTATGACCTAAATACGCTAAGCCCCGATGCTATAGAAAGTATCGACGTAATCAAAGACGCTTCGTCTGTTAATGACTATGGAGCAGGAGCTGAGAACGGTGTGATTCGCATTACAACAAAAAAGCCCGGAGCTAAAAATTCGGTAATAAAATTAGGAGGCGGCGCAGACGAAAAGGGGAAGCATCCGCTGTTTGTGTTAGATGGCCGTCCGCTGGAAGATAATAATATGGACCATATTCCACAGGACAATATAGAAAGTTTGACGGTTATAAAAGATGCTGGTGCAACTGCCATTTATGGTGACCGGGGGAAAAATGGTGTTGTATTGATAGCGACGAAGTCAGCTAAGCCGACAACCAAAGATATTATCATCTCCGGCCAGGACAATAAAGCATCTGCGGGTTCTGCGGGGCTGGATGAATCAAAGAACGGAGAAATTACCGTAGTAGGTTATGGCACTAAAATAGTTAACAATAAATCGTTGAATGGTAATGTAACAGGTCTTGAAATAAAATCCGGTCAAGGTCAATCCAATCCCGTTACGGTAACCGGATACCCGCGCCGGAGCAGCCGATCAGTGAAAGTAATAGGTTACCGGTCAGGTCAAGCAGATGAAAAAGTATTGCAACATCCACCTGAAAACGCTTACTACGTTTTAGACGGTGAGCCCGTGACGCTTCAAAAAGTCAAAGCTCTTGATCGTGTGAACATAAGATCAATTGAGGTTCTAAAAGGGGATGACGCGAAAAAATATTATGGTTCGAAAGCGAGAGAAGGTGCTATTATTATCACAACGGATTAGTAACCAATATTAACGGGCGAATGCGTGACCTCCCGGTTGCGCATTTTTTATTTACAGAATTGTTTCGGTGTCACTAACTGTTATTGTTTTCTTTTCGGTAAGCGCAAAAAATAAGCTGATGATGCCGAATCCAATCCAGTACAAATAAACACCTACATGAAATCGCTCGCCCAGCCAGCGATGAGCAAGGTCGGTTCTGAAATCCCGGAAGGTAAAATATAAACCTGCCAGGAAAAAGAGAAAGCAGGCGATTAAAACCACTTTTCTTTTCATCCCGCTTACAGAACGATCTATGAAGTACAACACAATACCTACTATTAACATGAGGGCCAGGCACACCAATGAAGACTGCCACCAGCTTTGGAAAAAAGAAAATTGTTGATAGAAAAAGCTGATGCCAATTTTCCCGATCAGCGATACACCGGCCGTTAGGTTGCCCGATAATAGTGACAAACAAACCAGGATAAACATCAGTAAAAGGTAATTGCGCTTCATACTGCAATTTACAATTATACGTCAAACTGAAGTAGGCAAAAGTTGAAGTTTCTTAAAAGATCATAAGACGTAGGCGTGCCCGATCGTTTATCGGCTGTGCCGGTATCAATCTGCCAGCTGGTATATCTCTTTGTAATTTCTGCCCAATCCATCATAATCGAGGCCGTAGCCTACCACAAATTTATTGGGGATCACAAACCCGGTATAATCTATAGGTATTTCGTATTGGGTCATTTCAGCCTTGTGGAGAAGCGTGACAATTTTTAGTGAGGCAGGTTGCTGATGTTGTAGCTGCGGCAGGAAATGATGCAGGGTTTTGCCCGTGTCAATAATATCCTCCAGTATAACCACATGCCGGTTGTGAAGATCCGTGTCAAGCCCGATAGCTGTGGTTACGCTGCCCGTTGAGTTCAGTCCTTTGTACGAAGCCAGTTTAATAAAGCTTACTTCGCTGTCCACTGTAAGATGTTTGAATATATCGGCAGCAAACATAAAGGAGCCGTTCAGTATCGCTATAAAAACTACCTTCTTACCCTCAAAATCCTTATTGATATAATCAGCCAGCTCTTTGATGCGGCTTTGAAGTTGTTCTTCGCTTAAATAGGTACTGAATGTTTTATCGTGAACTGTTATGGTGTGCATATCAGAGCCATTAATTTTTTGCAACAGCAGCAGAATCGTCGCGTAACTTCAACCGGGTACCGGCGGCAGGAATGTCATACTTACTCAGGTTGTTTAATTTCAGCAGTGATTCCAGTCGTATGCCTTCTGCCTGGGCAATATCATATACACTTTCGCCGGCCAATACTTCATGATAGGCTTTTTCGCAAACCGTTCTTTTCAGTTGCAGGAACACCAATGTTGCTTTTTGTACTTTTTCTGCTACAGTGCCGAAATCGTTCATTGCATGCAGTCTGTTAACCTGGATATTGTATTTTTGGGCAACTTCGCTAAGTGACGCACCTGCATTCAAAACCACTACCTTGGTATTGTTGATCAGAAACTCGCCTTCAGGATACCTGCTTTTGGCCGGCTGAGCAGGCGCATTGGTTACAGCCACGGCGTGGGCTGGTACTAAACCCTGCGTTTTTGCAACATAGTTTTTTACTTCTTCGCACCATACTGCTTTTCCTAAACCCATAAGTGTGTATTCCGCCAGGTTATATTTTTCAATAATGCCGATCAACAGCTGGGGATACTTGGGGTTAGTGGCATAACCTGCTTTTTTCAAACCGTGAGCCCAACCTGCATAATCAGTGGGATCCAGTTCAAATAAACCTGCGTAGCGCGAGCGCCCCTTCAAAAAGTCTGAATGGTCTTTATAAGACTGGCCCGCATCTTCATACTTCATAAAACGTTCCTGCGGCCTGTCGTCATCGTGTAAAACATAGGGGCCATCGTATCCCTGCTTGCATTTGATGCCAAAGTGATTATTGGACTTCATCACCAGGGGGCTTTGGCCGGACATGGTTTCCAATACACCCTGCGCCAGCTTTATTGCAGCAGGTACGCCGGTGCGTTGCATCTCAGTAACCGCAATTCCGCAGTAGGTTTTGATATATTGAAGCGTTGTTTCGTTTGTTTGTGCTTTGGTAAAAAGGATGGAACACAGGAGTAGAACTGTGCCGCAAAGTTTTTTAATCATTACTAAACTAAGTTTTTCGTATTAAATAAAGCCCGTCCCTGATGGTAAGTACCATCTTTTCTATGTCCGTTCTTTGGTTAATAAACCGATTGAACTCCTTAATAGCTTTGGCGCTTTTGCCTTTGGCATTTTCTTTCAATGCCTCGCCATGGAAAAAAATATTATCTGCTAAGATAAAACCATTTTTTTTAACGCACGGAAAAACCAGCTCAAAATAATTGATATAACCGGGTTTATCGGCGTCGATAAAAACCAAATCCCATTCTTCTTTCAATTGGGGTATGATTTCCAATGCGTTACCGCTATGCAACCTGATATTATTCCTGTAGATTGATTTTTCAAAAAAATTCCTGGCAATAGCTGCAGTAGGCTCCCTGAATTCGATGGTATGCAGTAAACCACCTGGCTGTAATCCGGCTGCCAGGCAAAGCGCGCTATAGCCGGTAAAAGTTCCTATTTCTAAAACACGTGCCGGTTGGATCATCTGGCTGATCATTTTCAGCAATTGACCCTGCACATGCCCGCTCAGCATATGCGGCTCAGGATGATTTTTTTGTGTAAAATCGTTGACTGCTGCCAGCAACGCATCTTCGCCAGTGGTGTACTCGTCTGCAAACTGATTGAGCTGTTCAAAGTCCATAGTCTTATTTCCCGAAATGTAATGTGGTAACCATCTGTTATCTGTGATCTGAGATCTGCCGGCTGTTAATGCACGCTATCCTGCTCCAGTTCGGCAACACTTACTTTTTTAGAAATCACCCATAAGCCGATAAAAGTAAAAAAAGCATTTAATATGATCAGTTCTAAGCCTATCTTGAAGTTGCCAAAAATCGCTTCCTGGTTTTCATCAATAAGGAAGCACAGGATAGGGGCTATAAAACATACAAAGGGTACCAGTTTGTCGTTGGGCCTGCGCTTTACAAAAATACCAAATGCAAATAAACCCAATAAAGGGCCATAAGTATAGCCCGCCAGGCGCAGGATAATATCGATCATGCTTTTACTGTCAATCCATTTGAATATTAATACCAGCAGTAAAAAAGCGGCAGCCACGATAAGGTGAACGGTTTGCCTGAATCTTTTTTTAGCTTTATCATCCATGTCTGTGCGCCTGTTGAGGCCTGCAATATCAATACAGAAGGAAGAAGTGAGTGCGGTCATAGCGCCATCTGCGCTGGGGAAAAGAGCGGATATCAGGGCAACAATAAAAATAACGGAAATCGCTGGTGGCATATGCTGCACCGCAATGGTTGGGAACAGCGTATCTCCTGAAGCGGCAATGTTTTCCTGTGCGGCAAATAAATGCAATAAGCCTCCTAAATACAGGAAGAGCCCGATTACTATCACCATTATAAAGGCCAGGGACACCATATTCTTTTGGGAATCTTTAAGCTTGTTTACCGAGATGCTTTTTTGCATCATTTCCTGGTCGATACCCGTCATACTGAGCGTAATAAAGGCGCCGGCCAGTATTTGCTTAATGAAATACGACCTGGAATTGACATCAGCGTTGAAGATCCGGGAAAGGCTGGCGCTTCGCATCGCATCAAGGCTCTCGGTAATATTAAGATTCATATGCTGCAGCAGGTAAACCGTGCAGATGATCAAGCCGGCCAACATACCTGTTGTTTGCAGCGTGTCGGTCCAAACGATTGTTTTTACACCTCCTTCGAAAGTGTATAAAATGATCATAAAGAGGATGATGAGGGTAGATACCCAAAATGGGATACCAAAGCTATCGAGTATAGTGGCTTGCAGAATATTTACAACAAGATAGAGCCGCGCCGTTGCACCCACCAGCCGGCTGATAATAAAAAACCAGGCGCCGGTTTTATAAGAGAGCATGCCCATTCGGGTTTTTAGGTAACCGTAGATGGATGTAAGCTTTAGCCGGTAGTAAAGAGGGAGCAGTATAAAGGCGATAGATAAATAGCCGATCATATATCCGATAACAATCTGCATATAGCCAAACTGGCTGGCGCCCACGGCTCCGGGAACGCTTACAAAGGTTACACCACTTAAAGAAGTGCCAATCATTCCAAATGCCACCAGCATCCAGTTACTGCTTCTGTTACCAATAAAAAAAGATTCATTATTACTGTTTTTACTGGTTTTCCAGGCAACCACCAACAGTAACAGGAAATAAGCAATTACAATGGAAAATAAAAAACCTGCAGACATATTAATTTTTTATGAATGATTTTGCTTTGGCAATTTAATTTTTGAAGATATGGAAATTTATTTTGTGATTTGTACTATCGTTGCCGATAGGCAGCTTTTAATCAATTTGCATCCTTAAAAAAAGAATAATGAT
>JBQGCI010000120.1:0-1937 GCA_052038405.1 Acinetobacter pittii
TTGTTACTGACAATGATTAAAGGGGTGAAGCCAGGTGCCTTAAAAGTTACCCTGAGTACAGAGGGATTGATTCCCGCAACTGCTTCAATAACGGTTAAATAAATCGACGAGTTTCCTAAAGGTATAACACAGAACCGCTAACCTGTAGGTAGGGGAACTATTTAAAACAGGCTGTAATGGACGTGCTAATATGGCCGGTAATGTATCGGATCATTCATTTAGGAAGATCAGAATTCTTCTGCTGTCATTCAGCCAACCCGCTGAAGTTGATAAAGGTATTGCGATTGTTGGGTCAATCGCTAATAAGGTATGTACAGGCATTTGTTGATTGGCTGGCTTTTTATTAAGAGTGCTTGTGACGAAATAACAACATCCTGTTTTAACCTTTCTGGCGCATACGAAGTAAAACAGGATAAATCCGGTAACAATCGAAATCGTTTACAAGAATAGTAAAATTTTCCATCTTGTTAATAAAAGCTTACATTGTTATTAGCTAACCGGCAATTTACTTTTGAAGGGTAAACGATTGACTATTGCTTGTTTATTCCAAACTGCTTTTGTCAAAACAATTTTTGTTTAACGTTCGGCGAAAGGACGCATCTGGTGAGCTCATTTTTATAATGATGGTTGGTTCAAAGTTGATTTTTTAAACGTGCAAGCCGCTGTTGACGAAGATTTCAACTGAAGCTGGCTCAGGCAAAAACGGGGTTCCTATTTACCAGGAACAGTTCTGTAATTGGAGGAGTATAACGACGAAATGATATCAAATTGCCGGCATCTTCGTTTTGTACAAAAAACTATAATTATTATAAAGAACCAGCTCATTAAAAATAGTAAAAAAATACAGTCCCTTAGTGAAACCTTGCATTGTCGACGCAGTTTCAGCAGTCTAATTTTATATTTTCAATTGAACGATTGCAAAATGACTAAAGTTTCCCAACGATTTTGTCTTCTATTTTTGTCTGTAATATTCAGCCTGCAAATGCACGCACAGCCGGCAGCCGACAAAGAATACCTAAGTATTGTGAACGGGCGCGCCCATAAAATCACAGCGCTTTTAGACATCAGCGACTCGGCAAAGTTTTATAAGGTTCGCGATAAAATTGCAAAAGAATATCTGGAAATAAAACAGGTCGATGATCAGAGATCCAAAGCCACCGCCGCGGTTAAAGCCCAAAAGATTGGAAAAGAGTCAATGGACGTCCGGTTAAAAAAGGTGAATGACGCAGCTGAGAAAAAAAGAACCATCCTGAATAAGAGATTTGTTCAGTCACTGGCGAAGGATTTATCAAAAGAACAGATCGATCGTGTAAAAGATGGTTTAACCTACAACGTATTGCCCACAACTTATAAGGCCCACCTGGATATGATCCCATCTTTAAAAGAGGAGGAAAAAAAATACATCTACGATGCATTGTATGAAGCGCGTGAACATGCAATGGCGGCTGGGTCGAGTGATGCCAAGCATGGCTGGTTCGGAAAGTACAAGGGACGCATCAATAACTATCTTGCTGCCCGGGGTTACGATTTAAAAAAGGAACGTGAAGGCTGGTACGAAAGGATGAAAGCCCAAAAAAATAGCAATTAAAACTTTTCTCATTTTTTTATTAAACAAAAAGTTATATGAACTTTAAGCATGTTTTACGATTTGCTTGCTTGTTAGTGCTGTCGACATTCCTAGGAGTGATGGCTAATGCACAAACCAGAACTGTTACCGGAACAGTGGTGGATGATTCCACACAAGCGCCGATTGCCGGTGTTACCATAAAGGTAAAAGGTGGGCCGCAAACAGCCATCACCAACGACCAGGGCAGTTTCACTTTAAATGTGCCGGCCAACGGAGCTGTATTGGAATACTCTCATGTAAACTATGAGTTTGGGCAAATATCGGCGCAATTGGAGGGGCCTATGAACATTTCCATGAAACGTGCGGAGAA
>JBQGCI010000121.1:0-26214 GCA_052038405.1 Acinetobacter pittii
GTGCTGACCGCTGGCTATTTGAATGGATCAACACAAAATTGGCTAATGCCCTTTTCGATCGCTTCATGCCTGTTATGCGTAATGCATTTACCTGGGGGCCGCTCTATCTTTTCATTGTAGCCTTTACTATAATCAATTTCAAAAGAAACGGTTGGTGGTGGCTGGCACTGGCATTGGCTACCGCTGCCTGCACAGATATTGTGGGTGCCCGTATCTTTAAAGAGGGCTTCGAACGGTTAAGGCCCTGCAACGATCCGGAAATGATCGGCCATGTTCGCATGTTATTGGGCAGATGCAGCGGGGGCTTCAGCTTTGTATCTAACCACGCCATCAACCACTTTGGCATTGCCGCCTTCTTTTTTGTAACTTTCAACCGCCTCTTCCGCTATGCATGGGTCCTTTTTGTTTGGGCAGGCATTATTGGATTCGCACAAGTCTATGTAGGGGTTCACTATCCTTTCGATGTTTTATGCGGCACGCTACTCGGACTTCTTATTGGTTCGCTATCTGGTAATTTATTCAACAAAAAATTCGGATTCCCCTATCCGGTAAGCAATCAACTTTAAATTAATGGAAATACTTATAATCGCCCTACTTATATTATTAAACGGGGTTTTTTCGATGGCTGAAATAGCGCTGGTATCGGCCCGTAAAGCCAGGCTGGAAGCCCAGGCGAATAAGGGAGATAAAAAAGCCAAGGATGCGCTTGCCCTGGCAAATCATCCCGATCATTTCCTCTCTACTGTACAAATTGGCATTACCCTGATTGGTATTTTAACAGGTATCTACTCGGGAGATAAAATAACGGGAGATATAGAGCTTTTTGTAGCTCAGTTTCCAGCATTAGCGCCTTACAGTAAAGGGATTGCCACCACTGCTGTAGTCATTTTGATTACTTACTTCACGTTGATTTTCGGAGAACTCATCCCCAAACGTATCGGGCTATCGTCTCCTGAAAAGATTGCGAAATTCGTAGCCGGTCCTATGCGTATCGTAAGTTGGATCACCTTCCCTTTTATCTGGCTGCTTACACAATCTACAAAACTAATTACCAAATTATTTAATATAAAATCAGACGACTCCCAGGTTACAGAAGAAGAGATCAAAGCCATAATTAATGAAGGAACGGAGCAGGGCACACTGGAGGAAACCGAACAGGAAATCATTGAACGGGTATTTCACCTGAGTGACAGGAATATTACTTCCCTGATGACCCATAGAAGTGATATCGTATGGTTTAGCACTACTGATACAGAAGAAACGATCCGGGAAAAGATTTTAAAAGAACCTCATTCAATATACCCTATCTGTGAAGGAGAAATAGATAATATAAAAGGGGTCATTTCTCTAAAAGATTTGTATACCAACAACGATAACATACCCTTCGAAAACCTGATGCGCCCGGCGCTTTTTGTACCGGATAATAACACCGCATTCAAAGTAATGGAGAAGTTTAAAGAGTCGCAACTACACTCCTGTTTTATTGTTGATGAATACGGCAGTGTGCTTGGGATGATTACGCTTAAGGACATACTGGAGGCTATTATTGGCGATATGCCACAACACGATGATGATGAATATGAAGTAATCAGAAGAGATGATGGCACTTTCCTGGTAGATGGACAGCTTCCGTTTTATGACTTCCTCTCCTACTTTGATAAGACAGACTGGATGAACGAAGGAGAGCAGGAATTTGACACTATTGCAGGCTTTATCTTACATAAACTAAAGCGCATACCCATTGCTTCCGATAAACTGGAATGGAATGGATTTGATTTTGAAATCATGGATATGGATGGCCATAGAATAGATAAAGTACTGGTCCAAATAAGCGAAGCCATCAGGGAAGAAATGGAGAACTAATCATACCAATATTCATTGACAGGAACATCGGATCGATTGGCCCGATGTTTTTTTATACCCCGGCCTTAGCGACAATTGTTTGTAGAACCGGGTGTTAAGTATGAGGTGTATGTGCCATTGATAACAAAGACAGCAAAATTAGCCTGTCCATTAGAAAGCCGGGCATGATCTTAATCGTTTGCAGCTGCCTTGATAATGTACTAACGTAACAGCAACCTGCTCCCGTTTAAAGCTCACACATTTCATGGAGATTGGTTGCTGAGGAATTGACTCATACATCACCCGTCTGCTCTAACCTTTAACAGGCCAGTTCTCCATTCTGCCCTGTAGCAATTTTTTGTAGCCTTTTAAACCTTACACTGCAGCCTGAAACAACTAAGTAGCTATTACGACAATGTCCAAGCATTTGCCACAGGTTTGCTATTGATTGAACTCACTAATAAACACCACTGTATGGTTCTACGCCCGTTCATTTCGTGCCTGATTGAAATTATATTTGCTGCCTTCTCCCGCCATAATGCCAGGGTTTTACGCTATAGCTGATATACATACACACGAGAAATCCCTTCTCAAATAAATGAGAAGGGATTTCTTATTATTTATCGAAAAACTAATTAGTTTTTGCGAAGATTTGGATGTGGAGGAGCGAGAGTGTTTGGACCATCGTCACCTGGAGCAGCCGCACGGATGTCAACTGCATCACAGTCACCACCTTCCTGGCCTGAGCTGAAGATAAATCTGTCGCTGCTTACGCCTTCTTTTTCAACTAAGTGAGAAATCACTTTGTTTACGTGATCCCAGCTTAATTGCTGCTGACGTTTAGTAGCTGCGCAGTAACCTACTACTACTACTTTACAGTTTGGATTAGCTTTCAGCTTAGCGGCTACAGTAGCTAAAGTACCGGCTGCATCGTCAGAAAGTTTGTTAGAATTTGGAGCGAAGTGAATGCTTGGTAAAGCACCTAAAGAAGCAGCGCAGTCGCTTTGAGCAGGAGCGCAACCTTCTGGGCAAGGACATTTACCTACACCATCAGCATCTACTGGCTGGCAATATGTTGGAGTGATCAACTCTTTATCTTTACAATCAGGTACACCATCACCATCTGTATCGCGGCTAACACCATGTGTATCAACTGGGCAACCAGCAGGAGTTTGCTCCTGGTCGAACTGGTCAGTTACACCATCGCCATCAGCATCTGGAAGAATGATTTCAGGAACTCTGCGTAATTCACCGTAAGCATAGTTCAATGGGTTTAACCAGTAAAGAGGCTCAACTCTTTTTGCTTTATTACCTAAGTTAAAGTTCAAACCGATAGTAGCATAATTGTAGAAGTCTTTATCCTGATTAGCATGCAGAGCAGGTAAAGAAGCATCTAAATAATCGCTGCCGTTAAAGATCAGCCTGTCTTCAATTGCCAGATTCACTCTGGAAGAAAGCTTAAACGCAATACCGGCACCAACTGTTGCAGAAGGTTTGATATACCCGCCAAAAGTTTTTGACCATGAAGCGCTGGTAGCACTGGTATGCTTAACCATATCTGCTTTGTCAATATCTTTATATTGATCGCGAAGATCTTTCAGGATGTCTTTTTTATCGGTGCTGGATGTGCCTGGAGTTAAGTTTGGAGCATAACGTGCAGACCATGTACTAACACCAACACCACCTAATACGTAAAATGTAGCACCTGTATTAGCTTTATAGAAACGGATATTACCAATATTGGCTAATAACTGTAAAGATAAATCCTGAGAGGTAGTGCGGTAGTTTTGATACCAGTTTCTTCCGTCAACATCTGTAGTTGGTCTCCATGCCTGACCTTCAGATTTACCATACAAATACTCTAAACGAAGAGATAAAGTATGACCTAAAGATTTGCGCAGGTGACCACCAAATCCAAAAGATCTTAATGGGTTGAAGTTAGGGGTAGCATCACTGATGATGGCCAGAGAACCCACTTTAACACCCAGCTCCCACATATCTTTGGGTTTAGCGGGGTAGTCATAATTTCCAACCATAAACTCATTGTGCTGAGCCAGTTGTTTGCTGTTGTAATAATTAGAATCGGTAACTGAGACTGTGCCATATACCGGATGTGGTGCGGTATAAGGGTGCGACGGGCTCACCTGCGCGAAGCCTGTTGACGCAACCAGGCAACTGAGGCCTGCTAGTAATTGGTACTTTTTGCTTGTCATAACTAAGGATTAAGATTTAAAATGATTTTCTTAATAAGTTCAGCAAATTTAGAGCCATTTGTTAAATAAACAAATTTTAACGTAAAAAATAATTAAATCTGCTGGTGTCTGAACCAAGCAAATACTATGCAAAAAATTAAGAAATGCCCCTTTAAATTCCTTATTTTGCTCAATTATTATGATGAATTTACCGGTATCCTTAATAAAAGATGAATTAGAACATTTTGAAGAGCGTTTTAAAGCAGCCGTAAAAAGCTCCACTCCCCTCCTCAACAGCATATTAAGATATATTGTGAAAAGAAAAGGGAAACAAATGCGGCCGATGTTTGTTTTTTTATCCGCTAAGCTGCTTGGTACGCCTACTGAAGCCACTTACAGGGCAGCATCACTGGTTGAAATACTGCATACCGCTACCCTGGTTCACGACGATGTAGTGGACGATTCACTAGAAAGACGGGGCTTTTTCTCAGTTTACGCGCTTTGGAAAAACAAAGCATCGGTGCTGGTTGGGGATTACCTTTTGGCCAAGGGGCTGATTCTTTCGCTGGAAAATCATGACTACCGGATTCTCCATATTCTGACCGATGCCGTAAAAAAGATGAGTGAAGGGGAGTTGCTTCAACTGGAAAAGGCGCGCAATCTAAACCTAAGGGAAGATATTTACTACGAAATTATCAGGAATAAAACTGCCTCTTTACTGGCTTCAGCCTGCAGCGCGGGCGCCTGGTCGGCCACTCAAAACGACGAAGACGCCGAAAAAATGAGATTATTTGGAGAAAAAACAGGTATAGCGTTTCAGATCAAAGATGATCTTTTTGATTATGCCAGCGAAGACGTGGGTAAACCTACAGGAAATGATATTAAAGAAAAGAAAATGACCCTGCCGCTGATCTATACGCTTAATAATACCGACAAATCAACCCGTCAGAAAGTAATCAGCATCGTTAAAAATAATAATAACGACAGGCAAAAAGTAGGTTGGGTTTTGGAGGTGGTGAAAAATACGGGGGGGATACAGTACGCTACAGAAAAAATGTATGCCTACAAGAAAGAAGCCCTCGACATTTTAATGCAATTCCCTGACAACGAATATCGCCAGGGTTTGAAAGACCTCGTTGATTATGTAACAGAACGAAAATATTAGTTCTTAAGCAACTGTATTCTTATTGCTGTATCATATAGAAATAAGAACTTCGTGCCGGACGCCGGCATTTTTTCGCTGTAGATATTATGGAACCTATGAGCAGCATGCCATTATTTGTTAACCACCTACAATACAATAATTGTGACCAAACGCTGGAATTTACTGGAAACCGATACGAATAACATATCGCTCCTGCAGGATGAACTTAAAATAAGTGCCACCCTGTGCCGCATCCTGGTGCAGCGCGGGGTGCAAAATTTTAATCAGGCCAAGGATTACTTCCGGCCCCAGCTCTCGCATTTACATAACCCATGGCTAATGAAGGATATGGCGAAGGCCGTAAACCGGATTATGAAAGCTTTCGACGGTAATGAGAAAATATTAGTATTTGGCGATTACGATGTAGACGGCACCACCTCGGTAGCCAGTATGTATCATTTTATCAGGAAACTGCATAACGAGGTAGCCTTTTATATCCCGCACCGTTATAAAGAAGGCTATGGCATTAGCAAGGCAGGAATAGATTTTGCCCATAGCAACAATTTTTCTTTGATTATTGCGCTGGATTGCGGGATCAAGTCGATAGACCTGATCAACTACGCCAAAACACTTGGCATTGATTTTATCGTATGCGACCACCACCTTCCAGATGCAGTCATCCCGGACGCTGTTGCCATATTAAATCCAAAACAAAAAGATTGTGCCTACCCCTTTAAAGAACTTTGTGGCTGCGGCGTCGGATTTAAACTGATATGTGCCTTGTGTGAGCAAATGCGCATTCCCATGGAAAACGCTTTCGAATACCTTGACCTGGTAGCGACGGCTATTGCAGCCGACATAGTGCCCATGAACGGCGAAAACCGGGTACTGGCATATTATGGATTGATAAAAGCCAACGAAAATCCCAACCCGGGCATCAAGGCGCTGGCTACATTAGGTGGTGCAAAGCAGCCGTTACATATCAACGACCTGGTATTTATGATCGCGCCCCGGGTAAATGCCGCCGGGCGCATGGACGACGCCAGCAAAGCGGTAAGGCTCTTCATAGCCCATACGCAGGAAGATGCGCTACACTATGCCGAACAATTGCACAACGATAACACCGACCGGAAAGAAGCCGATACAGATATTACAGCTGAGGCATTAGCCCTGATTTCAGAAAATCAAGATTGGATCAAAAAACGATCTACAGTTGTATATCAACCCCACTGGCACAAGGGTGTTGTAGGTATTGTTGCTTCGCGTTTAATCGAACACCACTACAAACCAACTGTGGTGCTAACCGAAAGTGGCAACTATGCAGCAGGGAGCGCGCGGAGCGTACCAGGTTTCAATCTCTACGAAGCCATTCATGCCTGCAGGGAACATCTGCTTGCCTATGGAGGACATTTCGCCGCAGCTGGCTTAACACTTGAAAAGCAGAATATTGAAATTTTCAGAACTAAATTTGAAGAAGTCGTGTCTGCTTCTATCAGAGCAGAACACCTCGTCCCCGAAATCGTCATAAATGCTGAAATTTCTTTTAGGGAAATAACGATACCTTTCTATAATATACTGCGCCAGATGGAGCCATTCGGACCAGAAAACATGACGCCCGTTTTTATAGCCCGCGGTGTTGTTGATACCGGCTACAGTAAAATTGTCAAAGAAAATCATCTCCGCCTGGTAGTGAAACAGGGAGACCTGACTTTCACCGGGATCGGTTTTAATATGGCTGATAAGTACAACGTGGTTAAGGATCACCAACCGCTGGATGTAGTGTTTAAAATTGAAGAAAACGAATGGAATGGTCAAAAAACACTACAGCTACGCCTCGAAGACGTTAAAGCCGCAGCAGCTGAAGCTGTTATTCAATCCGGGTTAGTTTCACATTAGTTACAGGCGATACCACCAGTGGGAATTTTTCTACCGTAACGTTTGACAAATCGAGGCCAAAGTTCTTTTCCTCAGACAAACTGATGTGCTTGATCATAAAGTGGAGCTTCATAATCACCTTCTCAATAAATGGCAGGTCGTTATCCAGGCTCAGGTATTTTTCCATCACCATAAACTGAAAATCACCCACCGTATTACTGCTAGCCATGCTTTCGTAACGGCTCTTGATATTTACCTCCTTATTCTGCACCAGGTCCTCCACTACTTTTTTAAACAGCAAATTGATACGTGGTTGTATTCTAAACCCTAGCCTGAAATCAACACGAATGATGTCATTAGGTATAATATGCTCAACTTTATACTCCGATGTGTAAGGATCATCAACCGTATCTACGTGTACAAACCAATATATGTCAGCTCTTTTGGGTTTTTTGTTTAAAATAGAATAGATGATCTTATGCTCAATTTCCTTGGGGTTATCGGCACTGGTAAGGTAAATAAGGTGGGTAGCATGCTTGGCAACGCCTTTATCATTACTTAACTCCTGGATTTTTGATATGTAATGCTCCATGCGCACAAATTCCACGTACCGGTTCTTGATTTTCCTCGCCCTGAACCAAACGTACATGACCAGGAACATAATACCGCCGATCATTAAAGTAATATAACCGCCGTGGGAAAATTTCTCCAGCAATGCTACCAGGTAAGCCGTTTCCACGATAAAAAAGCCAATCAGAAACGCATAAATAAATGCCTTATTGATCCTTCTGAGTACCATATAGTTGGCAAAAAGAATAGTGGTGGTAATCATGGTTACGATGATGGCCAATCCATAGGCCGCTTCCATTTTCGAGGATTTTTGAAAATACAGCACCACAAAAACGCAACCACTGAATAAAATGGTATTTACAGCCGGGATAAACAGCTGACCCTTAGCCTCCGATGGATACCGGATTCTTAGTTTAGGCCATAAATTCAGACGTATGGCTTCGCTGATCAGCGTGTATGCGCCTGAAAGCATGGCCTGGCTCGCAATGATTGCCGCGGTAGTGGCAATAACCACTCCCGGGAGAATAAACCATTCAGGCATGAGGTTAAAGAAAGCATTGATACCAACTGTCTGCCTGATATCATCTGTAACGGTTAATTTATTGTAATGCGAAAGCAGGAACGCGCCTTGTCCGAAATAATTGAGCAGTAAGCAGGCTTTTACATAGATCCACGAATACCGGATATTTTCTCTGCCGCAATGCCCCAGGTCGCTATAAAGCGCTTCAGCACCGGTAGTACATAAAAACACGGCTCCTAAAAGCCAAAAACCATGCGGATAGGCAATTAAAAATTCGATAGCGTAATAAGGGCTCAGGGCTTTGAAGATTGTAAGATCATCTGCTATGTGCAACGCACCAAATACAGCCAGCATGGTGAACCAGATGAACATGACAGGGCCGAAAATTTTACCTATCGATGCCGTTCCGAACTGTTGCAGGAAAAAGAAAGCCGCCAAAATGCCCAGAACAATCCAGACGATGGTGGACGTTGGAAGATCTTTAAGAGCAGGAAGAATTTTCAAACCCTCAATGGCAGAAGTGATCGTCATTGGAGGCGTAATAATACCGTCGGCTATAAGGGCGGCTCCGCCTATCATAGCCGGAATAACCAGCCATTTTCGTCGTCGCCTCACCAGCGCATAGAGCGCAAAGGTTCCCCCTTCCCCTTTATTATCTGCCCGCAAGATCAGAATAACATATTTGATAGTTGTTTGAAGCGTAAGGGTCCAGATAATACAGGATAATGTGCCCACTATCAGTTGTTCGGTGATTTGCCGGTTGCCGATAATTGCGTTAAAAACATATAAGGGAGATGTTCCGATATCACCGTAAATGATTCCTAAAGCAATGAGCAGGCCCGCCGCAGTTGCTTTATTAGTGTGAGCTTTCACCAGATAAGATCTCTTAATTTTTAATAATAGAATACAAAGTTTATATAAAAGGTATCAAATGAAAAAAACTTTATTTTTAATTACTTACCCTTATATTTTGAAAAGAAAAGTTATAATTTGCAGGAACCGGGCTTGCCGGAAATGGATACTAAAGGTATTCGTAACTTTATGGTATAAAACTGGTTAATAACGCGCATCCCCGGAGTATATTGGCCACATGGCATCATCCTTTACTATTCAGCCGGTTACCTAATTAAAAACGAACGAATGAAACGTATATTTTTATCCTTACTCGCTTTTACCTTTTTTACTCTGTCAGCTGATGCGCAATCCATCCGTTACGCGCCGGTGAACAAAGAAGACGTGGAGCGAATGAATTTCGAAATTTTAGGTAAAGCAGCAGACAACTATCTTGTTTATAAAGAGGTAAAAGGTAATCACCGCATTTCGGTGTACGACCATAATATGCAGTTAAGGGAAGAAGTGCCCTTAACCGTTCTTCCGAAGCGGGACGATATATTGGATATTTCTTTTTATACTACGGATGGCCGCCGTTACCTGCTTTTTCAACACCAGGAGGGGGATGTAGTTTACCTGAAATCTGTGCCCATTGAAGCCAATGGCCGTATCTTAAGCGAGCCCACTGTTTTAGACACCACGATGATTGCTTACAAAACCGACAATAAGATATATAGTCTGGTAACAAGTAATGACGGCAGTAAGTTGATGGCTTTTAAGATCAATAAAAAAGATAAAAGTCTTTTCCGTTTTACGACCAAGCTTTATAATGCGGCCTTACAGCCCCTAAATGAAAGTCGCTTTTCGTTACCAATGGAATATAAGGGCGATTATTTAACTGGCCATAGTGTGGCTAATGATGGCAGCTTTTCTTTTATTAAATATCACCGCCAAACCAATGGCAATATCATTGACGCCTCCTTAATTGAAAAACCGGCTGATAAAGATGTGTTTGAAGAACACCCCCTGAACGTTAACGATCTGTTCCTGGACGATATTAAGCTAATGATTGATGACGCCAGCGGCCGCTATTTACTCTCTTCCTTCTACAGTACCCGAAAACGTGGCGATATTGACGGCATCTATGTTTACGGGTTGGAAAAAAGCACAGGAAATGCGGCTTTTGAAAAGACTACCTTATTGGACGAAGATCTGAGGAAGAGAGCAGGAGGCCGTTCTGGTAAAAATGCTTTAAATAATTTCTTTATTAATAACATAATTGTAAATGGTGATGGCAGCTTTACCGTTGCCGCTGAAGCGCTGTACAATACTGATAACTGGGATCGCTGGGGTTACTGGGGTGGATGGGGACCCGGATGGGGCTGGGGAGGCATGGGCATGGGCATGTGGGGCGGATGGGGACCTGGCTGGGGCTGGGGCTGGGGCCGCTGGGGTGGCTGGTGGCCGTACTCGTATTATTCGCCCTTCTTCTACCGAAGCTACTGGTGGGGCGGATGGGGACCCGGATGGGGCGGCGGACCCGGATGGGGTAATTCGCAACAGTTCAATGCCGGCAATATTGCCATATTCGCCTTCGATGCACAGGGCAACAAAACCTGGGATAATGTTATCGTAAAGTCGCAAAGTGCAAACAATACTGACGGCAGTATCTCCTACCAGGTAGTTCCGGGTTCAAACGGCATCGCTTTCCTGATGAATCATTCAGGGAAAATATCAGCCCTGGAAAATGTAATGATCACCAACGATGGAAGCATTCGCAAGGGGCAACCCATAAAAGCCCTTGAAAAGCAATTGGACTTTATGCCTAAATATGGTAAGCAAACAGGTCCTGGTGAATTGATCGTCCCCTATTCTTACAAAAGAAATATATCCTTCGCCAAAGTAGAATTGTAGAAAGTAAACATATTGCCCCGCCTGACAAAAACCTCCGTTTAAGCCGCCGGAGGTTTTTTTATATGCAATAAGACAGTGAACAATTGCACCGGTTGATACAGTATTTTAAATGGAGTGTTCGTATAATCCCGATTTATTGACTTTATTTGTATTCTAAATACAAAACTGCTCATGACGGGCATCTTCAGGCAAAAAACGCCGGGCAATATCATTTTACTTATACTTTTAGGCATTTTTACCAAACTGCCGGCATTTTTTCATGCAAAGGGCTTTATAGTAAAAGAGAGCGACGGTATATTTTATACCAATCTTACCAGCTTTTTAGATGGCCTAATCCATGGAAGTGGTTTCGTTTTTGCAGTAATTGCTTTTGCATTGAACCTGGTGGTTGCCTTTATACTCAACAGCTTTGTCAACACCAACAGGTTTATGAATAAGCCTAACTTTCTCCCGGGAATGGCTTATATCCTCATTACGTCTTTGCTCCCGTCTTTTAATATGCTGTCATCCAACCTGGTGGCATCCGTATTACTGTTGACGGCATTTAGATTATTTTACCTGTCACACCATGTCAAAAACTACATTTTCAATGCGTCGCTGCTCGTGGGGCTTGCATCTTTATTTTTCTTCCCGGCACTTTTCTTTATTGCCTGGGCTTTTTTGGCCTTGTTGGTATTAAGACCCTTTAGGCTGTCTGACTGGATGCTCCTTTTATTGGGGCTGGTCAGTCCTTATTATTTTTACGGCACTTACTTGTTTTTAAATGACAAACTGGAAGTCCCCTCCTATTTTTATCACCTTTCTTTTTTAAGTTCTGATATCAGGTATTCTCTCTGGCATGCCGGCGCTCTGTTTTTTTTACTGGCCCCTTTGCTGGCTGGCTTATATTATGTGCAGGCGAATTCGGCCAAGATGCTGGTTCATATACGCAAGGGATGGTACCTGTTTCTCGCTTATCTGGCGGTAACCATAATCGCGGCGCTTTTCGATATTGAAAAAACCTCCGAAAACCTCGTGCCGGCCCTGGTACCGGTGGCGGCTTTTCATGGTTATGGATATTTAAATGCAGAATTAAAACTCTACCCAAAAATAGCTTTCTGGCTCATCATTGCTTTTATAGTTGTCAACCAGTTATATGGCAGTTTGTGGTAATTATTCTTGCTATCAACACCTGCGCCCCGGTAAACCTATTGCTCGTTTCGTGCCGGCTTCGTAACTTTATCAATAATTCAGGGGGGTCCATTAATACAGGAACCGGCAACAATAATCAGTATAAATTGTTAATCTCTGGCATGGCACAACCTATGAGGCAGCAAATGCATCTAAGGTATGATTACGTGAATAATTATTTTTTAAAAAGATACAAGAGTAAATGAAAAAGTTAGTTTTCCTTTTAGCAGCCATATTAGTAGTTGCTGCAGCACAGGCACAATTAAATCCTGTAAGCTGGAAGTTTACCAGTAAAAAGATATCTGCTAAAGTGTATGAAATACATATGACTGCTGTAATGGACAACGGGTGGCATTTGTACTCGCAAACGCAACCGGCTGATGCTATTAACATCCCAACTAAGTTTGCATTTACAGCGAACCCCTTGCTTAAACTGGAAGGCGCGGTGAAAGAAGTGGGTAAAATGGAAAAATTTCACGATGCAACCCTGGGAGCCAGCGCCAATCAATATTCTAAAACGGTGAATTTTGTTCAAAAAATCACGTTGAAAGCAGCTGCCAAAACTAATATTTCGGGAACTGTCACTTATCAAACCTGCGACGATAAGCAGTGCTTACCGCCCAAAAAGGTTCCCTTTAAAGTAGATTTAGGTTAATTGGAGCATAATAAAAATATGTACGCCGGTTTCATTAAAGGAACCGGCTTTTTATTGCCCCCACCTGAAACTCTCAATATCGAAGCCGGCCAGATCCAGTACCCTGTCTGTTACCGTTGCCGCAAGTGCTTCCATTGTTTGCGGCATGCTATAGAAAGAAGGCGTGGCCGGGCAAATAATGCCGCCGGCCAGCGTGATCTTCTCCATGTTCTGAATATGGATCAGGTTGTAAGGCGTTTCCCGGGCAACACATATTAATTTGCGCCTTTCTTTTAGAATAACATCGGCTGCACGTGTAATAAGGTCGTTAGAGATACCGTTGGCAATACGTCCTAAAGTACCCATAGAGCAGGGAGCGATAATCATGGTATCATATTGGCCACTTCCTGATGCAAAAGGCGCCGAAAAATCATTTTTCCCAAAATACTGCACGCCGTCCTTCTGAACGAACGGTTGCTTCATCTCAACGTTCCATACTTCCATCGCGTTATCTGTAGCCACTACTGCAAGCGCTTCCCATTGATCTTTGATGCGTAAAAGCTTATCGATCATTTGAGCAGGATATATGGATCCGCTCGCTCCTGTTACTGCTATCAGTATTTTTCTTCCCATACAATTATTACTAACTTTCTACTACGCCGCCTGTTACCGTATATTTCATGGCATCACCGGCGGTAAGGTTTTCAATGGGCTTGACCCGCTCTTTAGGCAAAATATATAATTGCCCGGCGAAATTATAGGCCTGTGGTACATATACGCCCACCATTTCATGCCCCATATTAAATTTTTCCATCTCATCATCGGTCAAAAAACCCACAATCCAGACATCATTATTAAACACATTGGCCAGTACAGCCTTCGTAAATTTTTTCTTGTCGCCGGCAAAGGCCTGGAAAAAATCCTTTATGGACTTATAAATTAATTTAATACCGGGTGTCCGTTCCAGCCAATGATCAAAAAAGTTGATCATACTTTCCATAATAAAGTAGCTGCTCAGCCAGCCAATGAAAATGATGAAAGCAATAATAAGCACAAAGCCTACGCCAGGTGTAGTGAATACGGGTCTCAGCAGGCTATCAATCCAGTCAAACACTACATATAATATGTAAGCGGTGATCGTAACGGGTGCAAGTATGATCACGCCCTGTACAAAATACCGGAACAGGGTCTTCAGAATAGTATCCTTGGGAGTATGTGGAAGATATTTAGGCATTTGAAGCGCAAGATACTATATCTTTTATTGATATAGTTTTTCGTCAGTTTTCCCATCCACCCCTTTATACCTGCCACTCACCTAAAAAATATCTGTTGTGTTTTAAGGTATTTTACTTTTGAGTCCGTTTTCAAAACCAGTGCTTTAAAAATAATTATCATCGGAAACTTTAGACCCCAAAAAAGTTTCCGTAGTTTCGCGACGCAATGGCGATGATTGTAGATAACAAAACAAGGATAAGGGAGAAGGCGAAAGAACTGTTTATGCAGCTGGGCATGCGGAGGGTGAGCATGGATGATATAGCGGCTGAAACAGGGATGAGCAAAAAGACACTCTACCAGTATTACACCGACAAGGAGACCCTGGTTGCAGACACCATTGAGGCAATGCTGGAGAGTAATCATACTAACTGCGAAGGCTGCAGGGAAAGAGCTAAAAACGCTATTCATGAAGGCTTTTTGGCTACAGCTTTCGTATCAGAAATGATGCGGCGTTTAAATCCGGTACTGTTGTTCGATATGCAGAAGTACTACCCTGCGGCATACCGGAAGTTCTTGAAATTCAAGGAGGATTTTCTTTACAAGTTCATCTACCACAGTATTGAATGGGGCATTAAAGATGGACTGTTCAGGGACGATGTGGACGTAGCGCTGGTAAGCCGTTTGAGAATTGAGAGCATCAACCTTCCCTTTCAACGCAATTTTTACGATGCAATGAAAACAGACCTCGGCACATTACAAAAAGAAATATTCATCTTGTTCCTGTATGGAATCGCTACCCAAAAAGGGACCCGGATGATCAATAAATACAGAACCGAACCAATAAAACCACTTACTGATGATACGAATTAAAATAGCGACGGTAGCGCTGCTGCTGGTTGCGCTTTCACAGACCACCTTCTCTCAACAAACTCACCAGTTTTCACTGCAGCAGGCTTTAGCATATGCACAAAAAAATAATGTGCAGGTTAAAAACGCGTTGCTGGATGTTCAATTGCAACAACAGGTAAACCGGGAGGTTACCGGAAGCGCTTACCCGCAAATAAACGGTACTGCAGGCATCACAGATAATATTAAACTTCCGAAACTTTTTTTTCCTAAAGGTGCACCCGACTTTTTGTCGGGAAGCGGTACGCCTTTAACTGAAGATGTTTATTTTCCGAACCTTTTTTCTGCCCCGTGGTCGGGAAACGCCGGTGCATCCATATCACAGCTGCTCTTTGACGGCCAGGTGTTTACCGGATTAAAAGCCCGGAAAACACTGATCGACTACCAGGAAAAAAATGTTGAAGTTTCGGAAGAAATGATACGCCAAAACATTTCGAAGCTATATTATCAGCTGGTACTGGGTAAAACACAGCTGGCTTTAATTGACACGAATATTGCGCTTATTGAAAAGAATAAGCGTGATACCAAAATCATGTACGATAATGGATTTGCAGAGATGCTGGACATTGATAAGTTGAATGTGCAACTCACCAATCTCAATTCGCAAAAATCGAACGTTCAAAACCAGATCACAAACGGATACCTGGGCCTGAAGGTACTGATGGGCATGCCTGTAAAAGATGAGCTTGTTCTTACAGACGAATTAACGGAAGACAATATTAAAGACGGAGTGCTGGATGCGATGACTTTTGATTACACGCAAAGAAAAGATTTCCAGGCCGCGGTACTTGGTGAAAAGTTAGGTGCATTTGATGTACAACGGTATAAATACAGTAAGCTTCCCACCGTTTCCCTGAGCGGTAACTGGAACTATATGACCATGACCAACCAGTTTCGCAAAATGTTTAACGGAGATGCTGAGTGGTACCCGGTTAGTGCCGTATCTCTTAATATAAACATACCGATTTTTAACGGTTTTGCCACGAATGCCCGTATCGCGCAATCGAAAATTAAACTACAGAAAACTCAAAACCAGATTGAAGCATTAAAATTAAATATCGATCAGGAGCGCGAAGCTGCCATCAATACGTTCAAATCTGCTATTACCGATATGGACTATCAAAAGCAGAATATGACATTGGCCGAAAAAGTATATCAACAAACAAAAAAGAAGTATGAGGTAGGTACAGGAACACAGATTGAAATAGACAATGCACGAGTACAACTCCAATCTGCCCAAACGAATTATTACAACGCCCTATACAACGCAGTAATCGCGAGAGTTGACTTCCTAAAAGCTGTCGGCAAACTATAAACCATTTACCCCAACTATAAATCAATTCATATGCAGTATCTATTAAAACTAACATCGATAGTAGCCTTCACGGCCATCCTGGCATCCTGCGGTGGAAAAAAAGAGCAGAACAGCGCACTTAACGATAAAAAAGTCGAGCTGGAAAAGCTGAAAGGCGAACAAAAGAAAATATCTGACCAGATCAATAAATTGAACGATGAAATTGCCGCCCTGGACCCAAGTTTTGTAAAAGCTAAATTGGTATCTGTTGAAAAAATAGGCAGCGACAATTTCGATCATTTTATCGACCTGCAGGGTAAAATCGACGCACGTAAAAACGCGTATGTTGCACCACGCAACGGGCAAGGCGGTATTGTTCGCGCCTTATATGTAAAGCAGGGTGACCGCGTTCGAAAAGGCCAAACCCTTTTAAAATTAGATGATGCGTTACTCCGTCAGCAATTGACCGGGGCCCAGCAACAGGTTGCCACGGTTAAAACACAACTGGAATTAGCCAAAACAACTTATCAGCGTCAGAAAAATTTGTGGGATAATAACATAGGTGCCGAAATGCAGGTGATACAGGCCAAAGCCAATGTGGAGCAGTTAACCGCGCAGGTGCAGGCTGCAGAAGCGCAGGCTGGCGCAGCGCGCGAGCAGCTGAGTTTTTCGAATGTTACTGCCGATATTGACGGCACCATTGATCAACTGAATATAAGAGTTGGCGAAATGTTTACGGGTATGAGTGCTGCAGGCCCTCAGATCTCTATCGTGAATACCTCTCAGTTGAAATTACTGGTAAATGTTCCTGAAAATTATCTCGACCGCGTGAATGTAGGCTCTTCAATCACCGTTACATTGCCTGAAGCCAACGATAAAAAAATTCAAACCAAAGCGTCTGTAGTAAGCAAGCTGATCGATCCTTCTACCCGGAGCTTTTATGTAGAAGCTAATGTGCCATCTGATCCTGCTATCCGGGCCAACCAGATTGCGAGGGTGCAAATTGAAGACTATTCCCGTCCCGATGCGATCACCATTCCTGTAAATACTTTACAAACCGATCAGCAGGGCAAGTTTGTTTTAGTTGCGGTTACTGAAAATAAGAAACTGGTTGCGCGCAAGAAAAGAGTTATACCTGGTGAACTGTATAAAGACAGGTTGGAAATCAAATCCGGACTTACCAATGGAGACCAGTTGATTACTGAAGGCTTCCAGAGTGTTTACGACGGCCAGGTAATTACCACCACGGCAGTCAGGTAAGGTTGATCGTAAACAGATGACGGTTGACAGCAGAAGCCGCGCCCGGCTAAATATAACTTCAAACTTCAAACAAACTCTGATATGAGTGTTTTAGAAAATTTCAACGAAAAATTCAAAGAGTTTAAGCCCACTTCCTGGTCGGTAAAAAACCGAACCACGGTGTACCTGCTCATTCTCTTTGTATCCATATTCGGGGTAACAACCTTTGTTACGCTTCCGAAAGAGAGCTTTCCTGACGTAGTAATTCCAACGGTATATGTTTCCACTATCTACGTGGGAAACTCTCCCAAGGATATGGAAAACCTGGTTACACAGCCTATTGAGAAGCAGATCAAGGGCATTACCGGTGTGAAGGTGGCTAAAGTAACCAGCACTTCTGTTCAGGATTATTCGGCGATACAGGTCGAATTCGGCACTAATGTTAAGGTAGACGTAGCGGTTCAAAAAGTAAAAGATGCGATTGATAAAGCCAAGCAGGATTTACCAACCGATCTTACGCAGGAACCTACCGCGCTTGAAGTGAGCCTCTCGGAAATGCCGATCATGTACGTAAACCTGAGCGGAGATTACGACGGTGTCCGATTGAAAGAGTATGCTGATAAAATGCAGGATCGCCTGGAAGAGCTGCCCCAGATTACGCGGGTGGATATGGTGGGCGCTCCTGAAAGAGAGTTCCAGGTGAATGTGGACAATGCCCGCATGCAAGCTGCCGGTATCACCTTTGATGACATTGCCAATGCCATCAAATATGAAAACATGGACATAAGCGGTGGTTTGCTGGAAGTAGGTAACATGAGACGCAACCTGCAATTGAAAGGGCAGTTTAAAACAGCTTACGATATTGAAAAGGTAATATTACGTAACACAGGTGGCAACCCGGTTTACTTAAAAGATATTGCATCGATAAAAGATACCATTAAAGAAACGGAGAGCTATGCGCGGCTGGACGGCAAAAACGTAGTTACCTTAAACATTGTAAAACGTTCGGGCGAAAACCTGATTGAAACCAGTGATGCAGTTAAGCAAATTGCGGCAGAGATGAAAACCGACCTTTTCCCCAAAGATCTGGATGTGGTGATCACTGGTGACCAGAGTATCTCTACCCGCACATCCTTTAACGATCTGGTAAACTCCATTGTGATCGGTTTTATACTGGTACTGATTATCCTCATGTTCTTCATGGGCTTAACCAATGCCTTCTTCGTGGCACTTAGTGTTCCGCTGAGTATGTTCGTAGCATTTATGTTCATTCCTTTGGGAGAAACCATTATAGGAGGCAGCATTACCCTCAACTTCATGGTGCTCTTTGCCCTGTTGTTCGGTTTGGGTATCATTGTAGATGACGCCATCGTGGTAATTGAAAATACGCACCGGATTTTTGTGGAGGGCCGTGGCAAAATCAGCTCACAGAAAGCGGCAATGATTGCTGCCGGCGAGGTATTTGTTCCGGTACTTGCAGGTACTTTAACCACACTGGCTCCTTTCTTTCCCTTACTGTTCTGGCCGGGTATTATCGGTAAGTTCATGGTGTACCTTCCGCTAATGCTTATTTTCACTTTAGCTGCTTCGTTGCTGGTGGCTTTTATCATGAACCCTGTATTCGCGGTAGACTTCATGAACCACGAAGAAGATCATGAAAACAGAAACAAATCGGCGGTGTTCCGCTCCAGGGCCTTCCTGGCTATGATAGCTATCGGCATCCTGTTTAATATCTTTGGATTTTTAAGCAAAGCACCAGTTGTTACGCCGGAAGAAATGGCCGTAGGTATCGCTCCTGGTTCAGGCGCCAAAAGCATGTTCCACTTTATCGCGAACCTCTCTCTCTGCCTGGCCTTATTAACCGTACTCAACACCTACTTCTTCTCAGGATGGATACATAGTTTTCAAAACAGGGTGCTCCCCTGGATCATGAATCATTACGAATCGCTATTAAAATGGGCTGTAAATGGCTGGCGACCTGTTTGGTTACTGGTAGGGGCGTTTGGCTTATTAGTGTTCTCCCTTATTTTGTTCGGAATATCGAGCGGCAGCGGCAGAACGCAGGTGGTATTCTTCCCAACCTCTGATCCTAACTTTATCTATGTTTATTTAAAATTACCTACCGGCACCGATGTAGAATACACGGACTCGGTTACCAAATACCTGGAAACAAGAGTCAACCAGGCCTTGGAAATTGATCCTGCAAAAAACAAAAAGAATCCTGTTGTGGAAAGCGTTATTGCCAACGTTGCCGTTGGTGCGGCAGACCCGAACAGCGGCGACAGAAGTACCCGAAGTGAGCTGGGGCGTGTACAGGTTTCATTTGTAGAATATGAAAAAAGACACGGTGTTAAAACCGGTCCGTATCTGGATAAAATACGTGCCGCTATTAAAAATATTCCAGGAGCGGAAGTATCGGTTGAACAGGAACAGAATGGTCCGCCTACTGACCCTCCGGTTAACATTGAAGTGGCCAGTGAGCAGTTTGACGATATGATCAAGACAGCCGTTGATCTGAAAAACTTCCTGGATAGCGTACAGGTTCCTGGTGTGGAGGAGTTGAAGATGAACGTGGATCTGGCTAGTCCTGAGATTGCGTTAACCGTAAATCGTGAACGTGCATTAAGCGAAGGTGTATCCTCCGCACAGATAGGTATGCAATTACGTACGGCGCTATTTGGTAACGAAGCCAGCAAAATAAAAGACGGAGAAGATGAATATAAGATCTACGTACGCAGCAATGAAGTACAACGTAAGAGTCTTACGGATCTTTTAAACATGACTATCCGCTTCAGAGATATGGCAACCGGCCAGGTTAAAAGCGTTCCCATCAGCTCATTGGTAACGGTGGATTATTCCAATACCCTGGGAAGTGTTCAACGTAAAAACCAGAAACGTGTGATTACCCTGAGAAGTAACGTACTCTCTGGCTATACACCAACGGCTGTAAATGCAGACATCGCCAATGCCATTGAAGGATTCCGTAAAACAGGCGATGATGTTACTATTAAACAAACCGGTGAAGGTGAGCAGCAGGCTGAAACAGGAGCTTTCTTAGGTAAAGCCTTAGTTATTGCTCTCGGACTCATTCTGTTGATATTGGTGATGCAGTTTAACTCAATGAGCAAATCTGTTATCATCTTGACTGAAATTGTGTTTAGTATTATTGGTGTACTGCTTGGATTTACACTAACGGGTATGACCGTTTCTGTGGTAATGACCGGGGTGGGTATCCTGGGTCTGGCGGGTATCGTTATCAAGAACGGTATCCTGGTGATTGAATTCGCTGATGAGTTAAGATCACGTGGCATGAAAACCCGTGAAGCCGTAATAGAAGCGGGTAAAACCCGTATCATCCCGGTATTACTTACAGCGCTGGCAGCTATTTTGGCACTGATCCCGTTAGCAGTTGGATTCAACATCAACTTCGTTACACTTTTTGCAGAGCTGAATCCACGTATTTTCTTCGGAGGCGACAACGTGACCTTCTGGAAACCGCTTTCCTGGACCATCATCTTCGGTTTAATCTTCGCATTCTTTATGACATTGTTCATGGTACCCAGTATGTACCTGATTGCAGAAAGATTAAAACGTCCGATGCAAAAGCAGTATGGTGGCAAATGGATATCCTTCCTGGGTATTCCTCCGGCGATCTTCCTGTTTATCCCGTTAATGTTTATCACCATGTTTAGACAGAAACGCAAAGTAAACGCCAGAAGAAGAAAGCTTTCAAATGACAGGGCTGCAGGCGAGCCATTTATTGGAAGTTGGTTATAAAGTAGCCTTAACCATTCATCAACATATAAAAGAGGAGTTTTCAGACTCCTCTTTTGCATTTATGCTACCCGTAGTATTTACCTCTTCAGGTCATTCAGCCGGGTTGCAACCTAATCATTAAGAGCAGCATCCGGCATCAAACATTCTATTAACTGTTGCTTCTTCGGCCGCCCAAACCCTGTCCTCAATTCTGATTTCATCAGGCAGGTTTTACTCTGTAGTCGGTATCATTCAAATTTCCGACTTAAAAACTCTTTCCTTTTGTCGCCATTTTCGAAGGCAAGGCGACAAATCTCGTTCTCGAAGAAGAATATTTCTCCTCTGCTGCCAATGACGGATGTATAGCTGGTTGTCAACCATATTTCCTTTGAATGTAAGCGCCTGAGGTGTTCCATACTTTTAGTGTCTGTATATTTTTTAACACCACGGCTCTGTAGGAATCACGTAGAACCGTTAAGCTTAGCCTTTGGGTATTAATGGCATTGGGGTTAATCAACGACACATAGAGAAATCTAATTGAATGGCCCCGCTTTGTAAAAGCGCAAGGCTTTTAAGGGAACCGGGAGCACATTTCCAGGTTATGATCCTATTGATCCTGGCACAAATTCTTCAATCGAAATGACTCTTGCAAAAAATTGAAATGCACTCCATTATTCTTTTCAAAACAAAATGAGATCAAAACAGCATCTTATCACAAATGAGTTATATAGTTAGTGCAACTACCTGATGCCGGATCTCTAATGATCCCTTGACGTATATTGACATAGCAGATCATCCCTAGACAATCTTTATCAGCCTAAGCCAACTCGGCAAATAGCAACAAAAAAACGCCTCCGCTATTAACGGAGGCGCTAAACTTTATAAAGTGAGGTTACAATTAAGCTTTCGCTTCTTCGTTAACTTCTTCTTTTGTTTCCTGAGCAGGAACTTCTGCTACTGCGGGTGCGGCAGCTACTACTTCCTCAGCTTTTGCTTCTTCAGCTACCGGGGCTTCTGCTACTGCTTCGGCGCCTTCAGCTTTTTTCTTACCGCTACCACCACGACGACGTGTTTTCTTAGCAGCAGCTTTTTCTTCGCCTACGTTGTTTCCGTAAATTTCGTTGAAATCTACCAACTCGATCATTGCTTTTTCAGCAGCATCACCAGGACGGATGCCTAATTTAATGATACGGGTATAACCACCAGGACGACCGCCTACTTTAGCAGCAACATTATCAAATAATTCTTTCACCGCCTCTTTATCCTGTAAGTGACTGAAAACAATACGACGTTGGTGAGTCGTGTTCTCTTTACTTTTAGTGATCAAAGGCTCAACAAATACACGTAATGCTTTAGCTTTAGCCAAGGTAGTTACGATACGTTTGTGCTCAATTAATTGATTAGAAAGATTAGCTAATAATGCTTCTCTGTGCGCTTTAGTGCGGCTTAAATTTTTGATTTTGTCTCCGTGACGCATGACATTTAATTTAAGATTTGAGATTTGAAGTTTAAGATTTCAAATCCAAACCGGTTAATGAATTCAGCTATACCGTGTCAGGAATTATAGCCTACTATTGTAAAAACAAATTAGCTAACCAGCACAACGGCTAATTAGCTAATTAAAAAATTAATAATCGTCTTTATCGATACCTAACTTCTGAAGGTCCATTCCAAAGCCAAGACCTCTTTCGTTTAATACCTGCTCGATCTCAGAAAGAGATTTCTGACCGAAGTTTCTGAACTTCATCAGGTCTTCCTGCTCATACTGTACCAGCTCGCTCAAAGAGTTGATCTTAGCCGCTTTCAGGCAGTTGAAGGCACGTACAGAAAGATCCAGGTCTTCTAATGGAGTTTTCAATACTTTGCGTAATTGCAATGTATTCTCATCCACTAAATCTTCTTTCTTCTCTTCTTTATTATCGAAAGTGATGTTTTCATCAGTGATGATCATCAGGTGCTGAATCAAAATACGGCTTGCTTGCTTCACCGCATCTTCAGGATGGATAGTGCCATCTGTAACCACTTCCATAACTAATTTTTCATAGTCAGTACGTTGTTCCACACGGGTATTTTCGATGCTGTATTTTACATTCTTAATAGGCGTGTAAATAGAGTCGATAGGAATTAAACCAACCGGTGCATCTTTCACTGCATTTTCTTCAGCAGGAACATAACCACGGCCTTTGCCAATCGTTAATTCGATGTCCAGTTTAGCAGATGAATCCAAAGTACAGATTACCAGCTCGGGGTTCATGATCTGGAACGACTGGGTGCCGTCTGCGATCATGCCGGCAGTGAACTGCGCCTGATTTTTAACTGACAATGAAATCTTCTCGTTAGCTACTTCATGATCAACCAGTTTCTTAAAACGAACTTGTTTTAAGTTCAGGATGATCTCAACCAGGTCTTCGCTGATACCTTTGATCGTAGCAAATTCGTGGTCTACACCTTCTATTTTAATAGCAGAGATAGCATATCCTTCCAAAGAGCTCAATAAAACCCTGCGAAGTGCATTACCGATGGTTACGCCATAACCAGGCTCCAAAGGTGCAAACTCAAACTGGGCTTCAAAATCAGAAGCTTTTTGCAGGATGATCTTATCCGGCTGCTGAAAATTCAAAATTGCCATATTTATTATTTAGGTAAGTGGGGAATAGTAAATAGTGAGTGGGTAGGATTTTTTAGGAAGCCTACTCGCTATACCCTATTTACTACTCACTAGAATTACTTGTTATACAATTCAACAATCAGTTGTTCCTTAATGTTCTCAGGAACGCTTTCCCTTTCAGGATAAGTGATGAAAGTACCGGTAAGAGTAGTCTCGTTAAAATCTACCCAGCTGTATTTAGGATTTTTAGGAGTAACCACGCTTGTAATAGAAGTGCGGCTTCTGCTTCCTTCTTTAATAGTGATGATATCACCAGCTTTCAGTAAATAGCTAGGGATGTTCACTACTTCGCCATTTACTTCGATGTGCTTGTGGCTCACCAACTGGCGTGCTGCAGGGCGGCTAGGCGCAATACCCATGCGGAATACAGTGTTGTCTAAACGAGATTCAAGTAATTTGATAAGGTTTTCACCGGTTACACCTTTACGACGGTTTGCTTCTTCGTAAGTTTTGCGGAATTGTTTCTCTAAAACACCGTAAGTGTATTTAGCTTTTTGCTTTTCGCGCAACTGCAAAGCGTATTCACCTAAAGTTTTACGTTTGCGTTTTTCACCGTGCTGACCGGGAGGGTTGCTATTTTTACCCAACCATTTACCATTACCTAAAATAGGCTCTCCGAAAATACGGGAGATTTTGGTCTTAGGACCATTGTAACGTGCCATAATATACTTTCATTTAAGCTTTTTTAGAAACCGGTACTACAATCGATAAAAAGCTTTGTAAAAAATTAATTGCGTACCCTTTTTAAAAATGAAACCGAAATGGCTCAAAAATATGTAGGATGCACGATGTAAGATGTACATATATCGTACACCCCACACCGTACATAAAATTAAACTCTTCTCTTTTTAGGAGGACGGCATCCGTTGTGTGGAAGCGGCGTTACGTCTTTAATAGTAACGATCTCGATGCCAGACTGAGATAAAGAACGGATAGCACCTTCTCTACCAGAACCCGGACCTTTAACGTATACGTCAACTCTTTTCAAACCTGCATCCAGTGCTACTTTTGCAGCGTCTGCAGCAGCCATCTGAGCCGCGTATGGAGTGTTCTTTTTAGAACCGCGGAAGCCCATTTTACCGGCACTGCTCCAGGAAATAACCTGGCCTGTTTTGTTGGTAAGGCTGATGATGATGTTGTTGAATGTTGCGGAAATGTGTGCATCGCCGAAGGCATCTACTTTTACGATCCTTTTCTTTGCGGCCGCTTTCGCGCTTAATTGTGCTTTTGCCATGAGAACTGAGGTAATCTTTAAATTAAATAATGAAATTCCGCCTGTGGCAGAATCCCCAACCTATCCTCCTGCGGGGCCGTTGCGATCCGGAAAGGTTGAGTAAATGTGAAGCCCTGTATAGTAAAAAAGTTAACAAGCTGATATGTTGACAGGGAAGTACAACCACCCATCAACCCAACAACTTATTAACCTAATAACTAATTATTTCTTAGCAGCTTTCTTCTTACCGGCAACTGTCTTACGTTTACCTTTACGAGTACGGCTGTTAGTTTTTGTGCGCTGACCACGAACTGGTAAACCTTTTCTGTGGCGAAGACCACGGTAGCAGGCGATATCCAATAAACGTTTGATGTTCATTTGAGTTTCGCTACGCAACTGTCCTTCTACTTTCAGCTCTTCAGTAATAGTGGTACGGATGGCGTTTAAATCGTCATCATTCCAATCATTTACTTTTTTGTTACGGTCAATGCTATTCTTATCCAGAATATATTTAGCCGTAGAAGGGCCAATTCCGTAGATATAGGTCAAACCTATTTCGCCCCTTTTATTTTTTGGTAAGTCAACACCGGCAATACGTGCCATAATATAATTTTAATTCTAAAGTTTAAATACTAAATATCAACAATTAACCCTGACGTTGTTTATAACGGGGATTCTTTTTGTTAATGATATACAGCTTTCCTTTACGGCGTACAATTTTGCAATCCGCGCTGCGTTTTTTTATGGATGCTCTTACTCTCATCTTGTTTGTTTTTAAGATCTGAAGCTTAATTTTTATACCTAAAATTGATGCGCCCGCGGGTTAAATCGTAAGGCGACATTTCTAATCCTACTTTGTCACCAGGTAAAATACGGATGTAGTGCATCCTCATCTTTCCTGAAATGGTCGCTAAAATTTCATGCCCATTGTCCAGTTTTACCCTGAACATTGCGTTGGACAAGGCTTCCAAAATGACTCCGTCTTGCTTTATTAAGGGTTGTTTCGCCATAAAAATTTTAGGGGTGCAAAGATACGGAGATTCTGTTAATAAAAAAAACCTGTTCCGAGAAATTTCAGAACAGGCAACTCGCTATTGCAAAATAGCGAAAAAGTTGATAGGTTGATAAGTTCCCATGAACTTCTTCCTGGCACCCACCTATATTTTTTACTTAGTAACTGATTATCAGGCCTCTAACTGTACTTTAGTCATATCCAGGTGAATGTTTTGCA
>JBQGCI010000122.1:0-2083 GCA_052038405.1 Acinetobacter pittii
GAGAATTCTCATTTGAACAACCATCTTTTACTTACCAGGCAAGAAATAAACAAACATATTGAAGAAAATAATGGATTTCTCTCACTGGACTATTTGTTTGACCAGGATTTTAAGCTGCCTATTAAAAGCAAACATCCTGAATTTTATGAGCAGATAGCGCACATGAACCTCGAAGAGTTTGTTGCTGCTATGATGGATTTAAGAGAGCGCATTGATCCGTTCCAACTACTCAGGTCTGAATATGCCCAGGCCGAAAAATCGATTAAAAGGAAGGAATCGATTTACTGGAAGGAAATGCTGGGCGTGCTTAGCTTTGCGCTAAACTATCCGGCCAAACATCTTTCTGCAGAAGATATGCAAAGGTTACAACGATCTCTTCTGCCGCTGATCTCCATTGTTATAGCTTACCTTCCGCAGGGTTCAGCCGAAGAGCTGATGGCCATTCATGATGCAGGCTTGTTGGAGCTGATTGCAGTGGGCGATGATAGCGAGGTAACTCCTGTAGCCGGAGGTGGCATTGTCTATCACTACAAAGATGAGTCTGGTGCGAAAAGTGCCTGCCATTTTGCGACGTTTATAGACTGTGTAGGGCAACCTCACTTAAGATATGAAGACATGCCGTTCAAAAGCCTGCTGGACAATAAGACGATCAGTCCTGCCAAACTCAAATTCAAATCTGCAGACGCGGCGCGTACAGCTCTATCAGAAGGAAAAGAAGTGACAAAGACATCAAATGAAAACTACTACCTGAAAGTTTCCGGGATCGCGATCAATGATGCTTTCCAGGTGCTTGATGAATACGGCGCTGCGAATGAGCGAATTTATATGATGGCAGTTCCCTATATTGGCGGCTACAATCCTGATTATTCGGGACTGGATTTTGGCGAGGCAGCATCGGCTGCAATTATTCAATCACTTTTACCAGTTAATAATGAGTATCCCAAAAACTGACGAACTGTTTCTTTTTATGGTGCTGCTTGGATCAAAAGCGCCGGACAGGAATGTAGAACAACATGATTATTTCTTCGGTATAGCTAAGAGCCTGAAGGATCTGGTACCTGCATTTAAAACTTTCTGGCCGGAAGCGGGCAATAGCCTGCATATTGATGGATGGCGTAAAATTACCAAAGTAGGCGGTTATAAGATCAAGGTTGTTCAGCATACTGAGCACCCGGCCCCATCCACGTCTAAAAAATTGTTTTTTATTAATTTAGGAGGCTATCAGGCAGGCAAGCTCGAAGAACAGCATTACACGGTGCTGAGTGTGAATGAAGACCGGCTACAGGCTATTAAGGAAAGCAAACAGACTATATTTTTCAAAACCAATGGTCTTAAAGGCGCCGCCCATGCACACATCGACGAGAAGTATGGGATCGATGTTGACGATATTTACCGGATAGAAGATGTACTGGCACCGGTTTTTAAGGATAAGTACTGCATAGATATTATACCAGCCACTGATGCAACAGAAGATGAAATCTGGTTGGGCTATATAAAGCTGAATAAGTTGGCGTAATTTGCATTTCCCTAAAATCCGGTTTATTAAAGATTAATTTGCCGTCAGGTCTCAGGCATTATGTTCTTTTGATTATACGCTTTATAAAAGCAAAAAAACCATCTTATAACGTTACGGGCACCCCGTCAAACCAAACGAGTTTACGACAAATATGTAAAGCTGATCATTCCAAATTTTCCATGATTAAGCACACTATTTCAACTGGTAAATCACGAAGTCCTCTTTACAACCTGCTTAGGCCCTTGTATTCCAGCAGCTCCATGTAAAAGCAGATAGATTACCTGTCCAATTTGCCCAGGCCAATAAGCTCCAACTTTAAATCCATTGTAATTTAAGGTGCACTGTAGTATATTGCCCGGGGGGTATATTTTCATTATTGTTTCCAAAGAACATTGCAAAGTAAGCATCAGTCGTAAAATTTTAGATAAACGCACTTTGGTAACGGAACCGGTTGAAATAATTCTTAAGAGACTTCCCGTACAGAACCATGTAGCTGTATCACAGAAGCTGCCCAAAGCACGAAATCGATAACCGTAACCGGATCTAAACTATCTTTATTGGTACGCT
>JBQGCI010000123.1:0-16040 GCA_052038405.1 Acinetobacter pittii
AAAGATAGTATGCCTTATATTAATGTAAATGGCAAAAGTCACGAAACGGGTAAATATAAGCAGGTGTATTACCCCGCTATTGATGGCGAGGGTAATTATGCTTATTATGGCCTGAGAAATTACTACCTGTATAAGGTTGTAAATGGCAGGGAAGTTGTTGAACCTGTTTCGGCGCATGGGGTAAGGGCGCATCCGCTATACATAAGTGCTAAAGGTGTATCTACTCATTTGTTTATTACTGATGATTCCACCTATTTATATCAGGATGACAGGTTGCTTATCAAGCCTGCCAGTAATCACACCGATTCAATTTTTATAAGCGAAGCACACTACCCCTTTTTTCGCCGTACATATGGCAAACGGGATGAACCAAGGGAAGATCGTTGCCTGGTGTTAATTACTGTTAGTAATGCCTCATACATGGTTTTTAAGGGTGAAGTATCGCGCCCGATGAAAAGGGTGGAAGATTATAATTACGGAAAAGAAAAAAAAGTAGGAGAGATTGTTTGCAGCGAAATGAGTAAAGATGGTTTCTTTTTAATTCAGAAAACCGGCCCGAGGAGTTTCCTGATAAATATGAACAACACTGTTTATCATAACATTGAAGGTGTTGATTTTATCTTTGATCGATATTCAAAATTTGATGGACAGGAGGTGGTTTTTAATGGAATTATTAATCAGTCGTTATATCAGTTTAATTTTAGGAAATGAAAAAGGCGATCAGCATCATGTTCTTTACAGGCCAGTTCTTTTTGTGTAATGCACAAAAACTACCATCCGATTATTTTCAAGAAGCGGCAACCTTTTTTGAGGAAAGGAAGTTTGAGGAAGCCATCGCCGGTTACCAGTATATTGTCAATAGCCATCCCCGCAGTAGCATTTATCAAAGTGCAATGAACAGTTTGGCCTATGCTTATTGGAATAGCGGTGATACTGCTGCAGCGATATCTTTTTTTCAAACCATTCTGGCCTCTGACTTTAATGATAGGAAGCCGGTGATTGCAGATATTATGGCCAGCCCATTTGCTAATTATAAGCATTACGCATCAATGAGCTTATATGAGATAAATAATGATAGGAAGCAATATGACAGTGCTTTGTATTATTTAAACCTGGCTAATACGGGTAATCCGTACGAGCATTTTTGCGGCAATGCCCAGGACAGTAAAAGTATTTACATGGCATTGAGGTATGCCGATCTGTTTGAACAATTGAAAGATACCGTAAATGCCGAGAAGGCTTTGCTGGACGCGGTTTTCCTTGAGTCTGAAGGAAACGGTGAAGTACTCGAGAAATTACAAAAGGCTTACAAAAAAGTGGGGCTGAAAAATCTTGATAAAGAGTTTGATGTAGCTGTGGACTCGTTACAATATGCTTTCAGCTCTCCGCAATTAAATTATAAAGTCTATCTGTTACATTTTAGAAATGCTGAATTAATTGTTCCATACTCCTTGATTGAGTTTATTGAGGAAAAGAGCATATCTGCCGTTAAGGAAAGATTGCGAAAGAGTCTGTTTAGAGAGATGCTAACCTCTTTGTATCTGTAGGAAATAACATCGCGCTCTTGTATTAACTTCTTGGGTTGTGTGAGGCAAATATATTAGATTGCTGCCAGGTTCTGCTGTTGTTAAATATTTTTACAAGTCGCCGCTGGTACAAAAAACACACGGAGGCAGCCTTCTGAATAAACTTACCAGCATTTATCTCAGGTGGGTATTAAAAAAGCATCCAGCTTGTCAAATTAAATAAGATCTACTTTGTCATACAGGTCTACGTAAACCGCACCCGGAATGATCACTAACGCTTTGGGTTCTGCAGCCGCTTTATAAATGTCTTCACTCATGTAACGGAAATGTACATTTTCGCCCGCTATCAAGAGCGTGGGAGGTGGAGCGATCTCTTGGTATAAGTTAGCAGGGGCATATTGGCTCAAGACAACGCATGGGTTATGGTCCAACCCCTGGCTGAGTTCAGTGAACGCTCCTGGTAACCGCCCGGTGTTTATAATAATCGAAGTAGTCTTTCACGAATCGGGGTTCATTACATTTGATGATCAGGTAAATGAGTGGCAGGATAGGCCGGCGACCCGTTTTCTGCATCTGTCCGGCGTTGCCGACTGATCTGTTCTAAAGCTTTGGTACACTCCCCGGGTGTCATTTAGTATCCCTTTGCGTTTACCCCGATATATCAGATGACCGTATAAACAAAATTGCGCTTCATGCTACATTTGAATGGTGCCCCGGCGAGCCACCACTAAATAATATCAGCTACTTTTGCCTGATGAAGATCATACCCCTGTCAGAAGGCGCATTCACCGTAGATGCGTCTAAGCAATTTATTCCTTTCAAAGTAAACGAAGACGAAATGGCTGATCGTAACCGCGGTAGCCTTTTAGTAGAAATTCAACCTTTTGTGGTGATAACCGGTAACGATATCATATTGCTCGATACCGGCCTGGGGCTTACCGATGAAGACGGCCAGTTTCAACTATATCAAAACCTCCGCAATCAAGGAATTAATGCCGGCGATATCACAATGGTTATTATGAGCCATTTACACAAGGATCATGCGGGTGGGCTAATTAATCCTTACACGCGGCAACTGTCATTTGAAAACGCCACTTATCATATTCAGCGGCAGGAATTAGAATACGCAATGGAAATTGGTTCTGCATCGTATAATACCGATTTGTTGGAACTGTTGCAAGCCAGCGATAACCTCGTGCTTACAGAGGCAGAAACAGGCCTTCTTGCCGATGGAATCAGTTACGAGGTAACCGGTGCGCATTCTAAATTTCACCGCGTAATATGGCTGAAAGAAGGTGAAGAGATCGTTTTCTTTGGCGCAGATGATGCTCCCCAGCTGTCGCAGATGAAAACGCGCTTTGCTGCCAAGTATGACTACGATGGAAAAAAAGCCATGCAGCTGCGGGAAAAGTGGCTGCAGGAAGGAGCCGGCTGGCAGTTTCTGTTTTATCATGATATCCAGACACCGGTGAAGCGCTTTGCAGATGAAAGTAAAGGATAAAAAAAAGGCCTGCCCTAAAAAGAGCTGGCCGTTGCTAACCTATGAAAAACACCAGTTGCAAAAATAGGAAATAGATTTATACAAAAAAAATTTATTGAGAAAAAAGTTTAAACATTAATTTTTTTTCCGCTCCTCGTTCCGCTGTTTAAGCTCTTCCCTCACTTTTCGGCGGAAGGCCTGCTCGCTCGAAAAAAAGGCGTTTGCTTTTTGTATACCAATAATAGCGGTCATCTCTTTGCGGGAGCTCATTTTTATGTTCAGTATTTCCTGCTCCCGCTCCAACGGATCCGAAAACTGACCATAGACCTTCCTTCTGTCATCAAGATACTTTTTTACTACAGGCCGCATCTGTGCTGCATCTGAAGGTTTTAGCTCCAGCGTTTTTGAAACATATTCAAAGAATACATCGTAAAGTTTTGATGCGCGTTTTTGCTGGCTGTAAGCGCTGGAATGCAACATGAAAAACGCTGCAGAAACAAATAGTATACGGCTAAATTTGCTCATGGTTCTCTAAAATAATTCGGTATTATTGGCTGCCGTTTCATTTAAAAAACTTTCCAGGTCCTGACTGCTTACCTGTTGAAAAAGTTGATTAATGTCAACGGTTTTTTTCTTGCCATTCCCAGTACCATTTCCGGCTGGTCCTTCTTCTACGAAATCTTGTAGTTCATTAATGCTGATATTATTGATCACCGGTGCACTGCCTGGTCTGTTCTGAACCGTGATTTGCCCGGAACGGGACGCATCCGTGTAATAAAGACCCAGCCAAATAATTACTCCGATAATTGCCGCCGCCGCTATCGCCCCCCATTTATAAGAAATTAGCTTCCTGACCGGCGCAGGTGAAGCGGTTTTTTGAAGGATTGCCTGTTCCAGGCCCTCAAAATAGCCCTTGGGAACTTCAAACGTTGGCTTTTTGCCATCGTCTGGCAGGGATATGGGGCAGGCTTCTTCATCCGATATCTTCGAGAGGATCCGGTTCTCAAGACCAGGGAAATAATCCGTTGGGACATGGAGCGGATATCCCATTGATTGATGATCCTCTTTCATTTGCTGACGCAATGCGCTTAATATGTCATTGTGCTCTTTCATCTTGTATAAAATAGACCCCGGCGGGTGTCAAAAGTTTAATTCATTTACCAGGTAGTCCTGTATTTTTTTGGCCGCATGGTGATAGCTGGCTTTTAATGCACCTACGGTTACGCCGAGCGCTTCGCTGATTTCCTGGTAGGGCATTTCATCAAAGTACCGCAGGTTAAAAACCAGCTTCTGCTGTTCGGGCAAGGTTTGAATAGCCAGTTGCAGCTTCCATTCTACTTTGGACGAATCAAAATAGGAGTCGGCTTTCACCTTCTCTTCCAGGTAGTTGTAAGCAGCATCGTCCGTTTCAACCTGTAGTTGTTTTTTTATTCGGTTCAAATGGGTGATGCTCTCGTTGGAGGCGATGCGGTAAAGCCAGCTATACAATTTACTCTCTTCCCTGAAATGCTCAAGCCCCTTCCACATTTTGATAAAAACGTTCTGCAATACGTCGTCGGCATCCTCATGTATTAATACCATCCGGCGTATATGCCAGTAAAGTTTCTCCTTGTATTTTTCAATAATCCCGGAAAATGCCTTTTGCTTCGTAACCGGGTCACGAAAAAGTAGTAAAAGTTCATCATCGGAAAGAAAGGAGCGCTCCATCAAAGAGTTATAAGACGCCTGATATAGATAAAGGTTTAAACCTAAAAAAAGAAACCCGCGACATGCGCGGGTGACTATTATAATGGAAGGAGATCAAGCATTTTTCCGTGCCATTACCTTTTCGGCAGCAGCAACGATATCCGGAACATCCATGCCGTACTTTTTCAGCAGCTCTTTAGGAGTGCCGCTTTCACCAAAAGTGTCCTTGGTGCCTACATACTCAATAGGAACCGGGAAGTTTTTAGCGGCACACTGGCCGATCGCATCGCCTAATCCGCCGATAATATTATGCTCTTCCGCAGTAACCGCACATTTGGTTTTTTTCAGCGACTTAATCACCGCTTCTTCATCTAAAGGTTTGATTGTGTGTATGTTGATAACCTCTACACTAATGCCTTTCTCTTCCAGTTCCACCCCTGCCTGTATGGCATTCCATACCAGGTGACCGCAGGCAAAAATGGTAACATCAGTACCTTCAGAGAAATATTGTGCTTTACCGATCTGGAAATCTTCCTCTTTGGTAAAAATCGGCCAGCTCGGGCGGCCAAAACGCAGGTAAACCGGTCCTTCGTATTCAGCAATAGCCTGTGTAGCCGCTTTGGTTTGAGTATAATCGCAAGGCACTACCACGGTCATACCTGGTAGCATTTTCATCAAGCCGATATCTTCCAGTATCTGGTGGGTTGCCCCGTCTTCACCTAAAGTCACCCCCGCGTGAGAAGCACAGATCTTTACATTTTTGCCGCTGTAAGCAACAGACTGGCGGATCTGGTCATATACCCTGCCCGTACTAAAATTAGCGAAAGTGGTGGTGAAAGGAATTTTACCCCCGATAGAAAGTCCTGATGCAACGCCGATCATATTGGCTTCGCCAATACCGCACTGTACAAATCTTTCCGGAAACTCTTTAACGAACTGGTTTAGTTTCATCGAGCCTAATAAATCGGCCGTAAGGGCAACAATATTTTCGTTTTTACGTGCTGCTTCTACAATGCCATCGCCGAAGCCGCTGCGCGTATCTTTACTTCCTGTTGATTGAATGTCTTTTAAAGCCATCTCTTTTGGTTTTAACTTTAGTTATCTGGCAAACGTACTGAAAAAAAACCATTCTTTGGGTTAACCGCTGATAAAGCTGGAAAGCAGGGGAAAGGCCCATTACCAAAGGATGATTCAAAGGTTCTATGAACGGTAAAATCAGGCGGCTAAAAGTCTTATTAAAAATTGTGTTAATAATGTGCAAATGCTGAAAAATAGAGGGTTTTGTTCTTTTGCTTTGTTACTTTCGGGAAATTACTTCACCTTTGCCAACACAATTTTGAATATATAGCAGAATGGGACTTTTCAACTGGTTTACTCAGGAAATAGCAATGGATTTGGGTACCGCAAATACCCTCATTATACATAACGAAGAAGTGGCTGTAAATGAGCCAAGTATTGTAGCATTAAACCGCAATAATCCGAAGGAGGTTTTAGCGGTTGGCAAGCGTGCATTAATGATGCACGAAAAAACACATGAAAGCATCAGAACCGTCAGGCCGTTAAAAGATGGCGTAATTGCAGACTTTAATGCGGCTGAATTAATGATACGTGAGCTGATCAAGCTGGTGTATCCGAAAAAGCCCTTGTTCCCGCCCAGCTGGAGAATGATGATCTGTATTCCTTCTTCCATTACCGAGGTAGAGAAACGTGCGGTTAGAGATAGTGCCGAACAGGCCGGCGCCAAAGAAGTATACCTGATTCATGAGCCAATGGCTGCCGCTTTAGGTATTGGTATCGATGTAGAAGAGCCGGTGGGTAATATGATCATCGATATCGGTGGCGGAACCACAGGCATCACGGTAATAGCATTAGCAGGTATTGTTTGCGATCAAAGTATACGCATTGCCGGTGATGAATTCACTGCCGACATTATGGAGGCTTTAAGAAGATATCATAGTCTTTTGATCGGGGAGCGTACCGCAGAACAAATAAAAATCCAGATTGGCGCAGCCATGAAGGACCTGGACAATCCTCCGGACGACATTCCGGTAAATGGCCGTGACCTGGTAACCGGTATTCCCAAACAGATTATGGTGAGCTACCAGGAAGTAGCCGAAGCTTTGGATAAAAGCATTTTTAAAATTGAAGAGGCCATCTTGAAAGCGTTGGAGCAAACACCCCCTGAGCTGGCCAGCGATATTTACCGCCGCGGTTTATACCTTACCGGCGGAGGCGCTTTATTAAGAGGTTTGGATAAAAGATTAAGTCAGAAAATAAAGCTGCCGGTACATATAGCCGACGATCCGCTTAAAAGTGTGGTAAGAGGTACAGGCATTGCGCTGCAAAACTATGACAGGTACCCATTTGTAATGAGGTAGTATTGAAGAGTTGACTGGTTAACAGGTTTATAGGTTAAAAAGGTTTTCCCCCGTCAACTTATCAACTATTCAACCTATTAACTTCGTTCATGCGTAATATCTTTTTATTCATCCGGCGCTACTCAGTTTTCGTACTATTCCTGGTCCTGCAGATCATGGCGCTGTATTTTTTGTTTACCTATAATGCTTCGCACCGGGCAAAGGGTCTTGGGTTTGCGGGAGGTATTACGTCTTACTTTAATGGGAAATACAATTCGTTAGAAGATTTTTTTACCATGCAGGAAGAAAACAGGCGGGTACACCGGCTGAATGATTCCCTCATGAACTTATTGAACGCGAACTTCGTTGTTTCAGATTCTGGAACAACCGTTTTGCGCGATTCTGCTTACAGGGATACTTTAGGAAGCAACCGTCATTTTGTATGGAGAAGCGCCCAGGTGTTATATAGCACTTCGGGTAGTGATAAGAATTATCTGCAGATCAACCGGGGAAGCAGCAGGGGTATCGGCGATGATATGGGGGTCTTTAGTTCTAACGGCGGGTTGGTTGGAAAAGTGATTAACACCGGCAAGCATTTCAGCGAGGTGATGAGCTTACTGAATGTGGTAAACAAATTCAGCGTACAGTTAAAAAGAACCGGCAGTGCAGGTATGCTTAGCTGGGACGGGAAGTCGCCACAGGAGTTGACGCTCAACAATATCCCTAAAACAGACTCGGTACGTAAGGGAGACACTATTTTAACCGGCACCTATTCCAGGAGTTATCCGCCAGGACGTATGGTGGGAGTGGTGTCCAAGGTTTTAATTGATAAGTCAAGTAATTTTTTTATACTTAAAGTAAAGCCGGCAGCTAATTTAACCAGCCTGCAACAGGTATTTATAGTGGAAAATCTTAACTATAACGAATTAGAGCAGTTGGATAAAGAAACGCATAATATGGTTGAAAGAAAAGGAGCCAGTAAATGAGTGATCTCGTAAGAAATATCATCCGCTTTACACTGTTTGTTTTCCTGCAGGTCTATGTATTAAATGTAATGCCGCATTTGCATCAGTTAATTACGCCTTACCTTTATTTTCTTTTTATTCTGTGGCTGCCTTTTTATATGAAAAACGGCTGGACGCTGGTATTGGGATTTTTATTGGGAATGAGTGTGGATTACTATACGATGACCCCCGGTTTACATGCTGCGGCCAGTGTGCTGGTCGCCTTTTTACGTCCTTTCATTATCAATCTTTTTGCACCCAAAGACGCAACTGAGTTTAGTTATAAAGAGCCGTCCCCCAGAGCAATGGGTTGGAACGCCTATTTGCTGTATGCGTTGATCCTCACTTTTTGCCACAATTTTTACTTGTTGTTCCTGGAGTGGCTGTCGTTTGGCTCTTTCATTTATTTCTTAATGAAGGTGGTGATCACTACTGCTATCAGCATGCTGATGATTGTTATTGCTGAACTGATCTTCCCGCGCAAGCTGAAATTCAGATCCAACACCGCATAAGCTATCCATCTTTTTTGAAGAAGGACAGCGATGCAACGTATTCGTATTTTTTTTCTTTAAAAATATATAAAGCAACGATGCGCTCTATGTACTTTTGCAGTTATTATTGTTATCCTGCAAAAGTTTTCCTTTTTCCATGTCCGTATTCAATCAGTCGAGGAGTTATATCATACGCGCCATTTTTCTGGCCGTTTTTATTGTTATACTGGCTCAGTTAGTGAACCTCCAGATCTTTGGCCGGAAATATCATCAGCTGGCCAGGGATAATGCCGTTTTTGCCAAAATTGTATACCCTGAGCGAGGCATCATCTTCGACCGCAAGGGTAAACCCATCCTGAACAATGTGATCATGTTTGATCTGATGGTGACGCCCGCCGAAGTGAAGAATATTGATACGCTGGCTTTTTGCAGGCTGATGAATATCGATACTGCCGAATTTAAACAAAAGATCGTGGAAGCGGTGGTTAAGAATACGCGGGTGAGACCGTCTATCTTTATGTCGCTGCTAACACCCGAAATGCAGGCGCGGTTTGAAGAGAACGGCTGGCGGTTTTCAGGCTTTAACCTGGTAGCCCGCCCGGTGAGATCTTACCCCTACAATGTGGGTGCGCATATTTTGGGGTATATCAGCGAAGCCGACCAGCGGGATATTGAGCGGTCGGGCGGATTTTACCGCATGGGCGACTACCGCGGCAAGAACGGGTTGGAATATACTTATGAAAAGGTATTGATGGGACAGCGGGGTATCGAATACATGATAAAAGATAATAAGAACCGGCTGGTAGGTCATTTCGAAAACGGAGATTTTGACACCATGGCGATTGCGGGTCGTGGATTAAAAACGCATATTGATGTAGAATTGCAGGCTCTTGCCGAAAAGCTGATCAGCAATAAGGTTGGAGCGGCAGTGGCCATCGATCCTAAAACGGGTGGCATTCTGGCCATGGCATCGGGGCCCACATTTAATCCTAACGATCTTACCGGTCCGGAGTTTAAAAAGAATTATCAGAAAATGAACCTGGATGTAGCATCACCTCTGTTAAACAGGGGTATACAGGGACGTTATCCTCCCGGCTCAACCTTTAAGCCGCTGGGCGGCCTCGTTGCATTGGATGAAGGCGTGATCACGCCCGCCTTTGGTTACCCCTGCGGTGGGCGGTATTTCTCCTGTGGCGCAGGAAAGCCTGCCTGTACCCACGCCGGCGGGGGGCATGCCGCTAATTTAAGAGCCGCCATCGCTAACTCCTGCAACTCTTATTTTGTAGATGTATACAGGAAAGTGGTAGATAATCGTAAATACGGAAACACTAAAAGAGGATACGAGGTATGGGAAGATTACATGAATCTGTTTGGTTTAGGTGTTCGCCTGGGAGTAGATGTACCCAGCGAAAATATGGGGAATATTCCTACGGTAGCTGTTTACGACAAAGAATACCGGGGCTCCTGGAACTCCTGCACCAACCTTACCCTGGGCATCGGGCAGGACAAAATGCTGGCCACCCCTTTGCAGCTGGCTAATGCCATGTGTATTATTGCCAACCGGGGTTATTATTATACCCCTCATTTCGTGGACAGTCTCGAGAATGAAACCAGTGCAGATTCGGCATTTATGAATAAGTACCGCGTCAGGCATAATGCATTAACCCATATATCAGATACGGCTTTTAATGCCACCATCAACGGTATGCAGGATGTGGTTACCCATGGAACGGCCCGCAATGTAAAAATACCGGGTATTAATGTTTGCGCTAAAACCGGTACGGCTCAAAACTCAAGGATCATTGGCGGCAAGAAATGGGACCTGCCGCATAACGCCATGTTCGTTTGCTTTGCTCCTAAAGAAGATCCGAAAATTTGTGTTGCTGTAGTGGTGGAAAGCGGCGGTTATGGCGGGTCGTCTGCAGGCCCGATCGCCCGGTTGTTAATGGAAAAATACTTATTTGACACATTGAATGCCAAAAGCGAGGCCGATGTGGAAAGAACGGCGAACGTTAATCTAATGCCGCCTTATTTGCCCCGCCTGCAATATTTAACAGATTCTGCGCGGGCCTACCAGTGGCTGAAGGATTATAAGGACAGCAGCATGATACTGAAGTTCCGCGGGCGCGGTAGGGCTACCGCAGACAGCGCCGCTAAACGCAAAAAGCTCCAGGAAGAAAAGAATAAAGAAGAGCAGAAGAAAAATGAAAGCCAGAGCGTGGCAACAGCAGTAGCGATATTAACCGGGCAAAAGAAAAATTACCAACAGTCTAAAGCTACATATACGGCATAGCATGGCACAAAATAAATCAGAGATATCGAAGGGCGTAGATTACTCGTTAATTGTCATTTACCTTATTTTACTGGCTATTGGCCTGCTGGCCATTTTTGCAGTAACCTATAAGGATGGCGACCCCGTTCTGCAAAGCTTCTTAAGCTATAAAACAGACTATAGCAAGCAGTTTTACTATGCCTGTGTAGCCCTGGCGCTGGGTTTGTTTATTTTGCTGACCGATAGTAAATTTTTCCCGGCTACAGCCAATCTCTGGTACGCCGGGGGAATACTGCTTCTTTTACTGGTATTTCCCTTTCACTCGGCAGTAAAAGGCACAGAGTCTATTATTCGTATAGGGGGCTTCCAGTTTCAGCCGGCGGAGTTTTGCAAAATCACTGTGGCATTGGCCCTGGCCAAATACCTTTCGCTGCCTGAAATGGATTTTAGCCGACCCAAGTCCCAGTTAATTGCAGCTGGTTTAACGCTGGCCCCTGCCGTGTTAACCATTTTGCAAAAAGAAACGGGCCTGGCGCTGGTGTTTTTCGCGTTTTTCCTGGTCATGTTCAGGGAGGGATTACCTCCCATGTATATCATAATCGGGTTTGCAGCAGCAGCGTTGGTAGTAGCAACATTGTTGCTAGATAAAGACCTGCTGGCGATTATATTGGCTGTAATTATCGGGGTCGTTCTATTATTGAACCAGCGGCAGATCAAAAGGGATAAAGGCGTTTTAATGAAAATTCTGCTGATAGGCCTGATCTGTATAGGCGTGCAGCGATTTGGAGTTCCTTTCCTGTTCACTCATGTGTTTGAGAAGCACCAGGTAGAGCGTATTTTCAGCACCATAGGAAGGGATATACCGGAGGAGTATATCAAGGGCGAAATGAAGGTGGATGCCAAAACGGGAAGGCAAAAGAATACAGCCGATTATAATGTGAAACAATCCAAAATAGCCATTGGCAGCGGTGGGTTGGTAGGCAAAGGGCTTTTAAGCGGCACTCAAACCCGGTACGGATTTGTGCCTGAACAGCGTACCGACTTTATATTTGACACAATAGGAGAGGGCTTCGGTTTTGCAGGAAGTGTGGTGCTGCTGGGACTTTATCTACTGCTGTTATTCAGAATTGTTACCATCGCAGAGCGGCAAAGAAGTGTTTTTAGCCGCTGTTATGCCTACGGAGTTGCTTCGGTTTTCTTTTTTCATATTGCTATTAACCTGGGCATGACCATCGGACTGGCGCCCGTAATCGGTATCCCGCTGCCGTTGATCAGCTATGGCGGCACCTCTTTACTAACCTTTTCGGTGATGCTTTTTATTTTGATCAGGCTGGATGCAGACCGGCAAATGGTGCTTCGTTAACTTTCTTTTATTTTTTTGTAACTTTTGGTTTTCCTGCCCGTATAATAAATACGAGCGCGGGTAAATAAATAGTTTTTTACTGCAATCGGGAGTAGGAGAATAGTAAAAGTAATTGATAACTAAGGATCTGGCTGTTTTATGACTGAGAAAGATTACAATGATTGTGTAACAAATTATTCAGATGCTTTATACCGCTTTATGTTGAAAACTACGCGGCATAGGGCAGACGCAGAAGATATGGTGCAGAATGCATACGAGGTACTATGGCAAAACCGGATGGATATCCATACAGGTACCGCAAAAGCTTACCTGTTTAGAGTGGCTTATAATAAAATGGTAGATCATTATCGCAAGAACAGCCGGATGGATTTACACGAGACATTTGAAAATCTGGATAGAGGGGTAGAGGAGAAACGCAATAATTTAAAAGCAGTGTTGGAGCAGGCCCTATCCCGTTTATCGGAACAAAACCGGTCTTTGGTACTGTTAAAAGATTATGAAGGCTATAGCTATGAAGAAATAGGTGAAATTACCGGGTTGAATGCATCGCAGGTAAAAGTTTACCTGCATCGATCCAGGTTGCAATTAAAATCGTACCTGGTAAATGCGAATAATCTGGTTTAATAAAAAGGAGGTGGTTAATGGAAATCAATCAACATAATTACGAGGAGTTCTTTTTAATGTACGTGGACAATGAGTTGTCGGTGCAGGAAAAAAAGATGGTAGATGCATTCCTTGTGCAGCACCCCGGGTTGGCAGGTGAACTGGAACTGTTAAAGCAAACAATTTCAGATATTCGGGAGCCGGTTTATTTCGCTGGCAAAGAGCAGCTGATTAAACGGTCGGAGCTGACCGAAGAAGATTTGCTTTTATACCTCGATGGCGAAGCCGGAAAAGAGTTGGCCGGTAAGGTGGAACAGGCGCTTCAGCGTAATGATGCCTTAAAAGCGGAGTTGGAAAACCTGGGCCAGCTTTATCTAAAAGCCGAACCTTCCATACAATACCCGTCTAAAGTGAAATTATATAAAAGAGGCATTGTGCGGAGTATGGATTGGCGTAAACTGGCTATAGCGGCGTCTTTGTTATTATGCATAAGCACCTGGCTGGTTTTAAACCAGTCCGAGCAGGACGGGTCGAATGATGCTCCGGTGGCTGTTAATACAACGCCTTTCAGCCCGCCCGCTGAGCCTGCACCTCCCGTTGTTGATACAATTGGTGCCAATAGCCGGGAGGAGCCTGGTGCCATCCCGGAGCCCGTCTATGCCGGTGCTCAGGAGCGTCAAGCTAAAAAGCAACAAAAACCATCGGGTAGCAAAGGCCCGTCTGCAGAACAGCATGCGGCCGTATCCAAATCAGTAACCGGCAGCACTGAAATTATCCGTACTACCACCGTTGCAGCAGACAACCGGGATAAAGAGAATCCGTCGATCCCACTGCCCGAACATCCTAAAGAAAGTACAGAGATCATAAAAAAAGCACCGTCGGTTGAGATAGTTCCCGTGGCTCCGGTTAAGGAGCCCGTTAAAGAGAAAAAATCATTGTTTAAAAAGATCGGAAAACAGATCAGCGACCGGGCCCTGGATATTTTATCCGACGGAGGTGATCATATTAATGTGGCAGGTTTTGCCATTCACTTAGAAAAATAATACTTAAAACAGAATATATGTTACGCAAAATTTTACCCACTGTCCTGTGTGTGCTGATGTCGGCTGCAGCTTATGCTCAAAAAGATACTGCTTCTGTAACGGTGCAGGTGATTACCGATAAGGATAATAAAAAAGTAATTGTAGACAAGGAGGGCGAAGTGTGGCAAAAAACCACGCGTCGTAAAAATATATCCACCAGCTGGTTTGGAGGGTTTGACATTGGCTTCTCCAATTTTGTTGACAATACCAATTATGCTTCGGCGGGCGCCCAGGCTTTCGCACCCGATGCAGATGCTTCCTGGTTCGACCTTCGAAACGGAAAATCAGTTAATGTAAATATATGGCTGGTAAGTCAGAAGGTAAATCTGATCCATCATAACGTGAACCTGAAATATGCATTAGGATTGGAGCTGAATAATTACAGGTTTAAAAATCCTGTCCGGTTCCATAGCAATCTTCCTTATGTTGAATGGGATCATACAGAAGGTCGTAACTACTCCAAGAACAAACTGGCAGCAGACTATGTAACCTTTCCTTTGATGCTGAATTTCGATTTTGGTAGTGGGAGGGGCGGAAAAGGATTTTCTTACAGCAGGGAACACAATAAGGGATTCAAGTTTTCGGCGCAAAAAACAAGGGAATGGGGCTTTAGCGCGGGCATCAGCGCGGGCTACTTATACAGTGCCCGCAATAAGACCATCACATCGGATGAGGGCAAGCAAAAACTAAAAGATAACCTTAATCTGAATCCCTGGAAACTATCTTATGTAGGCGAAGTGAATTTAGGAGTGATCAGTCTTTATGGATCTTATGCTATGAAAGGCATGTTTAAAGACGGCCTGGATCTGACGCCTTACAACGTGGGAATCAGGTTTTGATAGCAATGGCTACCATTGATCAAACAGGTGAATTTTAACTTTTCGGTTGTTGGTAAAATGTATCTTTACGGTATTATGAGATTTTTGCTTTCCGTACTGTGTCTGTCATGGGCTGTCTCTAGTATAGCACAAGACCAACCGAAACCTGATACGCTCGAAATAGGCGGTGTTACGATCATCAGGGACAATGATCCCGGCGCTTTTGCCGCACCACCCAAGAAAGGTTTTCTGAAAAAGTTGAGCAGCCGTACCCATCCTAAAAAATTACGAACCCAATGGGGAATTGTTGACCTGGGATTTTCCAGCTTCGTAGATAATACCAATTACACCACTATCGAGGCACAGCAGTATGCTACAGGCGATGTAAACAGTGACTGGATGGGTTTAAAACCCTTTAAGTCTCGCAACGTGAACATATGGATAGTTACGCAGCAGGTGAGCCTGATCAATAGCTATGTAAACTTTAATTACGGGATTGGTTTGGAGTTAAATAACTATCATTATAAACAACCCATCCGGTACGAGGTGCAAACAGCTATGGTGGAAAATGCCCCGGCTATCAGCTTTGACGATACCCCGGGAAGAACCTATAAAAAGAATAAACTGGCTACCGATTACCTTACAGTACCATTGATGCTCAACTTCAATTTAACGCCGCATAATTTATATGCTTTCGAAGTGAGCGCCGGTGTAAGCGTGGGATACCTGTACTCGGCAAGAAATAAGTTCGTCAACTCTGACGAGGGAAAAGCCAAATCCCGGGGTGATTTTGACTTGCGTCCCTGGAAGCTATCCTACATTGCTGAAGTAAACCTGGGTATTATCAGGTTGTATGGCTCCTACGCCTTTAAAAGCATGTATTTGCGCGGCCTTGATATTACTCCCTATAATTTTGGTGTGCGGATCAAGCCTGTTGAATTGTTTGGGAAGGTACAAACCAATTAATATTCGCATTGTAGGTTATGAAAAGTCAGGGGATCCATTTTACCACAGCCCTACAGAAATTTAAGGAGAACGGCGATAAAACCGGCTGGACTTATATTGAAGTACCAGCGGAACTGGCAGAACAATTGAAAGCCGATAGCCGGAAGGCATTTCGTGTAAAAGGTCATTTAGATCAATATCCTATTTCGGGGGTAACCTTGTTACCCGCTGGTGGGGGTAATTATATAATGGCTATCAATGCCGCGATTCGGAAGGGGATAGCCAAAAGGCAAGGTGCAATGGTTGCCGTGCAACTAGAGGTAGATGAGAAAAAATATGAGTTGAATAAGGATTTTGCTGCCTGCCTTGATGATGATCCCCCTGCCCGTTTTTTTTTTGAAACCCTGACTCCA
>JBQGCI010000124.1:0-2030 GCA_052038405.1 Acinetobacter pittii
CCATATCCATAGTCGATGCCATAGGGGTAAGCGGGTTGATTCCATGCAAGATTACTGCCCGAAGTTTCAAAATGATGGCGGGGCGGCTGGTTACCCCACCAACCGCTACCCGACAATCCATCCTGGTTGGAACTTGATTTGTACATCCTGTCGTTATGATCTTCCTGCGCTACAATAGCCCTAAGCCTGTCGTCGAGAGCAGGCTTGGGATGCGTTTCATTAGCGCCACACCAAAGAGCAATACTTGGATGATTGCGCAGCCGTTTTACTTTATCCGTCGCGTTCGCAATAAAATCGTCATCATTAGCCACATCATTATAAGCCACATAAAGCCAAAAATCGTCCCACACCATAATCCCGTACTGATCGCAATAATCATAAAACTCATCATCAGTTACGCACCCTGTCCATGTTCTGATAATATTATAGTTCATGTCTTTGTGCAGTTTTATTTTAGTCTCATATTCTTTTCCGTGACACCGCAGGAGATATTCGCTCATACCCCAGTTGCCTCCCTTCAAATAAATTTTGCGGCCGTTAACCAGGAAATTCATAACCGGCCATCCTTTTTTATTTTTTACAAACTGGTACTCATATTTTCGAATGCCAAATGTTATTTGCCGGGTGTCTGAAACTTTATTATTCACACTACAGGTAAGTTTGCAGTTGTACAAATTGGGATCGCCATACCCGTTAGGCCACCACAATTTCGGTTGATGCACAATTAGCTGCTCAAAATCTGCCTTGTTAAACCGGATCGTAGCGGTTGATTGAGCCGGCACGCTTATTTTTTTAGAGAAAGTTATATTCCCGGGATTAATCGTACCCGAAACAGTCACTTCCTTTTCAGTTGTGGCGGTGTTTCGTATAGCCGATGAGAGAAACAGGTAAGCGTATTCATCCGACTCTAACTGCGACCTCACCCAGGGGTCTTCCATCACCACATCGCCGGTTATCTCAAGATATGCATTTCCGGTAATACCGGCCAGTCTGCCAGGCACATAGGGCATCCAATCCCACCCGGCAGCAGCAAGGTAGGTAGGGCTTGCCGTTACACCAAAGCCCTCTTTAGCTGTTCTTACCTTTTTTTGATCAGCATCAGTGATCAAAACAGCTACGGCATTTATTCCTCCCTGGTTCACCATCGCGGTAATGTCATATTTTGTCCGAAGCATATGCCCGCTGATATCTTTTGTGGAGTGTGGGGTACCGGACAGCTTCACACCATTACAATAAAAATCTGCATAGCGATTGGTATTATCAAAGTGAAGCCAAACACGCTGTCCTTTGTTATAAGAAGCCGGCAGTTTAAATTCTGCCCGGTACCAGAAAGGCCGGTTAAAAAAAGACTCATCTACCTTGTAAATATTATCACTATAGTTGGGGTTGGGCACATGACCTGCATTGACATAAGCAGTAAATACAGTACCAGGGACCACGCCGGCTATAGAATTTTGGAATGCGGCGCCGTGTGTTGATATTTTTTTCCCATCAATGCCAACTTCAGAAAGCGGTTTAATTTGCCAGGCAACATTGTCATCGCTATTTAATGATATTTTTTCCTGCGCTCCTGCGTAGTGAAATATCGCCAATATCACCATTACCAACAAAACTCTTAGCATCATTTTTAGGTTTTGCATAATAGTACCTTTTTTAAAACTTTACCTCAATAGAGATGGAGGAAAACATCGCAAAAAGTTACTTTAGAGGGAGATTTAGCAATTTGTATTCAAATTATTTTGTGTGAGATTTTTTTTATCCTGGGTGATCATTTGTATCAGCTGCTGCGCGAAATCGCAACCCAATAAAGCCACCACCAATTATTTTGTGGATGGGTACCATGGTGGCATGTATGGCCATTACCCTCTATGGGTAACCCGCTTTATCGCAGATCACATGGGGCAGTATAAAGATTGGAAACTAAATTTAGAAATAGAGCCCGACACCTGGGACCTGGTAGCGCTAAAAGACCCGGTAAATTATCAGCGTCTCAGAACTCTGATCAATGATTCAAGCCGCGAAGCTGTAGC